>JBILTQ010000156.1:0-11548 GCA_044371435.1 Pirellulaceae bacterium | reverse complement strand
CTGCTTTGCCGATGCGGCCTTGATACCTATGCCCAGCCCCGGGAAAAAGGAAGGCGAGGAAAGCGGCCAGATAACGATTCTTGAGGTCGATCGTCAGCCCGTCGACGTGTACCTGATTCGACGGAAGGGAGGGCGAATGACTGGCCATGAAAGCGAAAACCACCTTGAGCAGGAGCGGCGATCTGCAAGCTGAGCCTGATCGGCCCGCTAACCGGACTCAAGATTGTAATAGCTGCCACCGGAAACGCTATCGGTGCCTAGCGGAGTGGGTTGCCTCTCATCGCCAAAAAGCCGATCACCAGCGAGGCGGCCGCAAAAATGGCCCATTGCGTCAGCGTCATGTGCAGGACACTGTACTCGACCCGCCTACCGAAATCCGCCAGGAATCCCCACATCCAATCCGCGATCATGTCCATGTTACCACCGAACGAAAACGACCCGAAAAAAGTGTCTCCCGCAATGAGACCACCTCTCCTCTAGCCTTCGGGATGGAGGCAGGCCGGCTTTCCCCGCCGGCATTTTCCGAAGGTTAGCGGGTAGCGTTGCGGAGTTGCCGGTTATGCCGATATTTCCGCGAAACCGAGGGATGGAAGCTGCCCATCTTTTGCCGGAAAGTCTATCCCCGACCCCCGCTTCCCACTCGTCTGCAGTCGATCGTCCCTCCGGGAAACGATTGCCAGGGTAACCTCGCTCAGCCCTTGCGAGTCTCAAGGGGAGGACTATACTACCAAAGCCTCGGAATGGACGGCGGCTCGATTCTTTCAAGTATCGACCGCCACCGTTCGATCTTCCGAAAGAGACTGATAAAGCGAGGGGTCGTAGCTCAATTGGTTAGAGCACCGGACTGTCGATCCGGAGGTTGCGGGTTCGAGCCCCGTCGACCTCGCTGATGGAAACCCAGGAAATACGCCAAGTGTTCCTGGGTTTTTTCGTGCGATTTTGGAGGGCGGGCTGGCTTGGATTGGAGACAGTTCGCCAAGTTGCGACAGATCGCCACGCAGCGCGACAGTTGTTTCATACTCTGGTCAAGTTTGGGAGTGGGTCTCGTCGACGGTCGATGTCGTGGCGGATACGGCGATGGCTTGCATCGTGGTTGATCGCGCTCAGCGTGGGTGGCTGGGGCGAGGCTGCTCCGTTGTTAAACGGCTGATTGCATAGGAAACGACGCTCGATGAAGAAGCATCTCGCTGGCGGACTTTGGGTGTTGGTCACGACGGTAGCGATGGGTTGGGCGGTCGAGCCCGAACGTCCGAACATCGTCGTCTTTCTTTCCGACGATATGGGGTGGGATCAGCCGGGTTTTCAGGGAGGGACGAAAGTCGCCACGCCCAGCCTCGATCGGCTCGCTCGCGAGGGGGTGAGTCTCACTCAATTCTACGTGTAATGCGTCTGTTCGCCGACGCGGGCCGCGTTGCTGACGGGGCGGTACCCTTTTCGAAATGGGATGGAGGAACGCAGCCATGGTTTGGATGTCGGCGGGATGTTGGTCGACGAGCGGACCTTGGCCCAGGCGGTGCGCGAGGTCGGTTACGCCACCGCGATCTTCGGAAAATGGCATTTGGGGGGATGGTACAAACAGCATCTACCGCGGCAGCGGGGGTTTGATTACCAATACGGCCTCTATGGAGCTTTGATCGACTGCTTTTCCCACCGCCGCGAGGAAATCTTTGATTGGCATCGCCAGGAGCAACTGCTCGATCAACCGGGTTATAGTACCTTCCTGATCGCTGACGAGTTTGTCCGCCAACTCCAAGCCCGGGAACGCGGCGTCCCCTTTTTCTACTACGTACCTTTCAACGCGGTGCATAGCCCGCACGGGGCGCCTCAGGAGTATCTCGACAAGTATCGCGATGATCCGCAAGCTGCGATGCTGGAGTGCATGGATGTGGCTATCGGCCGGATGTTGGATGCCTTGGAGCAGCAGGCTATCCTCGATCAGACCTTGGTGATTTTCCTGAACGATAACGGTGGCCCCAAACGCCTGACCAATGGGCCTTATCGCGGACACAAGGGGGATAATTACGAAGGCGGGATCCGCGTTCCCTGCCTATGGCGTTGGCCGCGCCGCTTACCGGCGGGCAACCGCTGCGATCAGATGCTGCATGTGGTCGATCTTTATCCGACCTTGGTCCGCCTGGCGGGTGGAACGTTGGATCAGCCGCTACCCTTGGATGGTATCGACGTCTGGCCGACCATCGCCGAGGGAAAAGTCTCACCGCGTTCGGAATTGATCCTCAGCGTTCCGGGGCTGGAGACCAGCGAGACCGGTCCCCCGGCCATCAGGGTGGGTGATTACAAGTTGGTTGGGGATGAGCTCTACCATCTGGCGGATGATCCTGGCGAAACCCGAGATTTGGCCGGACAAATGCCCGATCGGGTCGCTGCGATGAAGCTGAGATTGCAGCAACTGGCGGAAGAACGACGGACGCCGGAAGTTCATGGGCGACCGCCTCGGGTGGGAGCCATCGTCATGGGGGAGGAAGAGAGTCTGGCCCCCATCCCCGGCTGGTTGCAGCGGCAGGATGCCGAGCGGGCCAGGAACCCCGTTCCTTCGAAGAAAGCGCGACGCGCCGAGAGTCGTCGGCAGATGAAATCGCCGGCTCGAGGAGGCGGGGCGAAGGCTAGCGACTGACAGCACCGCTCCGCTCGCACGCGAACGATAGCCAGGCTTCCAGAGACCAGAAGATCGCGGCGGCTGATGGCCGGAGGGGCCATTCACAAAGCCCTGGCTAGCAGCGCCTGTTTGACCTGTCCGACCACCCCCGGCCAATCTCCTTGAGTCGCTTGACGGAAGAGCCGCAGCGAGTCGTACCAAGGGCTATCGTCTCGCTGGAGCATCCAACGCCAGTCGGGCATCTTGTTCAGCAGCACCCAGGCTGGACGACCCAGAGCGCCAGCCAGGTGCGCAATCGAGGTATCGATGGTGATGACTAGATCGAGTTGGAACAAGATGGCGGCGGTGTCCATGAAGGTGCCGCTGGTCTGGTCGGTGCCCTCGGGCAAAGACAGCAGCGGCCGCGGGCCGGGCCAGTCGCCCAGCTGTTCAGCTCCAAAACCCTGCTGCAAGCTGATAAATTGAATGTCCCGCAGTTCAGCCAAAGGCCGGAAGGTGTCCAGGGGAAAAGAGCGGAAGGTATCAGCTTGATGGTCGCGGTTCCCTTGCCAGACCAAGCCGACCCGCAGGCCGGCCGAGGGTAACTCGGCGAACCATCGCTGCCAATAGGGAACCAGGTAAGCTGGCGGCCGCAGGTAGCCTTCCGACAGCGGGATGTGATCGCTATCGATCTTCAGGATATCCGCCACATCCAACAGCGAGCAGTGGTAGTCGAAAGGTTGTTCCACTCGAACATTGCTTGGAAGGTAGTGATCGATCCAGGGCAGGTCTCGCAGCAAGCCTGACAGGTTGCCTTGGGCATGGACCATGGTGTTCGCCCCGCGATCTTTGAGGGTTTGGGCGAATCGTACGAAATTCAGCGTGTCGCCGAGCCCTTGTTCGGCGTAGAGCAGGATCGTTTTGCCCTGGAGCGTTTCCCCCTGCCATCGCGGGACCGGATATCGATGTTGCAGGGCCTCGCGACACTTCCAGCGCCAGCGGTACTCGGGCCAACCTCGGGCGAAATCCCCTCGGAGCAGGTAGAGGACCCCCAGGTTGCGATGGTTTTCGGCATCTTCAGGGGCTAATTCCGCCACCCGGCGATAGGCTTGCAAGGCTAAATCGCTCGCGCCTTGCCAGGCATGCAGGGTCCCCAGGTTTTTGTGAGCGCTGAGGTAATTCGGGTCGAGCGAGATCGCCTTTTGGAAGGCCTGCTCGGCTTCCGCCGGACGAAAGTCATAGCGCAGCGAATTCCCCAGGTTGTTGTAGGCGATGGGGAAATGGGGATGGAGGGCGATCGCCCGCTCATAGGCCGCGATCGCTTGCGGATAGCGCTTTAAATCGTGGAGAGCAATCCCCAGATAGCACCAGGCGTTAGCGTGGTTTGGATGCTGGTCGATCGCTTGCTGGTACAACTGTCGCGCCCGCGCTGGATCACCTGCCTGGTGAACTTTCCAGGCTGCCTGGAGGAAATCGTCGACGCTCGGCATGCGGGCAGGACTCCTGGATGGGAGGCGGTCGTGGTACGCTATCTGACTTTCCCCGTCCAGCTTAGGATAGGGAACCTCCGAGGTGGCGTTACCATCGGAGAGGCTGGCTCGACCAAGGCTCGTTCGCCTTGCCCACCGCCGGGCAGTGCCGCGGCCTCACGTTCCGCAGCCATGGCAGGTCTCCCCACGCCGCTACCCTACCATACCTTATTTTTAGAGCCGACGGTTTGCTCGGCCTCCTTTAATCACACTTTCTTGCAGCATTACGATAGCTATGAGCGAATATCGCATCGAACAGGATTCCATGGGTGATGTCCAAGTCCCGGCCAAGGCTTATTTCGGCGCCCAGACCCAACGGGCGGTGGAGAATTTTCCTATTTCCGGTTGGCGCCTTCCGACTCCGTTGGTGCGGGCGATGGGGCGAGTAAAATTCGCCTGCGGCGTAGCGAACCGCGATCTCGGCAAGCTGACAGGGACCGGGAAGAATCCGTTGACCTCCGAACAGGTCCAAGCCATGTTGGAGGCTTGCCAGGAGGTGATCGACGGCAAGATGGATGGGGAATTCCCGATCGATGTTTTTCAAACCGGCTCGGGCACTTCCAGCAACATGAACGTCAACGAAGTGATTGCGAATCGAGCGATCGAGCGTTTGGGGGGCGATCGCTTTGCCAAAGCCAAGGCGATTCATCCGAACGACCATGTCAACATGGGGCAAAGTACCAACGATACCTTCCCGACCGCCATCCATGTGGCAGTGGCCTGTGAAATCAGAAATTCCTTGATCCCGGCCCTGCAAGCTTTCCACCGCGAACTACACGACAAAGCTCAGGCTTGGGATAAGGTCATCAAGATTGGGAGGACGCACTTGATGGATGCGACGCCGTTGCGCTTGGGGCAGGAATTCAGCGGTTTCGCTAGGCAATTAGCCTTGTCGATGCGTCGTGCGCAAGCCGCCCTCGAGGCGGTCTTGGAGTTGCCGGTAGGCGGGACGGCCGTCGGAACGGGGATCAATACCCACCCAGACTTCGGACGGCGAGTCGCGGAGAATTTGGCCCAGCAAACCGGCTTGCCTTTCATGGAGGCGGTCAATCATTTCGAGGCCAATGCGCAGCGGGATGGTTTGGTCGAGTCCCATGGGCAGTTGAAAGCGATCGCCATGACGCTGTTCAATGTCGCTAACAACATCCGGTGGTTGGGCTCCGGGCCGCGTTGCAGTTTCTTCGAGGTCATTTTGCCCGACCGTCAGCCGGGTAGCTCCATCATGCCGGGCAAGGTCAACCCGGTTATGTGCGAGAGCATGATGCAGTTAGCTGCCCGCGTCATCGGGAACGATAGCACCATGACCCTGAGCGGCGCAGCCGGGGGTAATTTCCAGCTCAACATCATGATGCCCGTGATGGGGCATGCGGCCTTGGAATCCATCCATTTGCTAGCCCGAGGGACGCACGCCTTCATCGAGTTCTGTATGCAAGGGCTCGAAGCCAACCCGACCGCCTGCGAGGCATCGGTCGAAGAGAGCTTGTCGATGGTGACCAGTCTCAACCCTTACATCGGTTACGAGAAGGCTTCGAAACTTGCCAAGGAGGCCTTCGCCACCGGCCGAACCATACGCCAGTTATGCATGGATCAAGGAATCTTGCCGGAGGAAACGCTCAAGGCAGCTTTGGACCCGTTCTCGATGACCGAACCGCAAGCTTAGGGGAGGGAATCGCCACTGACTTGTGTGTCGCGCAGGTCGGCAGCCAGCATCAAGGAGTTGATACCCGAGCCAATGCCCATCAGCAGGACTTTGGAGCGATAGCCCAGTTGCCCTTGGTGAAGCCCGATGCCGAGAGCGGTGGGCAGGGCTACCGATCCGGTATTCCCCAGCTGCTCGAAGGTCGCAAAATCGCGATCCACGGGCAGTTGCAATCGCTCTAGCATCCTGCGGCGATGCGTTGCCCCGACTTGATGGCAGACGGTGGCCTCGATCGCGTCACGAGGCCAGTTCAGCTCGGCCTGCAAGGCGTCGAAGGCCGCAGCCCCGGTTGCGATTCCGGCTTCGAGCAGGCGTTCCGAATCGGTGTTCATCAGCGGTTCCATCACCTCTCCTGCCCGATCGGTATCGCTCTGGCACAGCTGGTGATGGGAAGTGTCGGCGTAGGCGGCGGCAGCGACCAGCCTTCCTTGCCGGTGGAAGCGGTCGCCATCGACCAACAGCCATGCGCAGGACCCCGAGCCAATGGTGAGCGAGGCGAAGGCGGGTTTGATGGTTTGGCGGGTCAGTTCGCGATCCTCGTTGAGCTGCTGGATGGTGGAATTGAGCAAGCCTCTGGAATTCTCGGTACCCACGGCGATTCCGGCCTCGATCACCCCCGCCTCGATCAGCATGGCGATCTGGACCGCGGCATTCATGATTCCCAGGCAGGCATTGGAAAGATCGTAGACCCAGGCACGCTTGGATAAGCCGAGGGCTTGGTGAACGCCGCAGGCGGTGGCGGGTTCAAGGTAATCGCGGCAGACACTGGCATGGATCAGGCAGCCGATACGCTGCGGGTCAATGCCAGCAGCCGCGATAGCCCGTCGACCACTCTCGATACTCGGTTCGGTGATGCGTGTTCCGGCTGGCCACAAGCGACGTTGCTTGATACCGCTCATCAATTCCAGACGTCCAGGCGGCAGCTTCAGACGCTCATACAACGGGCGAAGGCGGTCTTCGATCGCGGAAGAAGTGAGGATTTCCGGCGGTAGGACGTAACCGACCGAAGCTAAACAAACACGGTGGAATTTCATGCCAAGGATCGTGCAGCCGATGGTGGAAATGAGCCCGGCGGCGTTCGGAATAGCTAGCGATCAACGCTCGTTTTTCCTGGCAACGCCTCGCCTTAGGGGGCGACGGGTAGCTGTTCATCAAATGCTAGCACGATCTGTAGTCGCAGCAAAAGGCGGAATCGTCAAATGTGGCAAGTTTATTGCAAGGCGGAATTTGGTTGATAAGGTTTCGCTACTTTGAAAGAACTCGCTCAGCCCAACAGATGCTTTCTTCTCAGGCGGGACACGGGAAGTTTGAGACGAGTAACCGATAATTCTAGTCATACAGAGGAAGGACCTTCGACCATGCAGAGACGACCGCTCATCGGGATGAATGCCGATTTCCGAGGTCAGCATCAGGGTGTGCCAGCATACAGTTTCCTGGCTGCCGGTTACTATGATTCGATCGCCGCTGTCGGCGGGCTGCCGGTCATCGTGCCGGTGATGGAGGACGAAGCAGCCCTGCACCAAATCCTCGACACCTTGGATGGCTTTGTCTTGACGGGAGGTGCCGACCTCGATCCAAGGAATGATGGCTTTCATCTCCATAGTTCGGTCAAGCCGATGGATCCCCGCCGGGAGCGTTTTGACCGCAAGTTGGCCATGGAAATCTGCGAGCGTAAAATGCCGGTCTTCGGGATCGGAGTCGGCCATCAGTTGCTCAACGTGATTCAAGGCGGGGACCTCTACTATCACATCCCGCTCGACGTCCCCAACGCCTTACCGCATCTCGATACGCAAGATCCGAATCATCGACACTCCCTGGTCGTCGAGAGCGATTCGATCCTGGGGCGCGTCTACGGGGAAGGTGAGATTCGTGTTACCAGCCGGCACCATATGGCCGTCGCTCGCCTTGCCGATGGTTTCCGTTGTACCGCTCGCTGCCAGGATGGGATTATCGAGGCCTTCGAGTCGGAGCGGATGGATTGGTTTGCGATGGGAACGCAATTCCATCCGGAGTCGATGGCCGCCAGCGCCTTGGATATCCGAATCTTCGAAGAGTTTGTCGAAGGGGTCAAACAGCAGGTCGGCGAACTGCGTTTGGTTGCGTAGCGGACGGTTTTTCGCGTTCGCACTCGGATGTCGTCTGCCGGCTAACCGGAGGAAAATTCGGGCTGGGGGATTGAGGAAGGTCTCAACCACCCAAGGCTGGCGGACGACGGGATGGGACCGAGGCCGCAAAGTTGTTCGAGCGGCCGATGAAGCGCCCACGATAAGTCACGGAGAAGTTGCGTCAAGGAAGCGTTCGGCGTCGATCGCCTTACCTTTGGGATCGCTCGCCAGGGGCATGGATGCCCCCTTCTCCCTTTTGCGGTCGTGGTGTTCGCGGACGGTACCAGGTGGTCAGCAGCAAGCCAAAAAATCCGAGCAAACCACCGCTAGCCCACCAGAACATTCGACGGTCAAGGATTTCCAAGTTGCGTTTCTTGACGAAGGCCGCTGGCGGCTTTTTTTCACCCAGCCCATGTTCCTGGATCGAGTGGAACAAGTCCCAGCTTTCGGCAGGCGGCATGGAGCGCGCCGTCTGATCCATTTCCGCCAGCATCCCTTCCACCGTAAAGGCGGTCGGATTGGCCCAGCGGTAAACCCCATAGAGTGTGGCTTGCCCTAGCCCAACCAATGCCAGAATAAAACAAACAGCGGCTGAAAAACCTCGCATTGGGGTCCACGAACTGCGTCGGCGAAGCGTCGCTTCATGCTGCAGTGAATCGTCCGCTACCGGGGTCAATGCAGCGAAGCCGGCGATGGTCGGTACCTCTAAGCGTTGTTGGCAGGACGGGCAGCGGATGTAGGTCCCTGCTTGGCTTTTGTGGACGGCAGTCGACTGGCCGCAGGAACAAGGGAGCAGGGAGGGCATGTCGATTTTTGGGTGGCGAAGGGGAAGTTCGTGAGAGACGCGGCGATCAACTCCGAATTCTACGGAAGAAAAGACTAGACCGCACCGTCCGAGTGGCTAGAATTGCGTCCAACGGAATGCCTGTTTTTAGTTGGGAACTCACGCCACTCGCTTCGCCGTCGGTCCGTGAAGGGTCTTCGTCGATGCAAGCCAGAAATCGCCGTCGAGCCCGGGTTTAGCGAATCGATCGTCCGACATAAAGAAACCGACACCTACCTCGCGTCGGTCCCCTCTTTCTAAAAACTATCCTGGACCATTCGCCCCTGCACTCGTGACGCTTTCTCCAGAATTGCCGCCGATAGTTTCGGTTTGAGCGCAAGCCTGCTGGACGGCTGGTGGTGGTTGCACGTCGGCTAGAAGGACAGGTTGAGTCAGTGTTTCCAGGATTGCGATTCCAGGATTGTTCAGCTCCCCCGAGTTCCCTTCCCGCGTCGGCATGGGGTGAGGGTGTGTCTTGAAAAAACCGTCTGTCCAATCAGGATGAAGGGCAGGAAATATCTCGCAGGCGTAAAAGTTTACTATTTCAATGAATGCAGCTTTGAGTTTCGCGGCAGGTGGTACACTTGCCATGCCTCAATGCTGACGGCCAATCATAAAAGAAATTCAGGAGTATGACCTTGTTTGACGGCCTTCTAGTCGATTTTGACGATGATGCTCCACGCAGCGCAGACGATTTGGATGGCTTGCAAAAGCTCTCGCTCGAGGAAGAGGCTGACGATTTAGCGGACCCCGTACCGTCCGATGCGGGGGCTCCCGAGGAGCAGATCCAACTGGAGGCCGATGAGGATCTACTGGCCGGGGTCGAGGAGAGTGAGACCTGGTCGGACGATCCGGTTCGGATGTATCTGACGCAGATGGGTGAGATTCCCCGGCTGACGCGCCAGGAGGAGATCCGCCTGGCCAAGACCATCGAAGTGACGCGACGGCGTTTCCGTACAAAATTACTGGAGTGCGACTACGTCATTCAGATCGCCTACAAGATTTTGCGCCGCGTCCATACGGGTGAGCTGCCTTTCGACCGCACCGTTCAGGTATCGGTGACCGACCGTTTGGAGAAAGACCAAATCCTCGGTCGGATGCCACACAACCTGAAGACGCTGGATGTTTTGCTCAAGCGTAATCGCCGCGATTACCGCAACGCCCTGACCAAGTCTTTGCCGTTGAAGCGACGTAAGGAAGCCTGGCAAGCGTTGGCTCGCCGGCGGCGGAAGTCGGTACGGCTGATCGAGGAACTTGGACTGCGCACGCAGCGTATCGAGCAGTTGATCGGGACCTTGGAAAAGTTTAGTCGGCGGATCGACGAAATAACCGCTGACCTCAAACGCTTGGGAAGTGGTCAAGTGGCTCCTTCGCAAATCGCCCAACTGAAGCGGGAGTACCGTCAGATCCTGGTGGCTACCCAAGAGACACCGACCAGCCTGCGGCGACGAGTGGATATGGTGAGACGGGTGTTTACCCAGTACCAACGGGCCAAAAAGCAACTCAGCGAAGGGAACCTTCGGTTGGTGGTCTCGATCGCCAAGAAATATCGCAACCGCGGACTGAGCTTCCTCGACTTGATTCAGGAGGGGAACGCTGGCTTGATGCGGGCCGTGGATAAATTCGAATACCGCCGCGGCTTCAAGTTTTGCACGTATGCAACGTGGTGGATTCGTCAAGCCATTACCCGAGCGGTGGCTGATCAAAGCCGCACGATTCGTATTCCGGTGCATATGGTGGAAACGATGTCGCGCGTACGCAACGTTTCGCGGCAACTGCTGCAGGAACTCGGCCGCGAACCTAGTCTCGACGAGATCGCACGGCGTGCCGAGACGACGATCGAGGAAGCCCGGCGAGTCTTGGCCATGAGCCGTTATCCGATTTCCCTGGACCGCCCGGTGGGCAACAGCGAAGATAGCCAGTTCGGCGATCTATTGCCTGACGGGACCGCTGAAAGTCCAGCCGTAGGGGCGGGACAGGAGATGTTGCGGCTGCGAATCTCACGGGTCTTGAAGTCATTAAGCTACCGGGAGCGGGAGATTATCAAGCTCCGCTACGGTTTGGGCGATGGCTATAGCTATACCCTGGAAGAGGTCGGCCACATTTTCAAGGTAACCCGCGAGCGGATTCGACAGATCGAGGCTAAAGCTGTCCGGAAGTTGCAGCAGCCTAGCCGATCGCAGGAACTGGTGGGCTTCCTCGACTAGTAAGGTCCGGAACCCGTATCCGGATCGCCGCACATATGGAAGTGGTTGTGGTCGATGTAGATGACCTCAACCGCTTCCTTGTCTTCCAGGGTGTATGGGACCGGCCAGCCGTTGATATAACGCTCCTCGAAGTAAATCGTGCATTTGTAGTGGGCATGATGGAGCTGGGCGAAGCCGATCAACGGGACGAAACGCGGCGGATCGATGTAATCGGCGATCTTTTCTTTGACGATGCGGACGCGGTTGCGTTGCCTCTCGCTCAGCAAGGGGATCCCACCGCGGACGGGTCGGGCCCGTTCCAGGGCTTGCATCACTTCATCGTCGCTCGGCGGGTCCAGAGCTACCGTCGGGCCACCGGCGGTCAGCGGCCCCATGATGGGCACCCGGGCGTACCGCTCGTGGATATGAAACTCAAGCTCTTCCTGATCCTGAAAGTAGGGACTGACTGGAATCGGAACGCCGAAAGGCCCCAGATTAATCCCGCTCGTAATTCCGACGCAGCCGGTTTGAACCAGGCAACCTAGAGCAAGCAGGCAGCCGGTGAAGTACGGTTTCAGGAAGTGGTTCATCGCCATTGGATCCTTCGCGTCCA
>JBILTQ010000088.1:0-16942 GCA_044371435.1 Pirellulaceae bacterium | reverse complement strand
GAAGCTGTCATGGTTATCGATGATAAGGTAGGAAGAACTTGCGGGTTTTTCCGATCTATCCCGAAATTCTGTCCGAGGCGGAAAGACTCGGGAATGATGGCTCAGTGATTACCGCCCGCGGCTGCCGAAAGAGCGAGCTGTGTCTTTAGCTAGCGAGGACTGGGTACGCGGATCATGGCTCAACCGGTCGATGGTCTTACTTGACAGGCCTTCGCTGGCTCCAGCGTCGGAAAGAACGGCCCGATTGATGGCGGATGCGACCGGGAGGGGTCCGGCGGGCCGTCGGGTAACGAAACCGTTCACCGAATCACCTCCGCCCGTGGACCTGAATCGAGGAGGAATCGCCGCAATGGGGGTAGAGCCGTCCAGCGGACGCGGCGACGCGAGGCCAGCCACGAAATGGCGGCTACTCTATTTTTCTTCCTGCGCCCAATGTCGAGCCCGCTCGAGGGCTCGGCGCCAGCCGTCGCGAAGTTCCATCGCCCGGCCGCGGTCGATCATCGGCTCGAAGGTGCGTTCCGCCTTCCAGAGCGACTGCAATTCAGCTGTATCTTCCCAGTAGCCGACCGCCAGGCCGGCCAGGAAGCCAGCCCCGATCGCGGTCGTCTCAATGATCTGAGGGCGGACCACGGGTACCTGCAGGATATCGGCTTGGAATTGCATCAACAGATTATTGGCCGCAGCCCCGCCATCGACGCGAAGTTCGGCGATGCCGATCTCCGAGTCACTTTCCATGGCTTCTAACACGTCGGCTACCTGATAGGCGATTCCTTCCAGGGCGGCCCGCGCGAGATGCCCACGATGCGTGCCTCGGGTCAGGCCGACGATCGCACCGCGGGCATAGGGATCCCAGTGCGGGGCCCCCAAGCCGGCAAAAGCGGGAACCAGGAAGACTCCATCGGTATGTTCTACGGATCTGGCCAAGGCCTCGATCTCGCCCGAACTACGGATGATTCCGAGGCCGTCGCGCAGCCATTGGACGGTGGCTCCTGCGATGAAGACGCTACCTTCCAAGGCGAATACCGTCGGCTTGGACGGGCCGAGTTGCCAGGCGACGGTCGACAAGAGCTGATTCCTGGAGATGGCTGGTGTTTCGCCGACGTTCATGAGCATGAAGCAACCGGTACCATACGTATTTTTAGCCATCCCATGGCGATGGCAGTTTTGACCGAAGAGGGCTGCTTGCTGGTCACCGGCTAAGCCGGCTATGGGGATTCGGCTTCCGAGGATCTCCGCGGAGGTGTGGCCGAGCGTCTCGCTGCTGGAACGGATCGTGGGGAGCATGCAGCGAGGGATATTCAACCATTGGAGGATGTCATCATCCCAGCTGCCGCTCGCCAGATTGTAAAGGAGCGTGCGTGAGGCATTGCTCGGGTCGGTAACATGCAATTGGCCGGCGGTCAGTTTCCAGATCAACCAGGTATCGATCGTTCCGCATGCCAACTCGCCACGCTCGGCCAGCGATCGTGCGCCCGGTACATGCTCGAGAATCCATTGCAACTTGGTCCCGGAAAAATAAGCATCGAGGACCAGTCCGGTCCGGGCCTGGATCTCTGCCGCTCGTCCGCTTTGCCGCAATTCATCACATCTGGCAGCTGTTCGTCGGTCCTGCCAGACGATCGCCGGGTAAATGGGACGGCCGGTGGCTCTCTCCCAGACGACCGTCGTCTCTCGCTGGTTCGTGATTCCAATCGCCGCAATATCCTTGCTGGTCAAGGCTAGCTGGTTCATGACCTCGGCCAGCATGTCGCGCTGCGATTGCCAGATTTCCTCTGGATCGTGCTCGACCCAGCCCGGCTTGGGATAGCTTTGGCGGAACTCGGCTTGAGCTACCCCGCGCACCGCGCCGCTGCGATCGATGACCAGGGCTCGCGAACTGGTAGTTCCTTGGTCTAAAGCGATGATATAAGACACTGCTACAACTCCCACCTACGTAACCATGCTTCGAGAATCAATAAATTCCACAGGCGATAGCCTTCATTACTTCGACCGCTGGTGTGTCGTTCCCACAGAGCTTGCAACGCGGCTGGTTTTAGGAAACGATGGCAGCGGCTATCCCCGCTCAAGAGATAATTTTCAGCGGTCCCCCGCAACGGTCCGCGGAACCAGGCGGCAAGCGGGATTCCAAAGCCCATTTTGCGGCGATTCCAGATCGCGGGTGGGAGCGCCGTGGCAAAAGCATCCTTCAGCAGCCGTTTGCCGTGGCCTCGTCGAAACTTGAAGTGTAGAGGCAGGGCGGACGCGAATTCCACCAGTCGGTAGTCGAGAAAAGGTTGGCGGGCTTCGAGGCTGTGGGCCATGGACGCGATATCGACTTTGGTCATCAGATCGCAGGGCAAATAGGTTTGTAGATCGGCTAACGAAGCTTTGGTGACGATATCGCGTTGACCGCTGCGCTCCCAAGCCATTTCGAGGAAGGCTAGCGGATCGCGGTCAGGCAATTGATCGATGAAATCCTGGCGATACATACCCCAGCGCTCGGCTCGTCCAAAAATCTGCAGCCATTGCAGGTAGCGGGCGACGACCGGTTGGTCGAGGGCCGCGAGGAAGCGTCGCAGCCGCCGCATCCAGGAACGCGGCTGGTTGGAGGCGACCGATCGCGACCACCAGCCTTCTGGTGGAAGCAGCTTGCTCAGCCCCAGTCCGCTGAGGTGCCTGCTCCAGTGAAGGGCGCGGTAACGGTCATATCCGGCGAACAACTCGTCGCCACCGTCACCGCTCAAGGCTACCGTTACATGCTGACGCGTCTGCTGGCAGAGAAACCAGGTTGGCAAAGCCGAGGAATCACTGAAGGGTTCGTCGTAGTGATAGACGAGTTGGTCGAGGATGGAGAGAGCATCAGCGGTCACTTCGAACCGCCGGTGTTCGGTCCCCAAATGGTCGGCCACCTGCTGCGCATAGTGCGTCTCATCGAAATCCGACTCGGCAAAACCGATGGCAAAGGTTTTGATCGGGGCCTTCAATTGGCTTTGGGCCAGGGCCACGATCAACGATGAATCGATGCCACCCGAGAGAAAAGCCCCCAGCGGCACGTCGCTGCGCAACCGCAGGCGGACACTGTCGCGGAGTAGTTCAATGAACTCCTCGATGACCTCTGCCTTGGGACGCTGGCGTTCCTTCGACCAATCGATATTCCAGTAGCTTTGTACCTGCCATTGCCGGTGTTGATAGATACCGAACGTACCCGGGGCGAGTTTCGAGATGTCGCGGTAGATGGTTTTGGGGTAGGGAATGTACTGATAGGTAAAATACAGGTCGAGGGCTTCGTGGTCGATAACCCGAGGCAGGTGCGGCAGGCAAGCCAGACTCTTGAGTTCGCTCCCGAAAAAAAGGCCGCTGGCGGTGGTAGCGTAATACAGCGGCTTCTTGCCCAACCGATCTCGGGCCAGCACCAGCCGCTGCTGATGCTCATCCCAAATCGCGATGGCGAACATCCCGTTAAGTTGTGAAAAGCAGTCCGAGCCGAGCTCTTCATAGAGATGAACGATTGTTTCGCTGTCGCTGTCGGTAGAGAAACGGTGACCGGTCGTCTCCAATCGGCGGCGGAGCTCTCGATAGTTGTAGATTTCTCCGTTGAAAACCAGTTGGATGCTACCGTCTTCATTGGCCAGTGGCTGGTGTCCACCTTGAAGGTCGATGATCGACAAACGGCGAAAACCCAGGCCGACACCGGGCCGAGGTCCGTCCGGGGGTTGGGCATGGCTGGGCTGCAAGAAGAGCCCCTGATCGTCGGGGCCACGGTGGATCAGGGCATTCGTCATCCGCTCAAGCACCTGCCGATCCAGACGCTGTTCATCGCCAAACCAGACTCCTCCAGCGATACCGCACATACTGTCAAGGCCCAGAGGAAGGGAGCCGATCGATGCCAAATCACGAGGTTGGCATCCGCCGGCCAAAACGGCGAAAAAAGATGATCGATAGATTAAAGTATGAACCCGCCGCTTCAGCAAGCGGTTATGGTAGTCCGGCGACCGTTGGGAAAGCTGGTCGGCTCCTGCGAGCAGGCAGGCTACGAAACAGCCTTGCTTGGCGTACAATGGAGGCAAGCGGCGGATCCCCTCCGGATCGCTAGCCAGAGTCCCTGATCCCTCTCAGCAACAATCGAAACTCATGATGAAGCGTCTCAACGCCGGTGGCGGCTGGCAGGCAGTTCGATACACCTTTCGCAAGGCCTGGGAAGCGGGCGGTTTATTCAACTTCAAGTTTTATCGGGCCCTGCGATCCAAGAATGCGTGCAAGACCTGTGCGCTGGGCATGGGAGGGCAGCATGGGGGGATGGTGAATGAGCGTGGCTCGTTCCCCGAGGTCTGCAAGAAGTCGATCCAGGCCATGGCTGCCGATATGCAGCCGGCGATCACGGCCGATTTCTGGTCGCGTTATACCGTGGCCCAAATGAGTCGCTGGAGCCCACGCCAACTGGAAACCAGTGGCCGGTTGATTCAGCCAGTATTGTATGAGCAAGGTCAGTCGCACTACCGGCCGATCACCTGGAACGAGGCTTTTGACCGGATTGCTAGTAAATTGAAGGCCCTGACCGCTGATGAGACCTTTTGGTACTTTAGCGGTCGCAGCAGCAATGAGGCCGGCTTCCTGCTGCAATTGTTAGCTCGGGTGTATGGGACGAATAATGTCAATAATTGTAGTTATTTCTGCCATCAAGCGAGTGGGGTTGGCTTAGGAACAACCCTGGGCACCGGTACTGCCACGGTCGTGCTCGATGACTTGGAGAAGGCCGACACCATCTTCATTATCGGTGGCAACCCGCCCAGCAACCATCCGCGGCTGATGACTACCTTGATGCATTTGCGCCGGCGGGGTGGGAAAATCGTGGTGATCAATCCTGTCCGCGAATTGGGCTTGGTTCGGTTCAAGGTGCCAAGCGATCCATGGAGTATGCTTTTCGGGACCAAGATTGCTACGCACTACGTCCAGCCGCATATCGGAGGGGACCTGGCTTTGTTGACAGGGGTAGCCAAAGCGGTTGTCGAGTTGGGCAGAGAGGATGCCGCTTTCCTTCAGGCTCACTGCAATCAGAGCGAGAGTTATCTTGAGGGACTGAAGCAACTATCCTGGCGAGAGATCGTTGAGAAGAGCGGTGTGGAGGAGGCCGAAATCCGCGTGTTGGCCGAAGTCTACAGCCAAAGTCAGGCGACGGTTTTCTCGTGGACCATGGGGATCACCCATCACGCCCATGGAGTGGAGAACGTTCAGTCGATTGTCAACCTGGCCTTGCTGCGAGGCATGATCGGCAGGGAAGGGGCGGGAGTGATGCCGATTCGTGGCCATTCGAATGTTCAAGGAATCGGTAGCGTCGGGGTCACCCCCAAGCTCAAGGATGAACTCTTCCGGAACCTCACCGAGAATTTCGGTGTTCGGCTGCCAACCACCCCGGGTCTGGATACGTTGGCTTGCATCGAGCAGGCCGAGCAGGGCAAGCTGAAATTCGGTCTTTGCCTGGGCGGTAATCTCTTTGGCTCAGCCCCTGATGCTACCTTTGCCAGGCAGGCCCTGGAAAAACTCGACATGCTGGTCATGCTCAATACCACCCTCAATACCGGTCACGGCAATGGACTAGCCCGTGAAACTATCATTTTGCCGGTCTTGGCTCGCGACGAGGAACCCGAGCCGACCACGCAGGAGTCCATGTTCAATTATGTACGCTTGAGCGATGGCGGACCTCGCCGTTTGCCTGGTCCGCGAAGCGAGGTTCAAGTCATCGCCGAACTGGGGAGACGCCTTTTTGGCGATCAGGAAGGGGTCATCGATTGGAACGAGATGGAGAAGACCAACTCGATTCGGCATTGGATTGCGAAGGTTGTGCCCGGCTACTCAGCCATCGATGGGATCGATCGAAGCAAACGAGAATTTCAGATTGAAGGCCGCACCTTTCATCAAGCCCGCTTCCCCACGCCGAACGGACGGGCTAATCTTTTTTCCCATCCCCTGCCACCCTTGGCTGGCAGTAACCACGAATTGCGGTTGATGACCGTACGTAGCGAAGGGCAATTCAATACGGTGGTCTATGAAGACTATGATCTATACCGCCAGCAAGAGCGACGGGATGTCATCCTTTTGAATCCGGTAGACATGGAGCGGTTCGAGCTACAGGAAGATCAACTCGTCACGGTACGAAGCGCTACCGGCCAACTCGAGGATATCCTGGTCCGAGCCTACCCGGAGATTCGAGCCGGTAACGCTTTGATGTACTATCCCGAAGCCAACGTCCTGGTCTCGCGAACCATCGATCCTCAATCCCGAACGCCAGCCTTCAAATGTATCCTGGTCAGTTTGGAGAAGCAGGCGATCGGCGATCGCTCGCTGGGGCTGCCAACCGCCGAACGGTCGCTGCCGGTGCTAGCTGGCTAAGTCCGGTTTTACTCGGCGAGGAACCACCGGTTGGCTGATCCAACTGGGCTGCGGGGCGATCGGCTGCCGACCGCGATGAAGATGAGGTCGTTACCGGCAAGTGATCCCAAAAGCAAGGACCGATGAAGGTTGGCTTGCCATCGGCCACTACCCTCACGGTCCCTCGATTCCTGTGGCGGCCGGTTCCCACGGGCGGCCCCCCGGGAGATGCCCACCAACGCGAGGGAACGAGTCTGCTCACAGAGCTAGCGAGCGTCCCGATGCCGATATTCCAGCCGATCCAACCGGCGACCGTGGCGAACCGCCGCTGGCTGGTTATCCGCTCGCGGCCTTGCCAGGTGGGCGAGAAGTGGAAACCGTCCATGGTATGAGTGGCTTCCACCCTCAGGTCACCCTCGCCAGGAAAGCCTAAGCAGCTTGGATCTCTTCGTCGGCTTCCAGGGCGGTATCGACGCCCGTTCGGCGCTTTTTGGCTTGGTAGCTCTCCAGGTCCACGACGTTCCTGGCGAGTCCAAAGAAACGAAGCATCCGAATGAATTGATAGGTCATATCGAATTCCCACCAGCGGTGGCCGTGCTGCGCTAAACGGGGAAGGGCATGATGATTGTTGTGCCACCCTTCGCCGTAAGCGATCAATCCGACCCACCACAGATTTCGGCTGTCATCACGCGTTTCGTAATTGCGATAACCCCAGATATGCGACGCGGAGTTGACGAACCATGTCGTGTGCAGCACCGCGACCAGACGTACCGGCACTACCCACAAAAACCAGGAAAAGGCCAAAGTGCTACCTCCTACCAGGTAGCCAGCCAAGGCGATGGTCGCGCCAAAGAGGATATGGATGGTGAGGAAATGACGTTCCAAAGCGTTGAGGAAGGGATCTTTCAGAAGGTCGGGCACCCATTTCCGCAAGTAGCCATCGCGATCGCCGCCATCCGTGTTGAACGCCAGCCAAAACATGTGGGCCCACCATTTCCCGTCACGCGGCGAATGCGGGTCGCCAACCTGGTCGCTGAAGGCATGATGCTTGCGGTGGTTGGCGGTCCACGAGATCGGTCCCCCTTCACCAGCCAAGGTGCCGATCGTAGCCGGGGTCCGTTGCAGCCAAACCGGCACTTCCAAACCTGTGTGCGTCAGCAGGCGATGGAAACCCAAGCAGATACCCAAACTTCCGGTCATCCAGTGAAGCAGAAAAGCCAGCGCCAATCCCGACCAGGAAAAATAGAAAGGTGCAGCCAAAGCCAGCAGATGCACTACGATCAGCCAGATCGCTGGGCCTAAATTGACCGACATCGGCGAGTCGGTGGGGTGAGGCCGGGTACTGCCGCGGGGAACGGCAAGCGGGGGCGAATCGGTATCGATAGCCGCCGTGCCGTGGCGAGGTCCGTCGATCGTGCTCGCTCGGTGCTGGTGTTGGCTGTGTAGGGGCTGGGATTTCATAAAATTCTCCGCGGGAAACTCTATTCCAACGTGCAAGGAAATCAGTGGTTGGCCATCTGCTGGTCGCAACACGGGTCGCTCCGGGTTGCTTGGCCTAAACTATTAACGCCTTCCGTTCAGAAGCGATGTCCCAAAGAGGTTGCCCCAAGGTCAAAGATTTGTAAAAAAATGCCCGGCTGGCTGCAATGGGTTGACATATGTTCACTTTTAGTGTCTATTTGTCTGGTATTCACGGGAGTGGGCACAATCGACCGTCGAGAGGGCAAGCGAGATGCTGGCGAAGTTCAAGACATTTTCCTTGGTGGGTATCGAGGCCTTGCCGGTCGACGTCGAGGTCGATCTGTCAGCGAGCGCTCTCCCCAAAACCGTCCTTGTCGGCTTGCCGGAACAGGCGGTTCGCGAAAGCACTCATCGGGTGGAACGGGCCTTGGTCAACAGCGGTTTCATGCGACCGCACGATAGGGTGGTCATCAATTTGGCCCCCGCCGAGCTTCCGAAGCAGGCGGCTTCGTTCGATCTCCCGATTTCCTTAGGAATTTTGGTTGCCAGCGGCCAATTCGACTCGGATTTGATCGAAGACTACGCAGTGGTGGGGGAGCTTTCGCTGGAGGGGCAGACGCGCGGAGTCAAAGGGGCGTTATCGATGGCGATGGCGGCCGCCAAGCAGGCCGGGTTGCGGGGGATGTTGGTGCCTTCTCAAAACGGGCAGGAGGCGGCTGTGGTGGAGGGGATTGAAGTCATTCCGGTCTCCAGCCTGGCGGAGGCTGTCGGTTTCTTCAGCGGCCAGCTGAATATCGAGCCGGTTCCTTCGCGACTAGCTGAGTTTTTCGCTGCTTATTCCCAATACGAAGTCGACTTCAGCGACGTCCGCGGGCAGGAGTTAGCCAAGCGCGCCTTGATGCTCAGCGCCGCCGGCGGCCACAACCTGCTGATGGTAGGTCCGCCCGGTTCAGGGAAGACGATGTTGGCGAAACGTTTGTCCACGATCCTGCCGCCGCTCAGCGCGGCGGAGTCGATCGAAACGACCCGCATCTACAGTGCTCTGGGAAGATTGCAACCTGGCCAGCCGTTGATGGCGCAGCGTCCTTTTCGTTCCCCGCACCATACCATCAGTGATGCTGGCTTGGTGGGCGGAGGAAGCCCGCCGTCTCCGGGGGAGATCTCGCTGTCGCATCATGGAGTTCTGTTTCTCGATGAGCTTCCCGAGTTCAATCGTCGGACCCTCGAGGTCATGCGACAACCATTGGAAGATCGTGTCGTCACTATTTCGCGGGCTTTGCGAAGTACCACCTTCCCCGCCGATTTCATGTTGATTGCGGCCTTGAATCCGTGTCCTTGCGGTTATCGAACCGATCCTCGACGGCACTGCAATTGCAATCCCTTGGCGGTCGAACGCTACATGAGTCGCATCAGTGGACCGTTGGTCGATCGCGTTGATATTCACATCGAGGTGCCAGCCGTACCTTTCCAGGAATTGTCTTCTGGACCACCGGGGACAAGCAGTGCTGTGATGCGAGAGCGCGTGATGGTCGCTCGTACGTTTCAGGCTGCACGTTTCCCGGGGCGACCGGTCCGTGTCAATGCACAGCTCAATAATCGACAGCTTCGCGAATTCTGTCCTTTGGGTAATACAGAGCGCAACATGCTTCGCGATGCAGTAACCCAGCATGGCCTGTCGGCGCGAGCCCATGATAAAATCTTGCGTGTTGCCCGGACGGTCGCCGACCTGGAGGAGTCGTCTGCTATCCAAGCCGATCATATCCACGAGGCCATCAACTACCGGCTCTTGGATCGGGACTTATGGAATTAGCTTGGTAGCGATAGAGCTTCGAGGCGGTCGGTCGAAGGGGGCGGGACTTGGAGATCCGTCGATCGCTTCACAGTGGTTCAGCCCCATGTAGTACTATGGCAGCAACCGTAAGCCGCTACTTTTTAGTCGAGCCGACTTACCTTTAGAAGAAGTTGACCGAGTCGGTGATCAGTCCGTCGAGGGGGCTACGACTTAGGAAGCGTCGACTGGCGGAGCGGACGCGGCGGGAGTATTTCGGGTGTAACCGAGGTGCCGAATGACTTCGAGAACTTCACTGCAGGTAGGAAACATGCGGCCGCTCGAGCGTTTATAGGCTTCGATCGCATTCATGAACTCCAGTTCCTCGGCTGTGTATTCACGTTCGCAGGTCGTGGGGTCAATCTGTCGACGGCGTTGGACTTTTCGTCGCGGTTCGAGGGCAGTTTTGGGGGTAGCTTTTTCGGTGACCGCCTTGGAGCGACGCTCTCCCTGTCGCCGATCGATCGTCACAATACTTTCGCTACTACTTTTGATTCGTGACATCGTCCTCAACCTTTCCTCTTCGCTAAAGATCGGATGAACAGCAGCGTCCATTCCTTCGTGAATCTTCGCCAGACCGTTCATCTTTAGCACCTGGTCCTGGCCTGGGAGGAGGCCGGCGATCAAAATTACGTAAATCACCGGTAGGGAATGGTGTATGATCGGGATTTTTAGGGCTTGTGACGATTGTAGCGACATGAAGTTTACGATAGATCTACCTACCTGGGCGATCGACCAGCAGGAACGACTTCCGGAATCATTCCCCAGCCTTGAAGAGCGAATGCAGGTAGTCATCGATTTCGCCCGCCAAAACTTCCAGCAGGGAACCGGAGGGCCATTTGCGGCCGGGGTTTTCGAGCGGGAAACCGGTAAAAGGATTGTGCTTGGGGTGAATCGCGTTGTCCCCTGCAACGCGTCTTCGGCTCATGCCGAGATCGTCGCGCTATCTTTGGCCCAACAGCGATTGGGAAGCTGGGATTTGGGAGGAGCCGATTTGCCGGCCATGCAGATGGTGGTCAATTGGCGCCCCTGTGCGATGTGTTATGGGGCGACAATTTGGAGCGGGATTCGGTCACTGGTCATCGCTGGCTGCGACGATGCCTGCGAAAAGATCACCGGTTTTGACGAAGGGCCGATTCACCCCGAGTGGATCCGGGAACTGAAACGGCGAGGGATCGAGCTGATCGATGGGATTCTCTATGACCAGGCGATCGAGGTCTTTCAAGCCTTCCGCGACGGTGGCTATCTCGTGTACAACGGTCGCCGCGGTCTCAACTTGAATCCCGATGATTGACCGGAGCTTGTCGAGCTTTTCTCCTTTGACGCGGCGAGCAGCCATGGCTTAGGCGAGGCGAAACCGCGGGCCATGGCGGCCGTCAGCTGATTTCGTTTCACCCTAAAACGCCGCGGCATGGGCCTGTCGAGGTGTTGGGAGGTAAGTCCTGAAAGTTGAGGAATGGCCGGTGATCGCGTCGAAGCAAAAGCTTCGTCGGGGAGCGGGGGCCATGCGGCTACGCCGCGAAAGCTTCAGAGCTTCTGGGCGACAAGGATATATTGATACGCCAGGAATTGGAGAACTTCCTGGCGGTTGAGATCGACCAAGTGTAGCTTGCCGAGCCGAATCTGGTTGCCGGAGTCCAGGATGCTCGACAAGTCGACGGCATTGAGGAAGGACATCGATTGGCTGACGATTTTCAAGCCGGCGCCCGAAAGCAGTTCGCGGATGCTGCCGAGCGTGAAGAATCTCAGGTGTGTCGCATCCAGCAGGCCTGCCGTCGTATACCGCCACTCCCCTTTGACGAGACCATCCAGGATGGTGAGGTGCTGGATATTGGGGATCGATGCCAACAGATGACCACCTGGCTGAAGACATTCGGTATAAGCGCTAAGGATGCTCCATGGATCGTAAAGATGCTCGAGGATGTCCAGGCAGATCAGGAGGTCGAAGCTAGCGACAGGCAGCCCCAAAGCGGCCGGTGAAGATGTCTCGAGGTTGGCGATCTGAACCTTATTCAGGCGATCAGCGGCCACCTTGGCGGCGGTCGCATTCAGTTCGATACCTTCGTAGTAATCGACTCGGTAAAGTTCTCGAATGGCTTTAGCCGTCGCCCCGGTAGAGCAGCCGAGTTCCAGGATACGCTGGCAGGGAAGATTCAGTCGAGTGATTTCTTTGATGACTTCCGGTCTGGAGAACTCGTAATAACTGTTCTCTTTGTCCAGGCTCAGCGGATTGTGGGGATGGTGGGACATAGCTGATCGGCTTTTCAAGGGTGAGGCGGAATGGAGAGGACGTGGCGCAGGTATTCAGTCATCGGGTGTCGTCGTAGAAACTCGTAGCCACGATGAGCAGCGACTTCGCGTTCTGCAGGATGTTCCAGCCAATAGCGGGTGGCACTGACCAATTGTTCGTAAGCGGCTACGCACATTCCGGTTGCATAGGGATTGATCGGCGAGGCCTCCGACAAGACAAATCGGCGATTATTCATCAGGTAGGCAACTCGCGGTTGCTCCATAATCTGCGCATCGTAGAAATGGACGTTGAGAACCACTTTGGAGCGTGCGATGTATCGGTCGCGTTCCGCTCCATACACGCCGAAGAGGTGTTCCACCCGAAAGTCCTGGCTCAAAGCCTGCAGAACATTGGCTCGACGTTCATTCATACTGCCGTAGAAAAGCACATCGATGTCGCAACTGTTGGAGGTGATCACCTGCAGTTTTTCGTGGAATCCCAGCGGCAGATGCTTGACATTTTCCACCCCATGCTGTCTCAGGAAATCAATATTCTCCAGCGAGTAATCCCAGACCTCGTTGGCCGCCCTGAAGAATTCGGTCAGCCTTGGCTGAAACCACCCTTCGCGAGCTGAAAGCTGCTCCAGCTGATAAATGATAAAGTCGCAGTCTGGGATGCTGGCGGGGCTGTCGAGCGTTTGGTAGCCAAGAATAATGTTGGTGGCCGAAGCCTCGACACGATTGAGTTGGTAACTACAGGTAAATCCCAGCGACTGCAGCGAGTGCTGCAGCAGCAACCCGATTTCATAAAGCGCCATCGCATGCGCATAACCGGCAGGCTGGATCAGGGTTACATTAAAAATACGGGGCATGACGAGGGACGGAAACCGCGTTTTTCCTTGGGGTGACGGATGGTAGCCGAAGTGATTTTCCCACTGACGAAAAGTCTTGTTAGTTTGTAACATAATTCCTTCTTTCGAAGCCACCTGGAACTAGCTACACTAAGGCTGTTTTCATCCCAATGCCCGAATTATCCAATCCAAACAGCATGACGAGCGAAGCTACGGAACTGCGGCCCAGTGGTCGTAGCCGGATGGGTAGATGCATGGGAATTCGTATCGCCGCCACCGGGTCGTACGTTCCTGACCAGGTGGTCACCAATGAGGATTTGGTGGCCCTGGGGTGCGATAGCGAATGGATCGTGCAGCGCACCGGAATTCTGGAGCGGCGTCGAGCGGCCCTCGGCCAGTCGGCCAGTGATCTAGCGTACGAGGCGGCGGTCCGCTGCCTGGCTAACGCCGGGGTTGCGGCACGCGACGTGGACCTGATCCTGGTGGCCACGATTACCCCGGATTTTCTGACCCCGTCTACCGCCTGTTTGCTCCAACGACGTTTAGGCTGCATCGCCCCAGCCATGGATATCAACGCCGCCTGTGCGGGTTTCATGTACGCGCTGGCGACCGCCGGTAACTTCATTCGCGGCGGGTTGGCCAAGCGAGCCTTGGTTATCGGCAGTGAAGTCATGAGCGCGACGATCAATCCTTCGGATATCAAGACTTATCCCCTGTTCGGTGATGCGGCCGGAGCAGCCTTGGTGGTCGCTCATGATGGGCGCGAACAGGATAAGCTGGTGGGAGACGACCAGGTCGACGCCAACACTCCAGGGTTGCTCGCCTACACCCTGGGAGCCGAGGGCTGTGGCGGTGAAATGCTCTGTATTCCTGGGGGTGGGTCTCGGCAACCGTTGACGTCCGAGGCATTGCAAGCTGGACAACAATACCTGCAGATGGACGGACGCAACGTTTTTAAGTGGGCAGTCCGAGTGGTTAACGATAGTTGTCGCGACTGCGTGATCCACGCTGGACTGAATTTTTCCGATATCGATCTGGTTTTGCTACATCAGGCCAATATTCGAATTATCGATTCCGCCGTAAGCGATTTGGGAATCCTGCGTGAACGAGTATTCGTCAACCTCGATCGCTACGGCAATACGTCGGCGGCTAGTATCCCCTTGGCTTTAGATGATGCCAATCAAAAGGGGCGAATCCAACGTGGTGATCATCTGCTCTTATGCGGCTTTGGTTCTGGTTTGGCTTGGGGCACAGCCGTGATGCGTTGGTAATTTGCCCTGTTTCCCTGCTCGAGGGTAGGTTCCGCTGCTCCCTTTGGCTTTCACGGGCTTAGAAGTCCAACTGGCAACGGATGCCGAACGCGTCGGTTTGCGAGTCGATCAAATGATCGCCGAGAATCACCCCGTTGCGGATCGGCCGGGAGATTGCCCAGGCGTGGATGTAGTTGAAGACGCACTTGCAGTACGGATTGACGTACCAGTTCAAACCAGCGGTAAAATTCTGTAGCTCTCCGCCGACGATTGGACCGTCGCTGAGGTCGGTGAAAGACCAGCGGCCAGCGACTTCCCACGCTCCCAACCCACCAGGGCTCGAAAAAGGATGCTTGGGAATCACCCGGTCGATGGTCGCTGTTTTCCGATCGTATGGCCGATATTCGCCGGTAAGGAATAGCCCTACTTGCGAGTAAGCCCCCCAGAGAAAACCGTTTCCCACAGTAGAGGTATCGACAAAACTACCCATAGCTTCGCTTTGCCATGAGAGCGGTCCTCGTACCCAAAGCGATTCCAGACCGAAGGTCTGGGCGAGGCTGGTTCCCAATAAAGCGCCGGTATCGACAAAGTAGGGGGTGCCGTTGGCCAAATCGGGAACAGGCACGCCACTGGTCCCGAGTGGTTGACCGATCGGGGCAGCAAATTCTCCGACGAAAATCTCCGGAATGCTTCGATAACGGAGGATTTCCTTGGGGGGGGCGTTGAGGAAATATCCGCCGCCCAGATGGAGGTAATCGTCGCCGACTTCATCGTACCACGCCAGTTGCGTTAGTCTTCCAGCCAAGCCATGGCCGCCATCGGTGCTCAGCGATCCACCGAACTGGTCTTGGCCTGTCCGAAAGTAGGAGGCAGCCCAGGTGGCGGAAAGATCCTCCGCATGATTATAGCAACCGATTCCTAGATGGCGAAAAGGGGTGAAAGCCTGAAACAGCGATGATCGCTCCATGAAG
This sequence comes from Pirellulaceae bacterium, assembly GCA_044371435.1. Lineage (GTDB taxonomy): Bacteria > Planctomycetota > Planctomycetia > Pirellulales > Pirellulaceae > JAIYDQ01. The sequence goes on along the minus strand of JBILTQ010000088.1, from coordinate 2,007 downwards.
GTGGTGTAACGAAAGCTGCTGACCACTTCCAAGCTGAAGGGTTGCTTCCATTGACCGACTCGTACCGTCCCCAGCGGTCCGGCTTCCTTGAAATCAGCCCAGACATCGGTGAAGGTGGGGCGGCCAAAGAAACCGAAATCCATCTGCAGAAAGTAGTCCATCTGGGGCGCTACGGCCCCCTTTGCGCTCAATCGGGCACGGCGGAAGTCGGCTCCACTCTCAATCCGTCCATAAACTTCACGACTGGCATCCGTCTGGTGGAAGGCGACACCATCGGCTTGAAAGACCCCATTGATTGTTACGTTCGGAAAGGTGCTCGCTTTCTTTTCGGCTTGATGCCGAGTTCCTTCCAACGATTCGATCCGCTGTTGTGACTCGGCGAGCTCCTCCTCGAGTTCTGCCAGGCGATACTCGAGAGAACCCATGGCCGGATCAGGGGCAAGTTCGACCTGAACAGCTGGCTGCTGCAGCGAACTATTTGTAGCGAGGAACGGGAATGGGCCCCCGGAATGGCTCGGTCTAGGTTCCAAAGCGGCTTCGCCCTGGCCAAGGTTAAACGGCTCAACCGCGACCAGCAGAGGGTGACCGACCAGCAGCATTACGCCAATCAGCTGGGGAACCCGCATTACCAAACCTTCCGCTATCCCCGGCTATCATTCCGAGGCTATCCACCGCTGCCGTCATTCCAGAAGATCGGCCTTCCGCGGCACTGCGGAATAACCCAACCGGTCGATTCGGCAAGCACCCACTAGCCAACCTAAGTTAGGATTGCTAGCAGAAGTCCACCTAAACTCAATGCCCGCGCGAGCGTCTGGTAGCCGAGCAAGGCTTCCATCCCTGGCCTGGTTGGGGGTGATACCATGAGCACAAGTAACTTCGGCAATAGTCCTCGGTGATCGCCAGATTTTCTGCAGGGGCAAACGGGCGGAGAAGCTAAGATCCCCAGTATTTGGGAATGAGTTGGGGGTATGGCCAAGTCCGATCACGCGACGATGATCGTAGGATGGGACCCACCGTAATTTTTCATGATGGCCCGGGGAAGCCTAGACGAGTAGTTTCGCGATCGCAGTCCCGCCACCGCCGATCTTGAAGGGACGGCCATTGGGGGCAAAATACTCACGGTCGGTGTCGATTCCGAGAGCTTTAGCCACGGTCGTGTTGAAGTCGGCTACGGAAACCCCATCTTCATGGACACTCCGGCCATCCTCATCGGACGAGCCGTATACTTGGCCACCGCGGATTCCAGCGCCGGCCAAGACGCAGGAAAATACCCCGGGGTGATGATCGCGTCCAGCATTTTCGTTGATCTTCGGGGTTCTTCCAAACTCCGTCTGCAAGACGATCAGCGTCGACTTCAGCAGCCCTAACTCCTTGAGTTCGACAAGCAGTTGGCTCACGGCCTGATCAAGTTGTCCAGCACGCTCGGGAATCTCATTAAAGATCTGCTGATGCATATCCCAGGATCCGAATTCCACCTCGACGAAACGCACACCTGCTTGAATCAACCGCCGGGCCAGGAGGCAGCCTTGTCCGAGGCGATTGGCACCATAAGCACTGCGGATTTTTTCGGCTTCTTTGGAGATATCGAAAGCGACCAGTTCGGAACTGCCCATCAGTCGTACGGCTTCCCGATACATTTCGTTGTAGGCTTCGATTTCGGTTCCCTGGAATTTTTCGCGGAAGTCAGCATCGATTTTGCTGGCCAGCGTCAAACGACGCCTGAAGTTGGTTTCGGATAGATAACCTGGCGAGTGGATGTTCTCCAGGCCTTTCGCTGGATCGGCGACGGGTACGGGGATTAAGCTCGAATCGAGGAAGCCGGCGTTAGGGTGCTCATTTCCATTACCGATCAGTACGCTTCCAGGAAGGTCCTTGGCAAGCTTACCGGTAGCATGCAACACCCAAGAACCGAGGGCAGGATGCTGGATGCTATTGATTTTTTTGTAGGCGGTACGAATGAAATAGGTACCCTGTTCGTGGTCGCCGGTTTCCGTGCTCATCGAGCGG
>JBILTQ010000022.1:0-27173 GCA_044371435.1 Pirellulaceae bacterium | reverse complement strand
CTCGAAATCCGCCAGATCCGCCCTACAACTTCCGTTAAAACAAATCGAAGCCGCCTGCGAAGGCTTGCAGCCACTGGCCGGCAAGCGGCTGCTGCTGAGCGGTTCGCTGTTCGGACTGGGGACTGTCGAGTCGACCCGTTTTCTCGAGCAGCTAGGCGCCGCGATCGATCCAACCTTGACCTCGGAAACGGAGCTTTGGGTCATCGGTTCCGACGCCGGTGAGAGCGAGGTGGTGATCGGCAGCCGCATCGAACATGATCTCAAAGCGCATCAGGCGGGAACGCTGCCTCGGCTTGCCGAAGCTGCCCGGAAACCAGTGACACGCGTCATCTCGCAACGCCAATTGCTGGCGATGATCCCCGGAGGCCTGCAAGCGGTGCGGCGGTGGGTCGATGGCTATCATCGCTGAAGGCAGCATCCTTCCTTAAGCCATACCACCGCCACGACCGCCAACAACTCCCGACTACGTCGGATAGACCCAAGGGGCACGGTACTCGCGGCGCAGCAGTCGGTTGGCTTCGGCGTCCCCAGGAAACACCTCGCGCTCACCGTCCCAGGTCACACTTCGACCGAGTTTCCAGGAGGCCATACCAAGCAGGGTAGCGGTGGTCGCCTGGTGGCCGATCTCGATATCGCAGGTCGGTTTCCGACCTGTCTCGATACTCTCCATGAAGTCGGCCCAAAGCAGACGGATGCTGTGTCCGTCAGGTTCCTGCAAGACAGCCTCTTCGTGGACGATGGGCTTCTTGTTGTCCGCTGGATAGAAGGTCCAACCGTCTCGCCAGCCCATGTGAAAGGTCCCTTGAGTACCGTAGAAGTAGCATCCGATGCTGTGCTTTTCACTTTCGTTCTTCGCATACTTCCGGTGCTCCCAGGTGACGGTCAGGTCCTCGAAGGCATAGGTTGCAACTTGGGTATCTGGAGCATCTGTCGTCTGCTCCTTTTCATTCAGTACCACCGGGCCGCGGATCGGCCGGCCCCCTGTCGAATAGATGTGCTTGGGTGCGCGTTGCCCGGACCACCAAAGGACTTGATCGAGCCAATGGACCCCCCAATCCCCGAGCGTCCCGTTGGCGAAGTCGAGAAAATTGCGGAAACCACCGGGATGGATCAACCGATTGAAGGGTCGCAACGGGGCGGGCCCGCAGTACATGTCCCAATCCAACTCGGCTGGAATTTTGCTGTTCGGCTTGGCTGCTTCCGGTCCACCGCCACCATGAACGAAAATACGAACCATCCCGACCTTGCCCACGTGCCCTTCGTGCAGGAACTTCATCCCCGAGACATAGTGCGGACCGATGCGGCGATGCAGGCCGACTTGAACCGTGCGATTCTCCGCCCGCGCTGCATCCAGCATGGCTCGGCTTTCGCCGATCGTATGGCCGGTTGGTTTCTCGACGAAAACGTGGGCTCCATGGCGGATCGCGGCAATCGAATTCAACGCATGCCAATGGTCGGGAGTAGCGACGATCGCGATATCGACTTGTTCCTTGTCGAATAACTCGCGATAGTCGACGTAAGACCGCGGGCTGTTGTTGGAGAGCGACTTGACCTCTTCGACCCCGGTCTCCAAAGCATCCTGGTCGACGTCGGCCAGGGCCACCACCTCGCAGTTCCCAGCGGCCATGGCTTCACGGAGAATATTCATCCCCCACCAGCCAGCGCCGATCAGAGCCGTACGGTACGTCTTGGCCTTGGCGGAAGCCCGGATTCGCGGGGCTCCCCCCAGGAGCAAACCGGTAGCCGCCGCGTCGCGGACAAATCTTCGTCGATACATCTGGGATCATTCCTTGGTTGCTGGAGGAGGGGTATGGTCATGGACTACACCCTGGCAAACTATCACGCTTGGGCGAGTACATGGTGCTTGGGCAGGTACATGGTGCTTGGGCAGGTACATGGTGCTTGGGCAGGTACATGGTGCTTGGGTAGGTACATGGTGCTTGGGCAGGTACATGGTGCTTGGGCAGGTACATGGTGCTTGGGCAGGTACATGGTGCTTGGGCGAGTAGCGAGTGCAGGCAGGGCTCGAAGGGGAAGAGGTAGCGAGCGCTCTATCATAACGGCTCTTGTCGATTTTTCCTGGTGAAGGCTGAAGGGATCCTCCCTCTGCGCCGGCCAGCCAGGGGAAAAGCTGAAAAACGGGAGCGGCCGCCTTCCTGGACTGGCTACTCGCAGGCGACTCAATTTCTGGCCTTCTTGGCTACCGGTTCCACTGCTTGCGGTTGGAATGGAGCCAGCTCATCCAGCCGGATATCGATCCCTTCGGGCGGGACCTGCTGGTGGCTGGCCCACCAGATCGCGTTCAAGATCAACTTGCGCAGTCCGTCTTCCCGCCAATTCTTGAAGAAATGTGGCATCACGATCCCTGCCCCGCGGCCACCGTCCGCGCGTTCGATAGCCCAGGCCACCGCTTCCGCTTTCGGATTTTCCGGCGGCAGCTGGGAAGTCGCCAGGATGACGACTCCCGGCAACAAACCGTCAACGCCGAAATAGTTTTGAATGTAAGGCTCGTCATGGATGGTGAAGCTCTCCCATCCCTGCAGGATCGGATGCGGGTTGCGGGCAGGCTCAATGGTAGCCGCTTCGAAGACGCGGGCGACGGATTGATGGTGAGGACAACGAGTCGCGAAGTAGCCGCCGATCCAGCCCAGCAGCGGATGGGAACCATCGGCTGAAACATCCTCGGCTCCTAGCCCGGTAGCGTAGTGGATACAAACCAGCCCGCAGCCGCGGTCCGCCATCCGCTGAATATCGGCGAGGATTCGTGGCGGATCCGTCATCCGCATCGGCGGAAAAATATCTCCCAGAAAAACCAGGCAAGCGATGCGATCCAACAAGGCGGGCTCATTCGGCCAGCCCTCGAGCAACCGCAGCTCGAAGGCATTCGGGGCTTGGGCAGCGATCATTTGCGAGACGCAGTACTGCAGCAAGCGTCCGGTGGCCGGTACCTCATGCGTTCCGGGGGGATGCTTCGACGGCCCGGTTACAATCGCGATGACGGGCTGGTTGTCGGCCACTGCCTGAACTGACTTGGGCACGCCCAGGATAGTCGACGTTCCCAACGCCATCCCCGCCTTGACTTGAAAATTCCGGCGTGTCCATCGATCAAGCATCGCAGCGAATCCTTGTACATTACGAGGAACAAAATCCCATCAGCCTGCCGACCAGCCCCAAGGACGCTCCGCCTTAGCCGACTTTCCTGGTGGCGACTCCATGGTATCCTAAGGACTGCAAGGCTGCACGCGGTGTCGTTGGTTCCCATCCTCCCTGCATCTCGTTCACGGAATCCCCATGAAAGTCGCCGTCACCAAAGAGCTCATGCCTGGCGAGCGCCGCGTCGCCTTGGTCCCCAACAGTGTCCTGACGCTGATCAAGTCTGGGCTGGAAGTCTTGGTGGAATCGAATGCTGGAGCCGCTGCTGGCTATTCAGACAGCCTCTACGCTGCCAAAGGAGCGACCATTGTTCCGCATCGTACCGATGCCTTTGCTGCCGACATCGTGGTGCAGGTGCGTGCAGCCGGAGCCCTGAAGCATGGCACCGGCGAAGACCTGGAGCTGCTGCGGCATGGGCAAGTCTTGATCGCGATGTGCGATCCCTTGGGAGATCCATCCGCGGCGCGGCGCGTAGCCGCGACGGGAGCTTCGCTGATTTCACTCGAGCTGATCCCGCGCATCACTCGCGCTCAAAGCATGGATATCCTCTCCTCCCAAGCGACGATTGCCGGTTACCGGGCCGTGCTGCTGGCAGCGATGGAGCTTAATCGGATCTTCCCGATGATGATGACGGCGGCGGGAACCTTGCCGGCCGCCAAGGTTTTTATCGTCGGTGCCGGGGTGGCTGGCCTGCAGGCGATCGCGTCGGCCAGAAAACTGGGCGCAGTCGTCTCCGCCTACGACGTCCGCCCCGCCTGCCGCGAACAGGTAGAAAGTTTAGGGGGCAAGTTTGTAGAACTGACGTTGGAGACTTCGTCGAGCGAAGATAAAGGTGGGTATGCCAAGGCCATGGACGAGGAGTTTTATCGGCGGCAGGGTGAGTTGCTGGCAAGTGTGGTGTCGCAGAGCGACGTGGTGATCACCACCGCTGCCATTCCTGGAAAACGTTCGCCGGTATTGATCACCGCCGATGCCCTGCGCGGTATGCCAGCCGGTGGGGTGGTGGTCGATTTAGCGGCGGAGAGGGGTGGGAATTGCGAGCTGACCCAAGCCGACCAGCGGGTCGAGTATCACGGGCTGACTATCCTCGGCCCTACCAATATCGCCAGCGATGTCCCCCATCATGCCAGCTTGATGTTTTCCAACAACGCCACCAAATTCCTATTGAATCTGGCAAAGAAGGGCGAGATCGTCTGGAATATGGATGACGAAATCATCCGCGAAACCTTGGTAACGCGAGGCGGAGAAGTGATTCTGCCGCGCGTTCGCGACCTGCTCGCAACCGCAACCTCCTCAGCCAATCCTTCTTAACGTCAGCGTGTCAGCATACCCTAACCAGCTCGAGGCCCCATCATGCCCACTACCTGCCGCAACGGGATTCCGCTGTGGTTGCTCTCTGGTATCCTCGCCATGCTATTTGGCTTGAATACCACCACCAGCGTGGCTGCGGAGGAACAACTTACGGTTGTCGGCTCGTCGACAGTCGAATCGGCCACAGCTTCAGACAGCCGGGAATCGCCAAGGCTGTCGCGTTTGCAGGTGCTGGTGATGAGCTTCACCGTCTTCACCCTGGCCGTCCTGGTGGGCTTCGAAATCATCGCCAAGGTCCCGCCCACCTTGCATACCCCCTTGATGTCGGGTTCGAATGCGATCAGCGGAATCACCGTCGTCGGAGCTTTGCTGGCGGCGGGCAATGCGCAAGGTGGCTTCGCCTGCTTCCTCGGCATGTTGGCCTTGATCCTCGCCAATATCAACGTGGTTGGCGGCTTCCTGGTAACGCATCGCATGCTGATGATGTTCAAGAAGAAATAGAGAGTAACGAGTATGCGAGCGTTTATCCCGTTAGCTTATCTGATCGCTGCCCTCCTGTTTATTTTCGGCATCAAGCGGATGTCGCATCCGCGGACAGCCGTCCGGGGAAACATCCTCGGCGCCTGCGGCATGGGGGTGGCCATCCTGGCGACCCTGGCCGATCATGCTGTTTCCGGCTTCTGGTTGATCGGCATCGGACTGATCGTCAGTGCAGTCATCGGAACCGTCCTCGCCAAACGGGTTCAGATGACGGGGATGCCGCAGTTGGTAGCCTTGCTCAACGGCCTGGGTGGAGGGGCCTCGGTACTGGTAGCGTGGGCCGACCTGTTGCAGGGAACCCACCACTCGCTGGATACCCTGATAGCCATCGGCGCGTCCGGTGTGATCGGGGCGGTCACCTTGCTAGGAAGTTTGATCGCCTATGCCAAACTCGAAGAGTGGAAACAATTCAAGAAGCCTTCCAGCCTGCCGGCCCAACAACTCATCAATCTCGGCCTGCTGATCTTGTGCGGTTTGCTGATCGCCGTGCTGTGCCTGGCGACCGGCAAGATGGTCCAGGTGACAGCCTACCTGGGGATCGTGATCCTGGCCGCGATCCTTGGAATCTTTTTGGTGAACCCCATCGGCGGGGCGGATATGCCGGTAGTCATCTCGCTGATGAATTCGTACTCGGGGATCGCAGCGGCCGCGACCGGCTTTATCCTCGACAACAACGCCTTGATCATTTCGGGGGCCCTGGTGGGAGCCTCGGGGATCATCCTCACCCAGATCATGTGCAAGGCGATGAATCGTTCGCTGGGGAACGTCCTGTTTGGAGTGATGGGCGGCGGCGGCGAAACCACCAACGTCGATGAAGTCTACGCCAACGTTCGGGCTACGACACCGGAAGACGTCGCGATGATTTTGGACGGTGTGCAGCGGGTTGTTGTCGTCCCGGGTTATGGGATGGCGGTCGCGCAAGCTCAACATGCGGTGCGCGACTTGGGGAACATCCTGGAATCGCGTGGCACCAAAGTCGAGTATGCGATCCATCCGGTGGCTGGACGCATGCCGGGACACATGAACGTGCTCCTCGCTGAAGCCGATATCTCGTATGAAAAACTCAAAGAAATGGACGAGATCAATCCGACGCTGGAAACGGTCGATGTCGCGATCGTCATCGGGGCCAACGATGTCGTAAACCCGTTAGCAAGGACCGATCCCAAGAGCCCGATTGCCGGGATGCCGATCATCAATGTCGATCAATGCCGAACCGTCATCGTCATCAAACGCAGTTTGAGCCCGGGTTTCGCCGGCATCGCCAATCCACTCTTCGCCCTGCCGAACACCCTGATGCTTTATGCCGATGGCCAGCAGGCAGTCCTGGATATCGTCAAAGCCTTCAAGGAAATGTAAGCGGTCCAACCTCCAAGGGGTTCATGAGCGCCTGGATATCCTTCCGACGCTCCCTGGCTCGGCGATGGTAGCTGGCTTGGTCTCTTCGGCTCCCAACTCTCGGCAACCCTTCGGCTTCCAGAGTGGCTCCATGTTTAGGCTTGTCCGAGGTTAGGGCTTGCCCGACTGCTGTTCGCGCAAAGACTCGAGTTCCGCTTGGACGATCTCCGGGTTCTCGCCCGCGGCCAGCAAGCCCTCCAGCAAACGTTGGGCTTCCTCGAATTGCCGATTGCCGATCAAGGCTTGGGCGAGCACGAACTGCGTCGGTGGATCCGCTGGATAGAGTTCTAGCACCCGCCGCAAGGCTTCGACGGCTAAGTCGTATTCGCGGAGTTCCAGGTGCGAGAGCCCCAACCAATAAAGGATGCTGGCGTTCTCCGGATCCTTGACATGCGCCAGCATCAAATAGGCTTTGGCGCGGCCCCATTGGCGCTGGGCTGCCAGCAATTCCCCAAATGGCTGGAAGGCCCTTTCATAAGCTGGGTGGTCTTCGAAAAGCTTTTCGTATTCCAGCAGTGACTCGCTCGATCGCCCCTGATTTTTCAAGCTATCGGCCAATACAAAACGGCTTTCCTTATCGCCAGGCAGGAACTCGAGCGCATCGCGGGCTGCCGGCTCGGCCTCCTCATAACGCCCCGCCCAATGCCAGGTTTTGGCCAGGTTGCGGAAGGCGATCCCTTGGGTCGGCGCATCGATCTCGGCTTCCACCTGCCGGCGGATCGCCTCCAACCGAGCTGCATTGGCGGCTTGATCCACAGGTGCTCCCGTGATCAAGCCCGCCTCGAGCATACCTTCCAGGATCCAATGGGCCAGTTGACGATGGATCTCGATCGTCGGATGCACATGGTCCAGAAAATAATCATCTCCCAAGAGTTCGTGCCCGAACTGTGCTCGACAATGTTGCGTTAGCTTCGCTTCGAAATCGACCAGCGGGACCTTCTCCTCCGATGCTACGCGCCGCATGATGGCGGTGATGGCGTCCGGCGCCCGCAAGGGGCAGACATCATGGTTCCGCGCATCGCGAAAGTAGTTCGCGGCCAGCTCATACTGTCCCTCCTCAACGGCGGCCTTACCCAGCCGATAGCTGGCTTCGGCGTACCCCGGATCCAACGCCAGGACCTCCTCCCAGCGTTGCGTATCATCGACGCTAGGTTTCGATGATGGGCTCGCGGCCGACGCCAGAAGTCCCTCGATTTTTTCCCGATCAGCTTGCCCCAACCGCGGATCGATTTCGCTTTTGAAGGGTGAACAGTCGCGATTGTTGGAAGCGGGCACCACCAGGACGATAGCCGCCCCTGCCTTCCTAGCGATTGCCACCATCCGCCGCAAGTTGGCCTCGTAGTGCTGCAGGACCCCTGCTTGCCAAGTTGCATTGCGATGGTAATCGATCGGACCGATCGAATGATTGAGCATCTCATCGACTTCGGCCGGTAGCAACTCTACTCCCGCCGCCGGCGGGGCGTCCCCCTTGGCCTCCGGCCGCAACCAACGACTCATGGCTTGCCAGGTGCGAGTGCGAGACAACCAGGCCGAGAGCTCGATCTGCAGCGAACTACGCTCGAACATCGAAGCATAGGTTCGGCGTTCGAGGAATTCGTTATGGGCCGAGAAGACCACAAAAAGATCAGGTTGGTATCGCGTAAACTCTTCCATCACCTTGACCACGCGATAGCTGGCGTAGCTGATACCGCCAGCGTTGATAACCTCCCACGCGGGCACATCATCGACCAGCGGCAATAACTCGCGCATCCAACGGGAGTAGGAGGTGATATCCCAGAAAGGGTGCCCATAGGTGGTGGAGCCACCCAGGCAGACGATACGGAAGCCGCGAGGCGGTTTCCGTTGAGGGAAATCCAACTCATTAAACCAGGTCAGTTTGTTGGGTGCAGTCCGCAACCTTTCTTGGCCGTCTTCTTCGACCGCCACTTCCAGCAGCGGGGATTGTCCCGTGAAACCGACCCAGCGATCGGGATCGGCAGCTGTCGAGGAGCCTCCCAACCAGCGGAGACTCACCTCCAACAGACCGAGGCAAAGGCCGGTCATCAGCCCGCCAAAGAGGAACTTCTTCCACCGAGGCAAGGGAGGTCTGGATACGGGCAAATCCGAGGCGAGGCGACTCATCGACGATAACTCCGCGAGCTCCACCGTCGGGCCGGCAGGCTGCGTTTCAGAAAAAAACCTTTGCGAAATCGCTCCGCCTCCATGAGCTGTACCAGCCAGGCCCGGTCGATCGCGTTCATGACCACCTCTTCATCGATATCGACCTCATCGCCCCGCCGAATCGATGACTGTCAGCGAGGCCAGGTAAGCGATCAAGTCGGCGAGTTCCTCCGCCGTCATCTCGGCCGCCAGCCCATGTGGCATCAAAGACAGCCCACCTTCGCGGCGCTCTTCGATTTCGTCGAGCTCCAGCCGCTGCTCGGAACCATCGGCCAACCGCAGTCGCACCTCCCCCGACGGGCTTTCCCCGAGGATCCCGGTGAATACTCGGCCATCGACAGTCAGTACCTGATGGGAAGCATAAGCCGGCTCGATACGTCGCGAGGGATCGATCACACTTTCCAATAATTCGGCGGGTGATCGCTTGCTACCGATCCCATCCAAATCCGGCCCGACCGCACGCCCTTGCCCCTCGGCCCGATGGCACTGACGACACTGCTGCGACTTGGATGCGAGGAATCGCTGGCGACCAGCCGCGGCGTCTCCTTGCATGCTCAAGATCGTTTCGCTCGATATCTGATTCCCCAGACGCTCGGTACGTTCACCGATAGGCAGGAGACGCTCCCACAAACCGCGAATGAGCGGGTCGGCATGCTCCCTCGCCAACGCCAGCATGACCGTTCGCTGCTGGTCGCTGACTTGCCCAGCACTCGCTGCATGCAGCCAACGCAAGGCGGCGGTGGTTGTGGCGACCGCCGTCGGATCGTCGCCCAAGTCGCCCGAGGATATCGCGACCTCCAGCCGCGTCGAAGATTCATCACGCCCCGGACGGCGGGGCATCGCTGACCGCTTGGCCGGTGGGGTGCTCAGTCCAGCGTCGGCCAGGGAGCAAATCCAGTCATGGATCAGGCGAATACCTTCCAGATCATTGTCGCGATCCCACAGCTTCGGCATGTGCCCCGACCCGCAGGTCGCCAGCCGATAATACAGGACAGATCGATAGGGGTCCCCGGGAAAGATGACTTGGGGGTCATCCAAACCGAAAGTCCCTTGAGTCGGTATCGCCTGAAGCGCGTTCGTCTGCTCGAGCGTGTGGGTGTAGGGTAACTCCAAGGCGACAGTCCCGCCACCACCGCGGCAATGGCATTGGGAACAGTGGATCGCTAAATAAGAGCGAGCCCGATCGGTCAAATTCGCCGATGCATCGCGGGGATCGACCATGGCCCTCGGCGTCCAGGCGGCTTTGACCTCGCCGCGAATCAAGCCTGCGGCTCGAAGTTCCTCCAACTGGCTACGGCCTACCGACGATGAAGCCTGCCCCAGGTTCGCGAAGTCCCACCCCGCGATCGCTCCGGCTTGGAGATGGTGACAACTCCGGCACTCCGCCCGACTGCGGATGCGATACTCCCGCCGATCTTTCCCGACGAGCGCTGCGATCCATTCGACACTCCCTCCTTCCGGCCCAACCAAGTCGGCATCGCTTTGATCCTCGCGCCACGCGTAACTGAAAGGATCCCAAGTTTTTCCGTTATAGCGCAAGAGTTGCGTTTCCAAATGCAACGGAAGTTCCCCATCTAGCCTCGGCCAACTCAGGGTCTTTGCAAAGACGGTACCGGACGGATAGACCCACTGTTTTTTTGCCTGCCGCAACTCGACCTGGGACGAGCCGGGAATGGCCACGTGGTAAGTGCTGGTAGCTCCCCCCTCATAGGCGGTCGCCAATAATCGATAAGGGGCAACACCGGCTTCGCCCTCAAGTTTTCGGAGATCACGAAAGATCCCGGTCTTGCTCAAGACTCTGGGAAATTCTCGCGAGCTATCGAGCTCGGGATTATCCATCAAGCGATGCAGGCTGCCATCGAACCCAACGACGATGACTTCGCCTTCGCCGTCCTCATGGAAGCTGATGATCGGCAGGCCGGTATCGGCCAAGAGAGCATGCCAGACGACTTGATCCCCCTCATAGCGCAACCCCCAAAGCTTACCGTTGACATAGTCGCCGTAGAGGTAGGTTCCCTGCAACTCGGGAAAACGCTGGCCACGATAGACCACCCCACCGGTCACCGACTGCCCATCGGTATGCGGGTAAGCCAACAACGGCTTGCGGATCGGGGTCGGACCGAGCGGAATATCGTTCCGAATCTTTTGCGGGCCTTCGTAAAGGCTCCAGCCGTAGTTCCCCCCGCGTTCGACACGCAGGATCAATTCCCATAATTCCCAACCGACGTCGCCGCAAAGCAAGTCTTGGGTAACGGGGTCGATCGAGAACCGCCATGGATTGCGGAAACCATAGGCCCAGACCTCAGGCCGCGCCCCTGGAAGACCGACGAAGGGATTGTCGGAGGGAATTCGGTAGGCCAAAGGTGGATCGCGATGATCGATATCGATGCGACAGATAGTCGACCGCAGATCCCCCACGTCTTGGCCGACATGATACTCGTCGGGGGGAAAAGGCTTCGCCCCATCGCCGGTCGAAAAATACAGGAAGCCCGCCGCGTCAAAGCGGATGGCTGAACCGCTGTGGCCGCCCGAGGGCCAGGTCAGCAGGATTTCCTCGGAGGCCGCATCCACCGTCGGCGGCTGAGTCTCCTTCAGACGGAAACGACTCAGGCGGTTACCGTCAGGCCGAGCCGCCGGATTCAGGCCATAGACGACGAAAATCGTCCTTTGGCGATCGAAATCGGGATGAACAGCGATACCGAAAGCCCGTGCCAAGTCCCCATGAAGCGAGCGGAGGTCCAAGGCTTGCTCGCTGGTTTCCACCGACGGATCGGCAACAAAGGTGACCATTCGGCCGCTGACCTCCAAGGCCAACAATCTCCCGGAATTCCCCAGGCGAACGAGCTCGACTGGTTGCGTCAGTGATAGCTTGGGATAAATTCGTTCCACCCGGTATGGAGAGGGAGGCTCTGGGGACCCGACGACCGCCGAGGTCAGCCAGGGAATGCGATCGCCAGCCATCCCCTCTGACCCCAAGATCATCACCCACACGGATAACCATCCCCGGGAAAAACGCACCACAGCTTCAACCATGCCAACGGATCCGAAGAAATTCCTGTGCCTCATCGCCTCTGTACCAGCTTTCATCCCCCGTATTCAGCAACGGCTCGAACCTTGGATCAGCCGCTCCGCTCCCACGCTGTAGCTTAACCTATGAACACTCCAGCCCGCCTCATCTCCCGTCTTTTTCTCACCGTCTCCTCGATCTTCGGGTTTGCCTATGCCGGGCGGGGCTACGCCGTTTCGCCGGAGCAGACACGCTTGGCTTCGCTCACGGATTGGCTGGAAGCCCAAGCCGCTGAACTGGTTGAGCATTATCGGCACCTCCATCTTCACCCGGAGGTATCCTTTGAGGAAAAAGAGACGGCCGCCTACCTGGCCCAACTCTGGCGCGAGGCCGGATTCGAGGTGACGACGGGGCTAGGGGGGCACGGGATCGTCGGTATCCTCAAGAACGGCGATGGCCCAACGGTCATGCTGCGCACCGACCTGGATGCGCTCCCGGTGACCGAGAAAACCAACCTTCCCTACGCGTCGCAGGTCCAGACACAGACGGTCGATGGTGGGAAAAGCGGGGTGATGCATGCCTGTGGTCACGATCTGCATATGACCGTGGTTACCGGAGCGGCCCAGTACCTGTCCGCCCATCGTCAAGCCTGGCAAGGCACGCTGATGCTGGTTGGTCAGCCGGCCGAAGAGCGAGGGAGCGGAGCGATTGCGATGCTTCAAGATGGCTTGTTCACCCGCTTTTCCAAACCGGATTTCGCCCTGGCCTTGCATGTCGAAGCGACCACCCCGGCCGGGGCGGTCGCCGTACGCGGCGGTTATCTGCTGGCTAATGTCGACAGCGTCGACATCGAAGTGCTAGGGAAAGGTGGCCATGGAGCTTCGCCGGAAACGACGGTAGATCCGATCGTCCAAGCGGCCGAGCTCATCTTGAGTTTGCAGTCGATCGTCAGTCGCGAAATCAAACCTACCGAACCCGCCGTCGTTACCGTCGGCGCGGTGCATGGGGGTACCAAGCACAACATCATCGGAGACCATTGCCATCTTCAAGTCACGGTGCGCAGTTACTCCAACGAGGTGCGGGCACAACTGTTGGCGGCGATCGAACGCCGAGCTCGGGGGGTGGCGATAAGTTTCGGGGCCCCCGCTCCTAAAATCCACGTCTCCGAGGGAACCCCCGCCTTGGAAAACGATCGGGAACTCACCGAACGAATCGCCAACAGTTTCCGCGCAACGCTCGGCCAGCAGCGCGTACTCGAAGCCGAACAGGTCATGGGCGGAGAGGATTTTAGCCAGTACGGCCTGGCGGGGGTCCCGATTATGATGTACCGGTTGGGGGTCATTTCGCCTCGGCGTCTGCAACAATCCCGGGCTGCTCAAGAGCCTCTCCCTAGCCTGCACTCCCCCACCTTCTATCCCGATCTCGAAGGGTCCCTGGAAACGGGGGTGGCCAGCCTGTCGCTTGCCGTCATGGAACTGGCTAGCCGCTGAGGAAGCATTGTCGATTGCGGCTGGTCGTCGTCCAAGCATCAAGCTTTCGATAGCATCAGCCGCCCCGCATCGGTGACGTTCCGCAACCCTGGTTCGCGAGAGTTGGAGGCGGCGAGTGCCGAGAGGCAACTCCAGGGAGCGATGCGCCGGCGGTTATCGCAAGGAAAAAATCCCCGCCAACCAGGGCTGGATGGGTAGCCGAGCGTCGCTGGGATTCGCCGTCGCATCTATGAAGATTCCTTAACATACCCACCCGGTTAATGGAGGAATAAAAACCACTAAGGTTCGATTATGAAGATTGGGCAACAAAGGCGATGCGCGGACCGTCTTGGGATCGCTCAACGGAGCCTGTTTCATGAGTGTCTCTGCCTTTCTTTTGATCGACACGAGAGACTAGATCCCCAGAAGTCGCTAAGATACGGCGTCGATTTAGATATCTTCACACCTCTCCCGCAGCCTTATGTTCTCGATTCAACAATTTTTTAGTCGCGACACGAAGTTCTTCGACCTGCTGGAAGCGAGCGCCAACGAAACGCTGGCGTTGACTCGATTGCTGGTGAACCTGCTCAAGAACCATCGTCAGGCCCAGCCGCTGGATGATTTCGCCAAAGCTCGGGGCAATGACAAGCTGATCACGGAAGAGATCCGGCGGGAACTGGTACATACGTTCATCACCGGGTTGGAGCGGGAAGATATCGAAATGCTGGCATATGCCCTCTACAAAATCTGCAAGACGATCGAAAAATTTGCGGAACGCTACAACATAGCCCCCGAACGGCTACACGGGGTTGATTTTGAGAGGCAGACGAAGCTGATTGAGAAGGCCACCATGACCATGGCCGAGATGATCAAGCAATTGCGCAAGATGCCATCGTTGGAGACAATCAAGTCCCTGAATGATGAAATGCAAGCTATCGAATCCGAAGCTGACGACGTGGTGATTGAGTTGCTGGCTGGTGTTTACTCGGGACGCTATGAACCGATCCAGGCGATGATGGTGCGTGACCTTCACGATTTGCTGGAAAAAGTCATCGATCGTTGTCGCGATGCGGCCAACGCCGTAACGCATATCGTGATGAAAAACTCTTAACGCCAGCTATCATGCTCCTGATCCTCCTTGTCATCCTGGTAGCCTTGACGTTCGAATACATCAACGGCTTTCACGATACGGCGAATTCGATCGCCACTGTAGTCTCGACCAAGGTGCTTTCGCCGCGTCAGGCGGTGGTCCTGGCCGCAGCCACCAACCTGCTGGGAGCTTTGTGGGGTACGGCGGTCGCTAAAACGATTGCCTCGGGTTTAGTCGACTCCCAGGTCGTGACCCAGGAAGTTATCCTGTGTGCCCTGACCGGAGCGATTGTCTGGAACCTGATCACCTGGTATTGGGGATTGCCGAGCAGTTCCAGCCATGCCTTGATCGGTGGTTTGGTAGGGGCCGCAGTAGCCGCCGCCGATCGTTGGAGCGTGGTGTACTGGTCGATTCCCGACAAAGCCCACTGGTACTTGGGGAAAGGTATCCTGTGGAAGGTCTTGGTCCCGATGATCGTTTCGCCGCTCGCCGGCTTTCTGATGGGGATGATGATCATGGGGGTCCTCTACCTGCTGTTGCGAAGCTGGAAGCCGCGGTGGGTGAAAGCGATTTTTGGCCGGGCACAGATCCTGAGTGCGGCGGGGATGGGGTTCATGCACGGAACGAACGACGCCCAGAAAACCATGGGGATTATCGCCTTGGCCTTGGTGGCAGGAACCAGCAACCAGAGCCTGGAGCATCTTCCCGCTTGGTTGTCCTTCTTGCGTCTGGAAAGCTTCGCCGGCAAAGAGCTTGAAATTCCCACCTGGATCAAGATTACCTGCGCTTTGGTGATGGCTGCCGGAACTGCTGCTGGCGGTTGGCGAATCATTAAAACCTTGGGTCACAAGATGGTGAAATTGCAGCCCGTGCACGGCTTCGCCGCTGAAACGACCTCTGCCACCGTCATCGGGTTGGCTTCGTACCTGGGCATTCCCGTATCGACGACCCACAACATATCGGCTTCGATCATGGGGGTCGGTGCTGCCAAAAGCTTTGGGGCCCTCAAATGGACCGTGGTCGAGCGGATGGTTTGGGCTTGGGTCCTCACCATTCCTATCTCGGCCGCTGTCGCCTATGCTTGTTTGAAATTTTTGATCCTGGCGGGGCTGTTCACACCAGCCCCGTAACCTCGGTACGGCAGGTGGTGATGTCCGACAAGTCAAAGCCCGAGCTTCCCTGGTATGCTTCGGGGCTGGCCTTTGAGTGCACCCAGTGCGGGAACTGCTGCAGTGGCCCAGCCAGTGGCTTCGTCTGGGTAGACGATCGGGAAATCGAAGCCATGGCGAGGGAGATGCAGTTGGGCGATGACCTGGACACCTTTCGGCGGCGATTTGTGCGGCAGGTCGGCCTTCGTCAGAGCTTGGTGGAATACGCCGATGGGGATTGTATTTTTCTCGATCCCGATACCCGCCATTGTGCCGTCTACTCCTCGCGGCCAAGCCAATGCCGCAGTTGGCCTTTTTGGGATCGGAACCTGCAGTCCCCGCAGGCATGGAAGGCGACGGCTCAGCATTGCCCGGGTTGCAATGGCGGGCCGGTTCACTCGCTGGATGTGATCGAATCCATCCGCAGCATGAAGAAGGCGACCTGAGTCCATGACCATCCGCTGGGGATTCTTGGGAACCGGACGCGTCACGCAGCGCATGGTGGAAGCCCTCCTGGCCACTCCGGGTGCCAGGCTAGCGGCCATTGCTAGCCGCGATCGACGACGTGCCGAGGCCTGGCTGCGCGAACAAGTGCGGCTGGATCCCCAAGAGGTTCGCATCCATGAAGGTTATGCGGCCATCATCGACGATGATTCGCTCGACTGGCTCTATGTGGCCTTACCCCCCGCCCTGCATGCGACCTGGGTCGAGCGTGGTTTGCAAGCCGGAAGGCATATCCTCTGTGAAAAGCCGCTCGGCGTAAATCATCCGCAAGCGGTCGACCTCGCCGAGTCTGCCCGGCAGTGCCGTCGTCTACTGCTCGACGCTACCGCCTATCCCCACCATCCACGCTCGATCGCGGCCAGGAACATCATCCGTTCGGGGGAGTTAGGAGCACTGCGTCGTGTCACTATGGCCTGTACGTCGAGCGACATCTTTCATCGCGCTAACGATCATCGTACCGACCCGGCCTTGGGGGGAGGCTGCCTGTTGGATCTAGGGTGGTACTGCGTACACGCCACCCTGTGGTTGACTGGGCTGCGCTGCCAGGCTGTCCAGGCAATCGGGAGTCGACGCCATCAGGTCTGGTATCAGGTTCAAGTGATGGCGGAATTAAGCGACGGAGCTATCGCCCACTGGGATTGCGGTTTTGATACCGCTGGTCGCAAATGGATCGAAGTCGCTGGCGAGCAAGGTTCGTGGATCTGCGATGACTTTCCGCGTCCCTGGGATCGCTCCAAGCCACGTTTCTGGGTGCATGGAAAGGCGGGAAAGGTGCGTGGCGAAGTCCATGGTGAAGAGGTTTTTCAAGAAGCCGAATTGCTTCGCGGCTGTGTCCTGGCCAGCGTCCAAGAGTCGGCGTCCAACGAGGCAGGAAGCATGGAGCCTGAATCCACCGTGCTCTTCCCTGCCCCCAGGCTCTCGCTCGCCCTGGAAACCCACCGTATACTCGATGCGATCGAGTTGTCCGCAATCAGCGGACAGCGAGTGGTGCTGGGGCTAGACTCTTGACCAGGCGGTGATGATATGCGGATGCTGTTAGCGATTATCCAACCGACGAAGTTGAAGGCTGTCCGCGACGCCCTGCAGGCCATCGGCGTCGACCGGATGACGGTCTGCGACGCGCATGGCTACGCCCGTCAGCGAGGACAGACCGCGACCTACCGCGGGGTAGAATACCAAACCAACCTGCTCCGCAAGGTCATGCTGGAGATCATGGTCAATGACGACTTCATCGAAAAGACAATTGAAACCTTGGTGACGGTCGCCCGCACCGGTTCCCAAGGTAATATCGGCGACGGTAAAATTTTCGTGGTTCCTGCCTTCGATACGATCTCGATCGATCACGAACGCCGTGGACCCAGCGCCGTCTAGCGAATTACCGATGATAGCTTTCCTCACCAAAGATTTAATGTTCCAGTCGCGGGTAGTCAGCCAAGCCAAAGCGGTGCAGGTAGCCTGTGTCGCCGCCAATAGCCTGGAACGACTCCAAGCCCGCTTGCCGGACCCCATCCAGGTTCGCTTGTGGATCATCGATTTGAGTCTGGGGCTCGAAGGGTTGGCGGAGGCCGTGGCCACCATGCGCCAGCTATCGCCGCATGGCCGCATCATCGCTTACGGTCCTCATGTCCATACCGATCGGCTGGCACAAGCCGCCGCCGCCGGGGTCGATGAGGTGCTAACGCGAGGACAATTCGACCAGCGATGGATGCAGCAACTCGACGCGGCCATGGCGACGGATGCCAGCGAAGGCTTGGAAAATCCCGACAGCGTCTCCTAGCCGGTAACCGTCGGCACGGTGCTGCCGGCGTTGCCAAACCTTGCATACCGCTGACTTTCCAGCCCACTGCCTCTGTTGGATACGGTTGGGAAAGCGACAGGGCTAGGAGGCACCGTACCGCTGCTCCAGTTGCTGCACGATTGTCCGCATCTCCTGGCGACCAGCGGCGGGCTCCAGGATTTCTGCTTCCACTCCCAGCGACAAAACCCGCGGTAGAATCTCCATCGGATGGTAAGTCGGCACGGTTAGAATACTCGACCCATCCGACTGCGGTTCGATCGTCTGCTGGGAATGCCATGGATCCTCTTGGACCCAGCGCGAAGCATTTCTCGACAGACGAATCTTATAAGGGACCGCGCGTTCACCGCTGAAGATCCCCACGCTCTGCCCAAGGTGCTGCTCGAGATCGATCTCCTCATCGGGTTTGAACCAGTCATCCAAGGCGGTAGCCTTGATGAAGCGATCGAGTTTCCAGTGCCTCAAGCGTTCCTGCGGCTCACGTTCTTCATTTTTGTTGGCCTCGATAGCCACCACATAGATACTCGACTGGTACAAGGCGATCCCATAGGGTTCAAGAATCCTGCGCGAAGCAGGCTTGCCGAGCGATTCATATTCGCATTCGACCCTCCGATGCTCTTGCATCGCCCGATTGATCGTCTTGAGAATTCCCTGGTGCTTCTCGTAGCTTTTGTTGGGAAGTCCCATCACCCGCAAGGTACGACGATAACGTTGGTAATGCTCCCATACGCCGGTCGGCAACTGCTCACGGATCTTGTTCCAGAAGGCCTCGATCCCCTGCCAGAACGTAGTCCCGATCAACGGCAGCATCAAGTCGCGGCCCATCGACAACGAAATCAACTCGCTGGCCGAGATCGTGATCTTGTGCAAGCCGCGATCGACCCGCCGCAACTTCCAAACCTTGCCGCTCGGAGTCTCCTCGGTCCCGAGATCCATCCCAGCCGCTTGAAGGGCTTCCAAGTCACGGCGAATGGAACGCACATGCAGCGAAGTCAGGCCAAGCTCTTCGACGACGGAATCACGGATGTCTTCCAATGTGGCGCCGAAGCGTCGCCGTTCTAAAATCTGCAGGATCTTGTGCTGCCGTATCAGCTGTTCATTGCGTGCCATGCGGGCGAGGATTCATTTCTAGGTTCGTGACCGACTAGGGGTTCGGTTCGGGCGGCACAGCCTGCTCCAAAACCTCTTCGTGAACGTAAATCGGCAACGGGGGCTGGTAGGTCACGGCAACGGCAATCGCATCCGATGGCCGAGCATCGATATCGATGACTTCGCCATGCTGCTTGAGCCGCAGGTGAGCATAATACGTGTGATCTCGCAATTCGGAAATGACCACACACTCGACCTCCGCTCCCAAGGCCGTCGCCATCGCCACGATCAAATCATGGGTCAAGGGACGCGGCGGCTTGGCCTCGTCTTTGACGCGGCGATCGATACTCTTGGCCTCGCAGATCCCGATGACGATCGGGAACTGCCTTTCACCGGCGACTTCCTTCAAGTAAATCACCTGGTTGTCGCTGATCTCGCTGATGATGATCCGCGCCAACTGCATCTGAATGGCCATAGTTTTAGCCTGCTCTCGAGGTCTTCAATAAATATCGGTTGGGAAGGCTGCTTTGCATCGCCTCTCCGGCATTCGTTATACTGCGGTATCCCTTTACTTTACAGGCTTCCTCAATAATTGCGACCGTTGAGCTCCCTGCGATGATCTATCGAGTTTTTTTATTGCTCCTGGCGGCCCCCCTGCTACCGCTGACTGCCGACGCTGCCGACCGCCCCAACGTGCTGGTGATCCTGGCCGACGACTTGGGCTATGGCGACCTGGGCTGTTACGGTCACCCGCGTTTCCGAACCCCGCGCATCGATCGGATGGCTGCCGAAGGGGCGCGGCTCACCCAATTCAATACTCCCACCCCCTTCTGTGCGCCTACCCGCGCCTCGCTGCTCACCGGTCGCTACCCCGTCCGTTGCGGAATGACCCTCAACCCCACTCCCGATGCAGGCCCTGCCTACGACGGTTTGTTTCTTCCCAAAAGCGAACAGACACTGGCCGAGATTCTCCAACGAGCCGGCTATGCCACAGGTATCATTGGGAAATGGCACTTGGGGCATCACCCGGGAAGCTTGCCCACCGATCGCGGTTTTGACGAGTATTTCGGCATTCCCTACTCCAACGACATGCGTCCCGTCAAGCTTTTGCAGGGGACGGAAACGATCGAATATCCAGTCGTCCAGGCAACCTTGACCGAACGGTACACGCAGCGGGCGATCGATTTTATCGAGCGGCACAGGGAGCGTCGGTTCTTTCTCTACCTGCCGCATGCCATGCCGCACAAACCACTGGCGACCTCGGAGAAATACTACAAGCAGTCAGCCGCCGGCTTGTATGGAGATGTCCTAGCGGAACTCGATGACAGCGTCGGACGAGTGCTCGATTGTTTAAAGCAAAACAAGCTGGACGAGAAAACCTTGATCTTCTTCACCAGCGACAACGGCCCTTGGTATGGTGGCAGTACCGGTGGCCTGCGCGGGATGAAAGCGAGTACCTATGAGGGTGGTTTCCGCGTTCCGCTAATCGCCCGCTGGCCGGGACGTATCCCGGCCGGCCAGACCATCGATCATTTGGCGGTGATGATGGATCTCTTCGCCACTGCCTTGAAGGTCACCCAGACGCATCTTCCGGATGCTCGTCCGCTCGATGGGCGGGACTTGATGCCGATGCTTACAGAATCGGCCCCTTCGCCTCATGACTTTCTGTTTGGTCAGCAGGGCGAACGTTTGGCCACCGTCCGCGACGGTCGTTGGAAACTGCATGTCTCCGTCCCCAAGGAACGGATGATGAAGGTCGATACCAGCGGTCGCTGGATCGATCCGCGGGCCCCCGATGGGGTCACCATCCTGGCCCCATTCGAGCAATACAATCTCGATGCGATCGCTGGGAGCGATGGCGGGGACGATCCAGCCCCCATGCAATTATTCGACCTGAGAAACGATCCCGCCGAAAAGCACGATGTGTCGGCCGCCCACCCCGATGAGGTGAAGCGTCTGAAGGCCGCCTTCGACCGGATGCTGGCTGAATTCCCCCAGGCGGCCCCACAGCCACCACCGGTTCGAGCTAACTGAGCTGCAGGTCGGCGATGTAGAAACTTCCGTAAGTATGCACTCGGTCTAACTGGTGGAGCTGGTTGGCCAAGGCTTCATGGTAATGCAACAACTCCGGTAGTTGACGCGTCCGCCCGTCAAGCTGAACCTTGACGTCGCTCAAGAAGTCGGTCTTCAATCCCCCCGAACGCCACAGGATACGTGCGTCAGGAGTTGCCCGTTCGATGATCGCCTGCCACTCGGACTCCAGCAATTCGAAGTAGTTGTCGCTGAGCCAATCCATGTGATCGAGGAGGACGAAGCGGGAAATCTGGCCGCGGTAGTCCTCGAGGAATCCCTGGACGCTGTTGGTGTGCACATGAATGTGCCCTGCCAACCCCTGGCGCAACCGCTCATAACTCTCCGGTTTCAGGTACTCCGGACAACAGGCAGGTGTGTATTGCCCAGTAATATAGACCCGCCAAAAATAGTTATCCTGGATCGGAATTCGAGAAAAAACCGCATCCAAACTGTCTTCGATGAACTTGACGATTCCCCCCGGATACTGCGTATCGATTTGACGCCGTTGGGCTTTTGGCACCCCCAAGAGGCTGAGGGTCGTATCGCGATTCAAAGCGAATTTGAGCGACCGGGAGAAGAGTCGATGCTTGACACGCGCATAAATCGCTTGCTGGTCGGCCAACGAGGATGCGTTGAGGATCTCTTCGACCTCGGGGCGTATCCGCGCGACCTTGTCGATAAAGACACTGATCATCCTCGCGAACTGCCCGCTCGTCCCGCGAAAATAAAAAGAACGATTCTCATCGTCGAAGAATTTGATCCAGCGATCCCAGTAGGCCTGGGACCAGCGAGGTAAATGCGAACGCAGTTTGCCAGCGTAAATCGCCTCGGCTTTGGGGAGATAACCACGGCCGAACATCTGAAAAAAATCTTCGTAAGCCAGATGGCGACACGCGGCCAATTTCAAGTGGAGCAAGGCGTTCTGCCGCGGGTTCATATCCACCGCATGGACCTCCCGGGGACCACACAGGGCATAATCCAGGGCATTACAGCCCGCCGACGTGATGACCATCAGGCGATCTTGTGGTTTGAGTTCCAGTGCCTGGCGGTCCAAGCGCGGATCTTCCCAGCAGGTGTTGTAGACAAGATTATTGCCGTGCACGAAGCGGAAAACCCGCCCGCTAATCCATTCCTTGAGTGCCATGTCGCCTTCTGATCCCTGGTTGGTTACTTGGTGGCTGGGGCTTTTTCTTTAGCGTTTTCCTTGGCCGGTGCTAGGTTGGCTTTCTTGGTCGAACTGCCAGCCACGGGCGCGCGGAAGTAGTCACCTCCGACAAACAGCAGCAGGCCGCGTTGGGGTTGCCCGGACATTTCGGCCGAACGATTCCATGGCAGGGTGTAGCTGGCAAAGGCTCCGGACTTGGGATCGACGACATAGACGAGACAGCCAGCCGGACGAGCGTTACCTGAAGTCTGATTAGCGATGGAAGCACCCGTCACCAACAAGTACTCGGCATTTTTCGTAGCCGGTAACTGCTGCGTGATGTTCGTTTCAAACTTCGCGCCGAACTGCTGCAGTCGAGGATAAAAAACCCAGCACTGCAGGTTGCCGGTCAAATAATCGAGGATAAAAATCCCTTCGGCTTCGTCGCCGACCTGGCCAGTGGCGACCGCTACGTTCGTTCCTCCATGCGTGGCCGTCGCGTGCAAAACGGCTTCGGACAAGCTCGCCAGCCGCTTGGGACGTTGCCCCAGCAGGTACCCCCCGACGGCGGCCGCTCCCATGATGGCGATGAGCAAACCGACGGTGGCCAACCGCAACTGGCGCTGCAACACAACAATCCTCGAATGCAACGCCGGGACGTCTGGGGGACTTTGGGTTTCCATGATGTGCGCGGTTCCTGATCAGTAAGGGTTCCTCGACAAACAAAACGGCGAGCTGCATCTAGACAACCACGTCGCCTAGCTACCATTCTCATCTTCGCCAACGTTCCGGCAATCCCACCCGTCGCTTCCGCCAGACATTCTTGAGCCCTTCCCCGGACAACTGGCTTTTTTGCCAGTCGCCGCCCTACCCGAAAAGTCGTCGATTGTGCAATAATGTGGCGAAGCAGCGTGCCTGGTCACCGCTGGCAGCCCGATGCGACGTCCTCGCGCCAGGCACCGACTCGGCCTCCCCGATCCGTTCCTTGGTCGCCGCGGTTTGAGGCGGAGGTCGGCGATCTCGAGGCGACCACCCGAAACCGCTTGTCGATCGCCGTGCCTGGCACCGCAGGGTCTTTCACTTTTTCAGTAAACTATTCAGGGAATCAAAGACGCATGACCAACGGACCTCTCAATCGTAAACTGAAGATGGGACTCGTCGGGGGAGGCTCAGGGAGTTTCATCGGTCGCGTGCATTCGATCGCGGCTTGTCTGGACAACCGCGCCACCGTGGCGGCCGGTGCCTTCAGCAGCAACCCGGAGCGTTCGAAAGCATCGGCTCCGGACTACGATGTCTCGGCCGAGCGGGCCTATGGTTCCTACCAGGAAATGTTCGCCAGCGAAGCCAAGCTGCCCGTGGGCGAACAAATTGACTTCGTCAGCGTCACCACTCCGAACCATGCCCATTTCGAAGTGGCCAAGGCAGCCCTCGAAGCAGGCTTCCATGTCGTTTGCGACAAGCCGATGACCTTCGATTTGCAGCAGGCCGAAACCTTGGCCGAGATCGTCGATGGTTCCACGTCGATTTTCGCCCTGACTCATAATTACACCGGCTACCCGTTGGTGCGTCAGGCCCGCGAGATGATTCTCGGCGGCGAGTTGGGTGAAATCCAAGCGGTGAGGGCCTTCTACATCCAGGGTTGGTTGCGCACCCGCCTGGAAACCTCGGATCAAAAACAAGCAGCCTGGCGGACCGATCCAGCCAAGAGCGGAGCCGCCGGTTGTTTCGGTGATATCGCGACCCATGCTTATAACTTGGGACGCTACATGACCGGCTTGCTGCCGGAGCAAATTTCCTGCCACCTCAAGACCTTTGAACCAGGCCGTCGCCTGGATGATTATGGAACGGCGATCGTCAAGTACCAAAATGGTGGGCTTGGGACCGTCACCGCGAGCCAGATCAGCCACGGACGCGAGAACGACTTATGGATCGAAATCGATGGTACCCGAGGGGCTTTGTCCTGGCGTCAGGAAGAACCCAACGTCATGATGGTCCGAGCGAATGGACAACCCCATCGCTTGTACACCCGCGATCCCAATGCCCCGCACATGAATGCTGCGGGCCGAGCCGCCTGCCGCTTGCCGTCCGGACATCCGGAGGCCTTCTTCGAAGCTTTCGCGAACATCTATGCCGCAGCTTTTGACGCGATGATCGATGCGGCGGAAGGCAGAAAGGTGGAACGCCTCAACACCATCTACCCCAATGTGCATGATGGAGTGGAAGGGATGTATTTCATCCAGCAGTGCGTCGCCAGCAGCCAACAGGATGGAGCTTGGCTGTCGATGAAACATCCGCGAGCCCGTGCCTGAGCGACCGTATCGCTGGCGATGCGGTGGCGTCTGAATAGTCCCAGCAATGACCAAGTTGAGCGTTGGCCGCCAGGGGATGGCTAGTGGCCCCCTTTAGCCCCGTGGCTGGCCCCATGCTCTGACTTCCCATGCCCCTCGCCATGCCCGCCATCCTTGTGGCCGTCGCCGTGCTCTGCGGGCTCCGATTTGGAAGCCTCATGGGCAGCCCGTCGCGTTTGGTCGCGCACTTGACGAGTAATCACCATCTTGCGGGCAGACTTGATTTCGCCCGTGGCCACTTGGAATGCCAGCGAAGATTGATCGCGGATGGGGCGAACTTCAGTCAGCACAACGTCTTCGGCGGCCGTTTCCCCGACGGTCCGTACCAAACAGTCCATCAAGTGTTCCTTCAGCTCGGTCAGCAAAGGATCGCTCAGCAGTTGCGGGTCCGCCTGGCGGCAATACTCTTCGATGGCCTGCCGAACCTGCTGCAAATTCAAGTCGAACAGCTGGCGGCTCTGCAAGCGGTGATTGACCGGCACCAAGGCATGAACATGCAAATGAACCACCCCGGCCTCCTCGCCGCGACCGATGAAGAAACTTCCTAGGTCAACCTCACAGGACAGTGACTCCTTGGCCTGGGTCGCCTGCATGCGGATCATACCGACGATACCGGCATGAATCCCGATCATGACCAGGACTAGCAATCCAATCCAGTAGCGGCGCAATGTTTCAAACATGACGATGGTAACGATGGTAAGGACGAAGACGACGCTGACGACCTGACGGGACGCCTCATCGCGGAAGCGTAGGTTATGCCCAAGCCACCGGCCAACGGATTCTCCGAATTTTCCAGACTCGCCGATAACTTATAATGGCGAGATCGATCCAGAGCCTCGACCATCGCGACCGAGCGGTGCAGGCAACGCCGGGTATCCGACCTTTCCTCCAGCATGCGGCAGTTCGCCAAGGCCGATCGTTGCTCTGGGGAGTATGGGTGGGCGAGTCGCGTCCCCGCCGGGCGACCTCTCCGACCGGATGAAGCTTTACTACCCCTAACGCTGAACGCCCCAGGAACCAAGATGGCATGGATTTTCGAACAACCGCTTACCCTCGTCGGCCTCGGAGTCCTGGGGGTGGTGGCTTGCGTGATCGCCTGGTACCAAAGCGGGCGTGCAGAAGCAGCCTACGCCGCCTTGCTCTTACTGCCGGTCACCGCCGGACTGGTGGCCTGGAGCTATCTGGTGGAGACCGAGCACGAATCGCTGCGTCATATGCTCTTTCAGTCAGCCCGCCTGCTCGAAAACAATCAGCTCGAGGAGGCCGAGTCGGGAATCTACGATCGCCCCAGCGAAGCGGTCCTGGCTGCTCGCGAGCTGCTCCGCGCCAAGGCCTGCCGCTTTGAAGCTGTCCGGATAAAAAAAATACACACCATGGAATTGAGCGGCCCGGACCTTGGCCGGCGTGCCGAAGTCAGCATGAACGCTTTCATCGAAGCCAATCTCCAGGGCCAGCAGATCAAGCTTCCAATTTACATCGAAGCCGTCCTCTATCGGGTCGATGGACAGTGGAAACTCTTTGATTTGAGCTACGATCGCCCCAACCGCGGTTGGCGCTGATCCACCCGACTCCTGCCGGCGCGAAGAGTTGCCTGGCTGCCGCTTCCCCCGCGGCTAACGCGGCCGGCTGGATCGCGATGCGGTGGCCGACCGGCGGGATGCCTGTTGCCGCTTGCGTTTCTTCGCAACCGCTTTGATGATGCTCGCCCGATCCCGCGTTCGGTAGCGACGTGCATGGCAAGCCATCTCAAAAGCAACCGTCTTCCCGTAGCGTTTCCAACTGAAGGCGATCTTCTCGCGCTTTCCCCGGTCGGAAGTCCACGAAGCGCAGTAGGCTCGATAGGCGACGCCTGCCTGGCTGGCTCCGAGCGTAGAGGCGACATACACGCCGACGACTCCGCTGGAATTCCTCGAACTGAGGCATGGCGCGGCCGCCCCGCCCAACTTGTCCAACCACTCGCGATACTGCTCTTGAGCGGCTTTCTTCGCGGGCCGCTTACCCAGGTAGCTGCGGTCAGCAAAGAAACGACTATAGCTTCGGCCGCGGCGCGAAAGGCGGACAAGGTAGCCGTGGGAGCCCCGCTCCGGAATATCGATACGAGTCAATCCGCGTCCTGCCGCCATGCGGGCTATCTCCGTTCGAGCCCTCCCCACCACGCCTGAACGTTCAAGCCGCGATCGGGTCAATGCGTTGCCGCATCCTGACGATCTAATCGCCAAGCATCCAGCCAGTGGGTAGCGCCGCGTTCGGCATGGAAATCCGCAATCAGCCGACGATCCATGTCGGCCAGATGAGCAGCACCGTAGAATACCCCTAATTTTCTTTGGCCTTGCTCCAGTTGCCGTCGCAGCACCTCCATAGCTTTCGCGTTCCGCTCCGTGAGCAGGGTGCTCCGACCTTGAGGATCCGCCAAACCCGACAACTGTACATCCATGCTTTCGAATTGCTCCGCCATCACTCGACGCAAGGAAATCGCCCGGTTGTCGGACATCAGCGCGGCCAGCATTTTCGCGTCGGCATTCGCACTGCTCTCCGAAGCTTGAGCGGCCAAACTGGCCCCGACCATCCGGGCAAACATTCCGAGAAAATTATCCCGCCGTTTCTCCATGTCCTGGACGAACTCGTCGGGGGTCATGTCGGCGTGTACGAAATTTTTCCGGCTGTAATCGATCTCGTCTAACTGAAAGGTCAACTCGAGCGCCTCTTTCATCCCGACTTGCATCGCGCTCAGGGGGTTATAGACGCCGCGATCCTGCCGAGCCGTGGCGACCCGAACGTCGGGATCGGCCACCAGTTCGAACAGCAAGGCGTCGTACTCTTGGAATCGTCGATTGAGTTCAGCATAATACTTCTTCTCACCCACATGGACGGCGCCGATCAAATCGATGTGAGCTCCCGCAAAGGGGCCGCTCGGCAAACGGTAGGAGGCGATTGCCGGCATCATCCC
>JBILTQ010000240.1:0-8428 GCA_044371435.1 Pirellulaceae bacterium | reverse complement strand
AAAAAGAAAAACGTTGCCAGGGTAGTCTATGCCACCGGTCAGGAATGCCACTCTTTCAGGAATGACATCCGCAGTTCCCGCGATTTCCACAAGGCGCGCCGATAGATCCTTCCATTTTTTGGGCGAGGGAAGTGCCGACGAAGGCAGAATATTACTCACAAGGTCACCGCTCGCGATGCGGAAAGCCCTGCCAATGTTTGGATCACCAGCCGTGACGTAGGGGTGGAGGTTCGCAGGCTTTGGCTCGGCAGCGTGCAACGCGGCCAGCGGCGCGAACAGCAGGGCGGTGATGAGTGTGAGGTCGGTGAGAATGAGCGCCAAGTGTTTCATTGTTTCGCTTTCTTCTCGGGCGCTTCGCTGCCCGGACCGGGCGGCGTCCACTCAGCCGCCTTGGGATTGGCAACTCGAAGCGGGAAGGTGTCCGCGTATCTCGCCATCTCCTTTTGCAGCAACGCGGTCAACTCGGTGAGCTTCGTGTTGTGCTCGGGCTTGTCGGCGAGGTTTCTCTGCTCATGCGGGTCGGAGCTGAGATCGAAGAGTTGGGTGCGGTCTACGAGTGGGTAGCGAATGAGCTTCCAGCGATCGTCGCGGATGGAGCGCTGGCAATCGCGGTAGGCGGTGTAGAGCACATCACGGACTTTGGCTTCCTTGCCCGTGATCACTGGCAGGAGGCTCTTGCCTTCGACGCCTTCTGGCAGCGGTGCACCTGCGATCTCGGCAAAGGTGGGAAACAAATCCATGAGGTAAACAAGGGCGTCGCTCTTGCCCTTCGGGATGCCCGGACCCGCGATGACGAACGGCACATGCATGCCGCCGAACTCATAGAGATTCTGTTTTCCGAACAGGCCGTGCTCGCCGAGTGACAGGCCATTGTCGCCGGTGAAGATGATGATCGTGTTGTCCCATTCGCCCGCGGCCTTGAGCTGCGCGAACACCCGGCCGATGTGGTGATCGAGCCCGGTGACGCAGGCGTAGTAATCGGCGAGCTGCTGTTTGGTGTCAGCGGGGGTGCGCGGCCACGGCGCGAGTTGCTCGTCGCGCACGGTCATCTCACCGTTGTCCCAGGGATGCTGGGGTAGGAACGCGGCCGGCAGCGGCACCTTGGCCGGATCGTAGAGCCCGTGGAAGTCCGGCGCGGCCACGCGCGGATCGTGCGGCACCGGCGGCGCGAAGTAGATGTAGAACGGCTTGGTGGTGCCGGCCCGCTCCTTGAGGAACTTGATGGTGGCGTCCGCGTGCTGCTCGCTCGAGACGCGGCGAAGCTCAACGGAATGATCATCCATGATCAGGTTGGTATCGAAGGCTCGGAGGCCGGCGGTGAACTCGTTGCCACCCTTGCCGACATGAAACGTCTGATACCCGGCGTCGCTGAGCACCTTGGGCAGGGACTGGGAGGCGTCGACCGTGGCGTCGCGGCCGTTGGGAATGCGCAGCCACGACTTGCCGGTGAGCATCATCGTGCGGCTCGGCAGGCAGACCGCGCCGTGAGGCGAGCCCATCGTGTAGCAGCGCGTGAACGTCGTGCCGCGCGCCACGAGCGTGTCGAGATTGGGGGTCTGCAGCATCGCCGTGCCGAGCGCGCGCAAGCCGTCGGCGCGATGATCGTCGGCGTGGAGATGCAGGATGTTGGGTTTGCCTTTCAGCTTCGCTGTGTCAGCGGCGTGCAGCCCGGCCAGCGGCGCGAGCAGCAGGGCGGTGAGGATTATGTTGAGGGTGTGTTTCATGGTCTATTTGTCGCTTTTCTTCGTGGAAGGAATCTCTCCGACCTTCGCATCACTACCCACCGAGATGGGGTTCGGCACATCGGTGGTCATGACGTTGTCGAACTGGAG
The DNA here is from genome assembly GCA_044371435.1 of Pirellulaceae bacterium. Classification (GTDB taxonomy): domain Bacteria; phylum Planctomycetota; class Planctomycetia; order Pirellulales; family Pirellulaceae; genus JAIYDQ01. Next base: position 6,596 of record JBILTQ010000240.1, on the reverse strand, counting down.
GTGGTCGATGCCGCCGATGTCGTGCTGGAGCACGCTCTTGATCCGGTTGGCGCTGATGTTCGAGAGATGGAGGCGATGGATCTGCGGCTTGCGTTCGAGGCTCTCGAAGGCTTCCGGCCAGCCGCGACCGTTGACGGCCCAGGGACAGAGGCAGTTGAGGACGCTGCGCCCGATTTTGTAGTATTGCTTCAACTTCGTCCTGTCGGGATCGGTGCGGACCAGTGAGCCTTCGATGGGCATCTCCGCAGGGCGTGTGAGAGTCACGTTGTTGACGGAGAGCAGGTCAATGTGGCCATCGACTTGAATGGCGGGCGTCTTGGCGGAACGTGGGTTCTTTTGGTATAGGCTCATCCCGTCCACGCGCAGCACGCCGATGTCGGAGCTCGGCTGCACCCAGACCACAGGACGACTGTCCACGGGCAGGTGGCTGTGGATGTTGCGCAGGGTGAGTTGCTCGAGGTTGCCCTGAATGAGAAAAACGAAGGGCAGCGGCCCGAAGTCGGGTTCCAGCGGGCGTAGGTCGATGTTTTCAAAGGTGATGTTCCCCAGGTTGCCGCCGGGTCTCCAGGCAGGCGAAATGAAGAAACCATACTTGGTGAAGGTGCCCTGCACATTGCGGATGGAGACGCGATCCACGCGCGAGGCGCGGGAGAGAATGCGGATGCCGTTGTGCCCGCCGTCAATGAACACGCCGTCGATGTCCACATCGCTGATGGGACCAAAGCTGACGTTGGGGCCGAAAAGGTCGTTGCCAGTGAACTCGCCCTGCTTGTTCCAGTCGGCATTGTAGTCGTCGGCGTTAAGGGCGATGATGTCGTCGCCGGGATTGCCGTGGATGTTTCTCATGGAGAGAAACTGGCCCGGGCCTTGGAACTGAATGCCGCACTGGAGCGGCTCGGGCTTTTGGCTGAGGTGAATGAAGACGTTCTCGCAGGTGACGCGCCGCCAGTTCGCGAACTGCACGGCGAGAGTGGTCATGTCCACAATCGTCACATCGCGCATCGTGACCTGCTCCACGCCATACATGGCGAAAGCGACGGTCCAGTTCTGCCCCGGTGGCAGTTTTGAACTCAGCGTGATATGGGTCTGCTTGGCGGAGTTTCCGTTATAGGTGCCGCCGAGGAAGGTGATGTTGTGGTTCTTGCGCTCCGTGGCCGAGGGATCAGCGTTGCGGATGATTGGCTGGTCCGCGTGATCGGCGAGGAAGAAACCGCAATCACTCGTGAGGCACTCGATGGTGGTGTTGGAGTGAACCTTCAGACCTTTCACGAGAATCGGGCCATCTACGACGAGCTTCAGCGAACCGAGCTTTGGCGCTCGGTCGAGGATGCCCTGAATGAGCGCCGTGTCGTCGGTGCCGCCGCCTTTGGTGACGTCACTATCGAGCTTCGCGCCCGCCTTGCTGGCGATGAAGATGTGGGAGTCTGATGATGGTGCGGCTTGCAGCGCCACCAGCGGTGCGAGTAGCAGGGCAGTGATGAGCAGACGACAAAAAAATTGGAGACAGAAAAATGGGCTGCGAGTCTTCATGTTTTTGTCTCTCATCTTTTTGTCGTGGAAGGGATTGCGGTAGAGCATGGGTTTCATGGTCGGATTATTTTGAAATGATGGTTTTGCCAAAGACGGTGAACTCGGCGACGCCGGGGGTGATGCCTTTTGGTGTGCCAAGAATTACTAACCGGGCGCGCGTGCCGGTGGCGGGCTTGCATTCGCGGTAGTCGATGAGCAGGTCTTCGGTGCTCTCGCTACGGTCGAGAATCGTGGTCCACTGGTCTTTGGCGGTTTCGAGTTCCACGCGGTAGCGGAAGGGGCCGGGCTTCACGTCGTGCTTCGTGTCGAGGCCGATGTCTCGCCAGATGAGGCGCACGGCGTGGATCGTGGCGGATGCGCCGAAGGTGCTGGTGAGCGTCGGCTGCGTGTCGCCTTCGGCTGGCTGCCACCAGGTGCGCATTTCGTTGTCCACGGCGAGGCGGCCTGGCAAATCCGGGGCAGTGGTGGAGCCGAGCGTATGCACGAGGCCGTTGATCGGGAGCCAGCCGGTATCGGCGGATTTCGCAGCCCGCGACATCTTCCCCGGCAACCACTGCGGGAACGAAGTCGCGCCGTGAACGACGAGTTCGCCATCAGCGTCAATCTCCGCGCGATCCATGCCGATGCGGCGCTCGAACTTGTGCACCACTCCCGCCCTCACCGTATAGAAGGCCCAGAGTTGATTCTCAGGCCCTACCACGATGCTACCGGATGCCGTGCCAGCGACCAGTCCCTCGGTGGTGCGCAATATCGGATTACGTTTCTGCGGCGTGAACGGTCCGAGCGGTGATGAGCCGACAAAGCAGCCCATGGCGTAGGTGCGGTATGGGGTGCCGGCGGCGGAGTAAGTCAGGTAGTATCTGCCATTGCGCTTCAGCAGCCATGCGCTTTCCAGCCAGCCCTTGGTATGATCCTGGTTCCATTCACCCAAAGCTTCCCACGGGCGTTCTTTGGGATTGAAGGTAATCAAACGCACTGGCGGAGCGAGAGGCTTTGTCGGGTCGGCGGCGTCGAGCTCTACGCCCCAAATGCCGGCCTTCTCTGAAACGCCGAAATAGAGGAAGAGCCGCCCGTCATCATCCGAGAAGAGCATCTTGCCCATCAGCGGCGGCACTTCGCCACCGGGTTTGAGCTTCAGGTCACCGATCTTTTCGAACGGCCCCAGAGGCGACGCGGAGGCGTGGAATGTGGCGGAGTTATTGCCGAGCAGAAACCGGCCACGATGGCGCACGATGGTGGGCGGATAGCCGATCTCACGCACATTGAGCGGCTGATGCTGCCAAGTCGCACCTTGGTCCGAGCTGACCCACGCCATGTCACCGGACGGGTAGAGATACCATTTGCCATCGTGCCAGAGCACCAACGGATCGGCCAGCTCACGAAACTGCTCGCGATGCCCGAGCATCCAGCTCTCGCGGGCATCGGGTTCGCCATTGGTCACATTGCGCGCATAAAAGCCGACGGGGTAGTTGGGGATCGGCAGCGGATTGCAGAAGGTGCGGGGCTGCTCGGCGGCGCGCAGCGCGGCCAGCGGCGCGAGCAGCAGGGCGATGAGGGTGAGGAGGGTGGGGTTCATGGTGTATTGCCCTTAGATTTCGTATCAGCTGGATTTTTAGCGTTGCGCGTATTTTTTGCTCAAGCCGTCGACCAGCATGGTAACCACTGCCGCCCCAAAATCATTTGTCCGCCCCCTCAAGGGCGCCCCGCTATCGGGGTGATAGCACTCAGACAACCCGTTCTTCATGGCATTCTCAAGGAAGCGAGTGGTGATTTCGCCGGCCAAGTCGGCATATCCATAATCTCGCAGGCCACAGCAAATATAATAGTTCACCGGCCCCCAGACATCGCCGCGAAACATGATGCCGAGAGGCATGACCGGCAGTCCGCCATCGTTGAATTTGGGGCTACTGCGTCCCACCGATGGAATCGGCAGCGGCGTGGACCAATCGGGTTCGAGAAGTTTGGCGGCCATCTTCTTCGCCTGTTCCTTGGTCGGAACTCCCGCCCATAATGGCATCCAACTGCCGATGGTCGGGACCCGTATTTTTTCCAGCGATCCGCGCTTGACCGCCAGAAAGGTGCCTTCCTGTTCGTCCCACATCAAACGGCGCATGGCATCCATTCCTTTTTTAGCCCGGCGATTGCGGCGTTCGGCCATTGCATGATCGCCGAATTTTTCAGCTAACCGCGCCAGCGATTGCTCGGCTTGAATTAGAAAGGAGGTGATCCCGGGCAGAAGAATCGTCCCGTACATTGCCGGGCCACCACGACTTGGGTGCGGGACAAGTGTCAGATCATCCATGCACGGCTCAAAATCAAAACTTTCAAAACGAGCCGACTGAATGGTCTTCTGTATCCGTTTATCGGCGTCTAACGTCGGATCAGAGAACCACTTTTCTGTGGACATGTTTTTCAGCGCCAGAGGGGCATAGGTGCCGACGGTGATCAATCCCAGGTCATCAAGATCGCGTTCGCGCCAAGACCAGTCATGGTAACGCTCTAGCCTCGACAGGGAATCAGCGGTAACCAGGCCAAGATTCGGTTGCCGCGCTTCAATCCGTTCCATGGCCCAGGCAATAGGGCACATCCCCTGGGTGTTGGGAGAATAACTTCCCGGCCTGACGTTGTTGGAGATCATCCCGTGTGCATAATCCGGCGCCAGGCCGGCCCACATATCCTGGAAATCCCAGTAGTTAGAAAAAGCATCACGCAGGTTTTGTTCAAACCCGGGAGCTAGGCTCAAGAGGTCGGCCAGGAGCATGGCGTCCCAGATCCAATGCCCGTTGTATTTAGAATCCGGGGTCAGCCATTTACGGCGCAGCAAGCCCTCCGGCTCGCGGATGTTCGGCATCACGCAGATACGATAGGCGTCCCCCACAAGCTTATCGACGGAGGCATCCTTCCATTTGTAGTTGTTGCGCAATGTCTGCAGCCATGCGTCGATTTTCGATGGATCGGTTACCCCGGGCTTGCCCTCACTGGCGCTTTGCGCCCTGACGGGTGAATTCATGCCGATGAGCGCCGGGGCGGCGAAGGCGGCTGTCTTTAGGAAGGAACGGCGTGTGAAGTGATTCATGGTTTCGGAGAGGATAGGTTTCATGGGATCAAGCTTTTGTTTGTGCATAAATTTTTAACGTTTTGGCGCAGAGTCACCCGAATGGTTCTGGCCGTTCAGGACGTCGGAGTACGAAGGTGAAATCTCCGAAGCGGATTGAATCCATTTGAAATTGGACGGGCTGAGGATCGGGGTGCGGATTGCGGTCTGACTAGGGCGGGCATCGAAAGCATGACTTCCCGCTGCCTCTCGTCCCTTGATGACAAGTCCGTTCACAATCCCTCCGGCGCTTTCGAGTGTGACTACGAGCTGCGCATCGCCGCTGAAAGACGGGGCCTGCACTTGTACTTCGCCATCCCTCGCGAATACGGACAGCACCCGACCGTTGGAAAGCGTGATCCTGCATAAGGATGAGGTGGCGGACTTTTGCTCCGAAGGTTCGGTCACGATCAGGTCGCGGGCATCTCCCGTCTGGCGGGGTTGGATGATCACCTTTCCACTGTCCCAGACGTCGCCCGTGTTTCGCGCCAGCAACTCCACCGAGGGGACACAAGAACCTGATAGGCCGTCTGCTGCAGCGAGCGCGCCGATGGGTCGCGACTTTCCGGCACCCAACTCAAGAGCGGCCGCACGACATCGATACCAGACGGATTGGTCATCTACTCACTGCGCAAATTGACCGCATGAATCGCACCGCCCTCATCGGCTCCGTATAGTCCCGCCATTGATGTCAGCAACACGACAGCGAGCAGATGACAGATTCGTTGTCTCATGGTTCTTTTCATGTTTTGTTCTGGATCCGATAGGGGAGGTCGTTGTCCGTTCCGTGAGTTCAATCGTATCCGGGCTATCACTGGGCAATAAGTCGCCCAGCGAGGAGTCGTCTTTAACTGCGCATGTCGCGTCACCACGCAGAAGCATCCACCCTGTTGGCCTGTTTTTCCATCATCCTCCAAGTGGACGCCTATGGATGATCGCATTGCCGATGATTACAAGTCGGTCGAGCGCGTTGGCTGTTTGGCCCCACGCTTGCCGGAGCTTTCAATAGTCGTTGGAAACCAACCCCGCCGGATCGGGAGAAGTTCAATTCTTAATTCCTTTCTTCGCCCGTTCGTTTCTTCGACGTTTTTGGTCATCCCAATCTATGAACGGATAAAGTTTGTAATCAACAGCAAGTTTGTCGAATAGGGCTTTCAGTTCTTTCATCTTTTCGGGTTCCTTAGCCGACAAGTCGTTCAACTCATTGAAATCATCGTTCATATTGTACAATTCCCATTTATCGGTTTCGAAACGGTTAGGATCATTATCATATTCTTTTTTCGCATCAGAAAGAAAGGTCTGGGCGTTTGCACCAAGACGGTGTGCGGTTGCCGCTTTCCAGCCATCTTTGTAAACCGAACGGGCGCCAAAAATATAGTAATGTTGCTCGGTACGGCGCGATGCTGCATTCGCGTTGTCGAACGAATAGTACAACGAAGTTCCGTGAATTGGGTCCTGTTTTACCTTACGAATCTGTTCGGGTTGTTTTAGACCAATCAGATCGAGAGTTGTTGGCAGAATATCAATTACATGGCCGTACTGATTGCGGATTCCACCTTTTTCTCTAATTCCTTTTGGATAGTAAACGATTAGCGGGTTGCGTGTGCCTCCTTCGCTGTTTGCGTCCTGTTTCCATAATTTGAAAGGAGTATTGGTTGCCTGAGCCCATGCTAAGGGATAGTTTGCTTGTATATCTATGTTTGGAGCACCTATTTTATCCGCATTTTTATAGTTGTGTTCCAGCAATTCGCCATCGTCGTTGAAAGCACGAGGCCCCTTGTCGATAATACCACTATATGAACCCTCCTTGCTGGCTCCGTTATCGCCAATGATTACGAAAACAGCGGTATTTTCCAATTGTCCCGACTGGCGTAAGTAGTCTATCAAACGGCCAATTTCCCAGTCGGTATACTCCAAAAACCCCGCATATACTTCCATGAACCGGGCAAATAACTTTCCTTGTTCCGGTTTC
>JBILTQ010000014.1:0-28879 GCA_044371435.1 Pirellulaceae bacterium | reverse complement strand
TCATCCCGGAGCAGTTTCGCATGGAGGAAATGTTCGATCGCATGGATTGCGTGGGCAAGGCGGTGCTCGGGCTGACCATTCAGTGCGCGCAGTGTCATAGCCACAAATTCGACCCCATCTCGCAGGACGAGTATTTCGGCGTGTTCGCTTTTTTGAACAACACCTTCGAGGCGCGTTCGCCTGTCTTCGAGACCGGGCAGCAGAAAGAAATCGCCGCCATCCAGGATGGCATCCGCGCGGTGGAGGAACGGCTGCGCGCTGCGCGCCCGCAATGGCAGGACGAACTGAGCGCATGGAGCGAGGCAGTGCGGAAACAACAGCCCGTCTGGACGCCGCTCGACGCGATGGAATTGCACTCCAGCGACGGCATGACGCACCCAACCAAGGAGCCCGGCTTTTCCATTCTCACGCAAGGACCGATGAACACCGGTGCGTATAGCGTCATCGTCGCCGAACCGGAACTCGCGGGCGTCACCGGACTGCGTCTGGAGGCGTTGCCGCATCGCGACCTGCACTTTGGCGGTCCGGGGCGCGGCGCGCACGGCACCTGGGCCGTGTCCGATTTGAAGGTCAGTGTGCTGAAACCCGGCGCGAAAGACTACGAGGATCTGAAGCTGGTGGAGGCGACCGCGGATTTCTCCATGCCGCAACATCCCGAACCAGCAGAATGGGTCGCGCGCCCCAAAAAATCCGAGGACAATCTCGACGAAACCGTCGCGCAGAAGAAGACCTTTGCGAAGAAAGTCGAGCGTCTCTGCGGCCCGGTTGAATTCCTCATCGACGGCAAGCTGGAGACGAGCTGGCGGGCGGATCGCGGCGCCGGGCGGCGCAACGTACCGTCGGCGGCGGTGGTGCGTTTCGCGCAGGCGTTGCAACTGCCATCAGGAACGAAGATGAAAGTGATGATCCATCTCTCCGGCGGTCAGTGGCCTTACGGAATGCAGTTGGGTCACGTCCGTGTGAGTCTCACGACTGCTCCCGCCCCGCATGCCGCGCCGATGGATCACGCAGCCATCCTGGCGCTGCAGACCCCGGCGGAGCAACGCACGCCCGCAGAGCAGGCGGCCCTCTTTGCAGCCTGGCGCGTGAACGTGCCGGAACTGAAACCCTTCAACGATGAGATCGAAGCGTGGTGGTTGAAGTTTCCCACCGCACCGACCTCCGTGCTGCATCTCAAGGAACGCGACCCGTTTTACCAGCGCGAGACGCGGCTCTTGGATCGCGGTGGGTGGGACAAACCGAAGCACGCCGTCGCGCCGCACACGCCCGCTGCCTTGCATCCCCTTCCACCGGGAGCAAAGCCCGACCGGCTCGCCTTTGCACGCTGGCTAGTGGACGCGCGATCGCCGCTGGCGGCGCGCGTGGCGGTGAACCGCGTCTGGCAGGCCATCTTCGGCGCGGGACTCGTCGAGACGGCGGAGGATTTCGGCACGCGCGCACCCATGCCGGAACAGCTCGCTCTGTTGGACTGGCTCGCGGTGGATTTCATGGAGCATGGCTGGAGCCAGCGACACCTGCTGCGCACCATCCTCACCAGTGCGACGTATCAACAGAGTTCCCTTGCCACGCCCGCCGCGCTCGAGCGAGATCCTCGCAATCAATTTCTCGCGCGCGGCCCTCGCTTTCGCGTCGATGCCGAAGTCGTGCGTGACTTGGCGCTGGGCATCGCCGGCCTGCTCACGCACTGTAGTGGTGGAGCGCCCACGTATCCGCCCGTGCCTGAGAGCGTGCTGGAAAACAATTATGTGAAGCCGCCCTACTGGAAGCCGTCGCAAGGCCCGGAGCGTTATCTGCGCGCGCTCTATCTCTTCCGCAAGCGCTCCATGCCTGACCCGATGCTCAGCAGCTTTGACGCGCCGAGCAGCGATTTCGCCTGCGCGCGCCGACTCCGCTCAAACACTGCGCTCGCCGCGCTCACCGGCCTGAACGAACCCATCATGGTCGAGGCTGCGCAGGCGCTCGCCCAGCGCATCCTGCACGAAGGTGGTGGCACAGATGAGCATCGCGCCGCCCACGCCTATCGGCTCTGCGTTTCTCGTAGCATCCGACCGGCGGAGAGAGAGAAGCTACTCACGCTCATCTCCAGCACCCGAGAGCGCATCGCCAACGGCGCACTGAACGCGGATGAAATCATCGCTGACTCCTCCGCTAAACTGCCCGCCGGCATTAACGCGCAGGATGCGGCCGCCTGGACGCTCGCCGCACGCGTGCTGCTGAATCTCGACGAGACGCTGACGAAGAATTGATACCTGAAATCGATAACCCACTATGAACTCTCGCCCTTCGGAATTCGGATTTCTCAACCGTCGCTGGTTCCTCCGCGACTGCGGCGTCGGCCTCGCCGGGCTCGCCTTGAATTCGTTGCTCCGGCGCGAGGCATCCGCCGCCGCGACAGCGGAAACTCGAGACCGGCCCGCGCCGCTTTTCCCGGCAAAGGCGAAACGGGTCATCTACTTGTTCCAGGCAGGCGCACCCAGTCAGTTCGAGTTGTTCGCTCACAAGCCCGAACTTACCAAACGCAGCGGTCAGCTTCCGCCCGCTGAATTGCTCAACGGCTACAAGTCCGCCTTCATCAATCCGAACTCCGCCCTGCTCGGGCCGAAGTTCAACTTCGCCCAGCATGGACAGAGCGGCATGCATGTTAGCGAACTGCTGCCGCACACCGCCGCGATCGTGGATGAACTGTGCTTCATCCATTCAATGCACACCGAGGCCGTCAATCACGCGCCGGGACAGATCATGATGAATACCGGCTCGCAGAATTTTGGGCGGCCGAGCTTCGGTGCCTGGTCGCTGTATGGCCTAGGTAGCGAAAGTGAAAACCTGCCCGGCTACATCGTGCTCGCCAGCGCCAAGGGTACCAGTGGCGGTGCCAGCAATTACGGCTGCGGTTTCCTGCCCACGACGTTTGCTGGCACGCCTTTGCGCGGCACGGGCGATCCGATCCTATATCTCTCCAATCCCAAAGGCGTCGATGCGGCAGCCCAGCGTGCCTCGCTCGATACCTTGCGCGCCCTGAACGACCTCGCGTTTGGCGAGCATCACGATCCCGAGACGGCAGCTCGCATTCATAGTTATGAGATGGCTTACCGCCTGCAAACCAGCGCGCCCGAATTGATGGACCTCGGCGGCGAGCCGCAGCACATCCTCGACCTGTATGGCATCAAGGATATCAAGGAATCTAGCTACGCGCGCAACTGTCTCCTCGCGCGCCGCCTGATCGAGCGCGGGGTGCGCTTCGTGCAGCTTTTTCACGAAGCCTGGGACCAGCACAAGGCGCTCACCAAGGAACTGCGGACGAACTGCGCGGCCACCGACCGGGCCAGCGCCGCGCTCGTTACCGACCTCAAACAGCGCGGCTTGCTTGACGACACCATCGTCATCTGGGGTGGCGAGTTCGGCCGCACGCCCATGGTGCAGGGGGGCGATGACGGACGCGACCACCACAACCGCAGCTTCACGCTGTGGCTCGCCGGCGGCGGCTTCAAACGAGGCCACAGCCACGGCGAGACCGACGACCTCGGCTTCAATGTCGTGCGCGACCCCGTCCACGTGCATGACCTCCACGCCACGCTGCTGCACCAACTCGGCCTCGACCACGAGCGGCTCACCTACCGCTTCCAAGGCCGCGACTTCCGGCTGACCGACGTGCATGGGCATATCATCAAGGAGATCCTCGCCTGAATCATGAAACATACCCTCACTCTCCTCACCGCTTTCATCCTCACGCCGCTGGCCACACTCCACGCCGCCGAACCGGTGCATCTGACGAAGAACGCCGCGACCGGTGGGTTCGATTTCGACACGCCGTTGATGTCGGGCAGCATCGTGACGGAGGGGGCGTATCACGGCATCACGCAGCTCGTGGACAAGCCGTCCGGGAAGCAGGTCAATGATGCTCGATACTCGTTGCTGAATCTTTTCAAGCTGATGTCGGTCAATCTCGGCATGGGCGCGCCTCGTCTGAACAAGCGCGAGGTGAAAGCCACGGACACGGCGGTGGAGATTTTCTGGCCAGCGACGGAGGACCATCAGGGGGAGATTACCGCGCGCTACACTGTGAGCGGGCCGGACACGATTGACTTGCACCTCACGCTTCGGGCCAGGGGCACTTACGCGGGCTACGAGTTGCTGCTGCCGAGCTACTTCGACATGGCGATGGTTCCGCACGTCTATCTACAGCGGCGCTCAAGCGGCGGGAAGCCGCCGGAGGCGGACCTCGTGGTGCCGGAGTTTAGCGAGGTCTTTCGCGGCTGCTCGCTGGTGTTTCCGCGCGATGCGCACGCGGCGCGGCGTCCGCTGGACGGGCGCTGGGAGCGCAGCGAGTTCAAGGCGAACGTCGCCCCTTTCTTCCCGTTGCGGCACTACGCGCAGCCGGTCACCTTCATGACGGACCCGGAGAAGAAGCACGCCGTGGTGCTGATGATGAAACGAGCCGCCTGCTCGGCGATCAGCGCTCGCTACTACACGCCGCGCGTCGAGGACCGCGCCACGACCTACAGTGCGGTGGATTTCCTCATTTTTGGCGATGACCTTGTGCCCGGCGATGTGCGCACGGCGCAGGTGCGGCTCGTCCTCACGCCACTGGACGAGGCGATGTCCCAGCCGCTCGCGCTTTACGAAAAATTCCTGGCCGAACCCAACTCCGTACCCACTCAAAACCCCTGAAAGCATGAATACGAACATCACCACCGCCGAATCCACCCGCCGGGACATCATCAAGCAATCCGCCGCCAGTGCGCTGGCGGGCGGATTGGTCGTTCCCTCCATCCTTTCCGCCGCGCCGAACACGCAAACGCTGCGCATCGGACTCATCGGTTGCGGGGGTCGAGGCACGGCTGCGGCGATCGAAGCGCTCAAGGCGGATGCGAACAGCGTCGTCGTCGCTCTGGGTGACGTGTTCGAGGATCGTCTCGCCAGCAGCCTGGAGAAACTGCGCCAGCAAGCGCCGGAGCGCGTGAAGGTGGACGCGGGCCGACGTTTCCTCGGTTTCGACGCCTATCAAAAAGTCATCGCCAGCGATGTGGACGTGGTCCTGCTCGCCGCACCGCCTGCTTTTCGCCCACAGCACCTGAAAGCAGCCATCGATGCTGGCAGACACGTCTTTGCCGAATGCATCGCCGCCGTGGACGCCCCAGGCATCCGCAGTTTCCTCGACAGCGCCACGCGGGCGCAGGAACGAGGGCTCGGCATCCTCTCCGGCTTCTGCTGGCGTTATGACAACACCGCTCGCGCCGCGCGTGAGCAGATACGCGCTGGAGCCATCGGCCAGGTGCGCACAGTCTATGCTACTTACTACCGGCAGAGCTTCAACAAATACTACGGCAAGGAGCGACGTCCGGAGTGGAGCGATCTCCAGTGGCAACTCCGAGACTGGTCCGATTTTCTCTGGCTCGGCGGAGACATGTGCATCGGCCTTTCTGGCGGCCACAGCGCGGACAAGATGGCCTGGTGGCTCGACGACGAGATGCCTGTGAAAGCCGTGGGTGTGGGCGGACGGCAATTCCCCGGCGAGGGCAACACTTTCGACCATTGCCAGATCATCTATGAATACGCCAGCGGCGTGCGCGGCTTCCTCGGTGTGCGCTGCCAGGATGGCTGCCACAAGGAAAACGCCGACTATATCATCGGTGCCGACGGCGTCTGTACCCTTGGAAAAGGTCCGGCACCAGTCATTACCGGGGCGAATCCGTGGACCTTCAGCGGAAAACGCGAGAGCATGCACCAGAAAGAGCATGACGAGTTCTTTGCCTCCATCCGTGCTGGCAAGCCCATCAACGATGGCCAACGCATGGCTCACACCAGCCTCATGGCCTTGATGGGCCGCATGGCCGCCTACACCGGGCAGGAGATCACGTGGGAGCAGGCACTCAACTCCCAGCAGCAACTCGTTCCTGACCACCTCGACTGGGATACCAAGATCGAGCTCACCCCTCCGCCACAGCCCGGAGTGACGAAGTTTTTTTAAGGAACAAGGAATGATTAAATTTGCGATCCTCACCGCCCTGCTGCTGCTCGCCCCGCTCGTGGCAAACGCCCAGCAAACAACATCGCCCGCCACCGTCCGTGACCGTCTCTGGCTTTTCGGAGTTCCGGCCGATGGGCCGCGCCTTTTCTACGAGGGCGCGGGCTATCGGGGCGGCTCGCGGATGACGCCGGCAGAGGGCGCTTTCTGGCTCGGTGTGCCGAACCTGATGTTCATCACGCAGCCATGGAATCAGCCGCCAGCCATGTCGCGGGAGAAGGATTGGAAGGCGAAGACCACCAAGGAGCAGTATGCCATTTCCTTCGAGCCTCTGAAGCGAGTCCAGTGGGCTGCCGTCGGGTCGGGCGGGCTTGGCGGCCTGGCGGAGGTTCCCGACATCGTCACCCTGGCAAAGAGCTACCCCAACTTCACCGGCATCTATCTCGACGATTTCGTCACCAGGCCTTACACCAAGCGCGCCGACGGAACGAAGGTCGGAACGCCGGCGATGACCGAGGCGCAGTTGAAATCCTTGCGTGACCAGCTCGGCACAGTGGGGCGTCCGATGGAGGTCTGGACAACCATCTACAGCCAAGAATTCGACCGCAAGCACCCCGACTTCAAGGACTGCGAGCCGCCATTGCCGGACATGATGAAGCACTTTGACGTGGTCGTGTTCTGGACAGCGAAGAGCGAGGATCTACGTGACCTGGAGAAGAACATGGCTTTGCTGGAATCCATCAAGCCGAAGACCTGCCGCATCGCCCTGGGCATCTATCTCTGGGGTTACTGGGACAAGGATCCTGCGAAGGCCGATGACAAGACCTACGTGATGGGACAGCCCATGCCGCTGGACCTCATGGAACACCAGTGCAGCCTCGGCCTGAAGTGGCTCAAGGAAGGCCGCGTCTCCGACCTCGTCATCCTTGGCCTCGCCGGGATCGATCAAGGCATCCCCAGCGCACCGTGGATGCGCGACTGGATCAAGAGACACGGTGACGAAAAGTTGAACCGATAAATGAAAGCGATGAACATGAAACACACCCTCACCCTCCTCACCGCCCTGCTATTCGCATCGCTGGCTGCGCTGCATGCCGCTGATGACAAGCCCGACCTCTCGTGTTGGAAGGATGACTTCTCGGATTCAGTCTCGTTCGCGAAGAACTGGTCGAGCTATGGATTCTTAGCGAGTGGCATTGATGCGAAGAATCCACTCGGCAAACCGGTTGGCGCGCACGAATCGCGACCGGAGTGGTGGCAGATCGTGGACGGTGCCCTGCGCGGGCAGAACTTTCCGGAGGAGAAGCACGGTTCCGGCATCTCGCGCGATGTAACCGGGAAGGACGTGCTGCTAAGCTGCCGGTTCAAGATTCCCGCTGGTGGCATGGCCGCCATCGGCATTCGTGGGCCGAATCCGATTTTGGAAAAGGTCTTCAATGTCGTGAGCCTGCACATCCGCACGGACAGCATCGTGGCGGCGGACAATGATGTGCTGCATCCCAAGGATTCCCCGGAGGCTGCGGAGTTGAAGAAGAAAGGTGGGTGGAATCGCAAGTTCTACTACGCGAAGACGGAGAAGACCGTGATCGTGCCCGAGGTATGGCACGACCTCGCTGTGGAAGTGCGCGGGAAAGAGCTGAGCGTGTTCATCGATGCCTATCCGGTTCTGAGTTACACTACGCTTTGCGGCGATGCACCAAAGACGAGCATCGGCTTCGGTGTCGGTGGCAATGGAATGACGGTGCTGGCGACGTGGTATGACGATGTGAGCATTGAACCTTTGGAGCCAAAAAAGTGAGCGAACCGACGTATTCTCCAATCCTTCCTTCCATGAAAGTTCCTCTTTTGATTCTCACCCTCGTCGTTGCGTCAGTGCTGACTCACGCCTCCGAACCGCCCGACCTCTCACGCTGGAAGGAAGATTTTTCTGACGAGGCGGCGTTTCTCAAGAACTGGTCGTCCTATGGGTGGCTGCCCGATGGGAAGGTGGTGTCGGGTGCGGAGAACATGCACCGCTGGTGGCAGATCCACGGCGGCGAGCTGCGCGGTCAGACGTTTGGGAAGCTGCATGCATCGGGACTCACGAGAAAGGTCAGCGGCAAGGACGTGCGCCTCAGCCTGCGCTTCAAGCTGGAGGAGGGCGGTATGGCGGCGGTCGGGTTCAACGGCCCGAATCCCATCCTGGAGGCGAATTTCCACCTCGCGGGTGTTCACATCCGACCAAGCAGCATCACCGCCTGGGACGAGGAAAACCTGCATCCGAAAGGCTCGCCGGAGGCGGAGGCGCTGAAGAAGGAAAAGAAGATGAACCGCAAGTTCATCCCCGCAGCCAAGGTGGAGAAGATCGCCCTCGCGACCGGCGCATGGCATGACTTGGTGATCGAGATACGCGACAGGACGATCACGGCCTTCATCGATGGGAAACAGGCACTGATCTACCTGACCAACGCGGGCGACGCGCCGAAACAGACGCTGCAATTCGCCGTGGGCGGCGGGGGCCGCGAAGTGGTGAACGGCTGGTATGACGACGTGAGCTTCGAACCGCTGGGGGTCGCCAAATGAGAATGCGCACATGGATGAATCTGATGGCGATGCTCGCCCTGCTGGCGCTGGCGGGTGCGGCTCATGCTCAGCAACTGGAATGGGTCACGGTGGGTGATCCCGGCAACAAGCCTGACAAAACCGGCCACGGCGCGGTGGGGTATGCGTTTCAAATCTCCAGGCTGGAGGTCACGGTGGCGCAGTATGCGGAGTTTCTGAATGCGGTGGCGGCGAAAAGCGATCCTCGCGCCCTTTGGAATGCCGGGCAGAAAATCGATCGCACCGGCACAGTGGGTGCCTTCAAGTATGCCCCCAGACCGAAACGCGAAGGGGAGCCGGTGATGCAGGTGAGCTTTCTCGACGCGATGCGCTTTGCCAACTGGCTGGATCATGGGGCAGGATCAGGCGACACCGAAACCGGAGCCTACCTGATTTCCAAAGACGGTGGACTCGCCAGCCGGGAAACCGGTGCCAGGATCTGGATTCCAAATGAGAACGAATGGTATAAGGCCGCCTATTACCAGCCCCAGGCTACGGGCGGCCCGCCGGGAAACTACTGGCGCTACCCGACGCGGAGCGATGTGGCTCCCAAGCTCGCCAAACCAAGCGATCCCGGCCTCAACCTCGCCAATTTCCTCGCCGATACCAGACCGCAACCTAACGGCGGCATCCTCCGGGGCTTCAACGACGTCATGCCAGTCGGCAGTTTCCCGGGCTCCGCCAGCCATTATGGCACGCTCGACCAGGCCGGAAACGCGTGGGAATGGATCGAGGCGACCGTCTTCGATACCCAGCGGGTCATCCGGGGCGGCAGCATGTGCGGCAGCCACGAAAAACTCCTTTCCAGGGTTCGCACCTCCACCAGTCCGACGAAGCGCTATCCCGACACCGGCTTTCGCCTCGCACGGGCCATGCCGAAGACGGATCCCTCCACCGAAAAGCAGCCATGAAGATGACTTTCTCGACCTGCATCCCCCTTTTCTGCCTTGCCACGGCCGCCGCCGGTGCCGCGGAACTCGGCGGCAAACTGGAGTCGATGTTCAATCAACACTGCTACGAGTGCCACGACGCAGACGCAAAGGAGGGCGGACTGGACCTGACGGCCCTGAAGTGGCAGCCGGACGACATCGAGAACCTCCAGCAGTGGACGAAGGTCTTTGACAAGGTGGAGCGCGGCGAGATGCCGCCGAAGAAGCAGGAACGCCCCGCCGCCGAGGTGAGCCGCGTCTTTCTCAAGGCCCTGCGCGACGAGTTGCACGGATTCAGCCGAACGAAGCAGGAGAGCGAGGGCCGGGTCGTTTACCGCCGGCTGAACCGAACCGAGTATGTGCAGACGATGCACGACCTGCTCGGCATCGACACGCCCCTGCGCGACCTTCTGCCCGAGGACGGCACGGCGGGCGGCTTCGACAACATCGGTGCCGCGCTGAACCTCTCCGCCGTGCACCTGGAGCGTTACTTGCAGGCCGCCGATCTAGCGCTCAAGGAAGCGACGGTCACAGCGCCCAAGCCCGAGACGAAGAAGATCCGCACCGACTACAATGAGACCTGGCACGACTGGAATGCGCCGGGCTTTCAGAACAGCCAGTGGACGCATTCGCCCGAGGGATTCCTCGCGATCCGCTGGAACGGAGGCAATGGTCCACACGGCGAACTCGGAGCATGGTCGCCGCCGGTGCCGGACGCGCGCTACCGCTTCCGCATCCGGGCACGGGCGATGATTGACAAAGACGGCCCGAACGCCGGCAAGAACGACCCCACGCGTCCGGACCGCCACATCATCCTCAAGGTGGCGCTCGCCGACTGGCCGCGCACCGGACTGACCTTTGGCAATACTTACTTCGAGATGAGCCCCACCGAGTTCCGCGAGTTCACTTACGAGGCGCGTGTGCCAAAGGGCAAGACGCTCTGGCTTTCGCCCTATCGCGCCGTGCCGGAGAAGCCAGACGAGCGTGCGATGGTCGCAGGCCTCTGCGCGGTCGTCGAGTGGGTGGAAATCGAAGGCCCGCTGCATGAGCAATGGCCGCCGCGGGGCCACCGCCTGCTCTACGGCGATCTGCCGCTTCAGCCTGCGAATCCAAAGCTGCCCACCAAGGACCTGCGCGTTGTTTCATCGCAGCCCGAGGCCGACGCCCGCCGCCTCCTCGCGGCCTTTCTACCGAAGGTCTTCCGCCGTCCGGTGAGCGAGGACGAGGTGAGCGAGCATCTCGCGCTCGTGCAGGAGCAGATGGCCAAGGGCCGCCGCTTCGATGACGCCCTGCGCGCCGCCTACAAGATGGCGCTTTGCTCGCCGAACTTCCTCTTCCTCCAGGAAAAGCCCGGACGTCTCGACGATCACGCGCTCGCCGCCCGTCTCAGCTATGGCCTCTGGAGCACCGCGCCGGACGAGGAGCTCACCGCCCTTGCCGCGCAAAAAAAACTGCGCGATCCAGCCGTGCTCCGCGCCCAGACCGAACGTCTGTTGGGTTCTCCGATGGCGAAACGCTTCACGCAGAATTTTCTCGGCAGCTGGCTGAACCTGCGCGATATCAACTTCACCCAGCCCGACACCAAGCTCTACCCCGAGTTCGAGCAATACCTCCAGCAATCCATGGTGGCCGAGACGGAGCGGTTTTTCGAGGAATTGCTCCAAAACAACCTCAGCGTGCGGAACATCCTGCACAGTGATTTCGCGATGCTCAACGAACGACTCGCCGAGCACTACGGCATCCCGGGGGTGAAGGGCGAACAGGTCCGCAAAGTCAAGCTGGCCGCCGATTCACGGCGCGGCGGCTTCATCACGCAGGGCGCGGTGTTGAAAGTCTCCGCCAATGGAACCAGCACCTCGCCCGTGGTACGCGGAGCCTATGTGCTCGATCGCATCCTCGGCACGCCGCCCGACCCGCCTCCAAAGGACGTGCCCGCCATCGAACCCGACATCCGCGGAGCCACCACCATCCGCGAGCAACTCGACAAGCATCGCAACCAGCCCGCCTGCGCCGGTTGCCATGCCCAGCTCGACCCGCCCGGCTTCGCCCTGGAGAACTACGACGTCACCGGCCGCTGGCGCACCGTTTACCGCGCCATCCCGGACAGCGCCAAGGACAAGGTCGTGAACGTCCCCGGCACCGACATCCGCCATTACACCCAGGGCAAACCGGTGGACGCCTCGTTTGCCATGGCCGATGGCCGCGCCTTCAAGGACGTGGATGAGTTCAAGCAGATCGTCCTCGCCGATCCACAACAGCTCGCCCGCTGCGTCACTGAAAAGCTCATCACCCACTTCACGGGAGCGCCCACCCAGTTCGCCGACCGCGAGGTCATCGAGGCCATCGTGCAGCGAGCCAAGGCTGACGATTACGGCCTCCGCACGCTCCTGCACGAGGTGATCCAGAGCCGCGTCTTCACTCACAAGTAGAAATGCCCACCATGCTGCGATGTTCATCCCCACTACTGCCCGTCCTGCTGGGCGCTCTGATGGCCGCCTGCCTACATGCCGAGAATCTCGAGAATCTATCGTTCAACCGCGACATCCGACCGATTCTCAGTGACAACTGCTTTTACTGCCACGGGCCGGACAAAGACAACCGCAAGGCCGATCTGCGGCTCGATGTGCGCGAGGAGCTGATCAAGCTGGGGCCGCAGACGTTGATCGAACGCATCCACACCACCGATGCCGATGATCTGATGCCGCCGGCGGAGTCACACAAGAAGCTCTCGGCGAAGCAGAAAGACACGCTGAAGCAGTGGATCGCCGAAGGGGCGAATTATGAGCCGCATTGGGCCTTTGTGCCGCCAGTGAAGCCGAAGGTAGGCAACTCCATCGATGACTTCATTCGGGCAGAGTTGAAGAAACACGGGCTGGAACCTGCGCCGAGGGCTTCACGGGAGACTCTGGTGCGGCGTCTGTCTCTAGACCTCACCGGCTTGCCGCCAAAGGAATCGGATGTTTCTGACTTGGCGGATTACATCGACCGCCTTCTTCAATCACCGCACTACGGCGAGCACATGGCGGTCGCGTGGCTGGATGCGGCGCGGTTTGCGGATACGAATGGCTACCAGGTGGATCGTGATCGCGAACTGTGGCCTTGGCGGGACTGGGTAATCAAGGCCTTCAACGCGAACATGCCATTCGATCAGTTCACCATTGAGCAGCTCGCGGGGGATTTGCTGCCGGGTGCCACGCTGGATCAAAAGATCGCCACTGGCTTTCATCGCAATCACATGCTGAATGAGGAGGGCGGCATCATCGCCGAGGAGTTCCTCGCCGAATACACGGCCGATCGCGTGGAGACGACGGCTGCCGTGTGGCTCGGTCAGACCTTCAACTGCGCCCGCTGCCACGATCATAAGTTCGATCCGTTCACGCAACAGGACTTCTACGCGATGAAGGCCTTCTTCCACAACGTGCCGGAGCGTGGCGTGGGGCTCTACAGCAATCCAGTGCGCACCAACGCACCACCCTTCGTGAAACTGCCCGCGCCGGATCTGGAGGCCAAAATCACTGCGCTGAATGCGAAGCTCAAACCCGTCGAGAACCAGCTCCAAGGCCTCGCTGCGGATGATCTGGAGCCTTGGGCGAAAGAACTCGTCGCGGCGACAATCGACTGGCTGCCGCTGGAGCCACAAGAAGCGACGGGTGGCGATAATCCTCCTCAAATCGAGGGCAAGGCCGTTTTGATCGGTCCGCAGGAAACGCGGGCGAACAACATCGTCATCAAGGCCAAGCTGCCCGACGGAAAGATCACCGCAATGCGCCTCGAATGCTCCACCACGGCTACGTCGGCCCGTTTTCAATGGAGCGAGCTCAAAGTGTGCAAAATCAAGCTGCATCCCATCGATGCCACGCACGCCAGTGTGCTCGACGATGATCGCAAAACCAAATCTGTGCTCTCGGTGGCACCGAACAATCCGGTGCAGGCACTGTTTGAGCTCGAAAAACCTCTCGAAGCCTCCGAAGTGGAAATCACGATCGGTGTCGAGAATGCCGGCGGACCTTCGCAGTGGCGTTTCTTTGCCTCCACGACTCCGACCGAGGTCATCGCGCCAGCGAACATTGTTACCATCGCGCAGAAAGAGCCCGCCAAACGAACGCCTGCCGAGCGCAAGCAGCTCGCAAATTTCCGGCTATCGCAAATGCCGGAGCATCGTCGTCTGAGTGAGGAAGCAGCCGCTTTGAAGAAGCAGATCGCTACTGCGGAGGCAGAGATTCCCACCACGCTGGTCATGGAGGAGCAAGAGGAGATGCGCCCCACCTTCATCCTCATGCGAGGTGCTTATGACAAGCCAGGCGAGAAAGTCACTGCGGCCACGCCCGGTGTTTTGCCCGCGCTTGCCGCTGATCTGCCACGCAACCGGCTTGGACTTGCGAAGTGGCTCGTGAGCTGCGAGAACCCGCTCACCGCCCGCGTCATCGTGAACCGCTTCTGGCAGCATTTCTTTGGCACCGGCCTCGTGCGCACCAGCGAGGATTTTGGCTCCCAGGGCGAGCCGCCGAGTCATCCCGAGTTGCTCGACTGGCTTGCGGTGACCTTTCAAGAGAGCGGCTGGGATGTGAAGAAGCTCGTGAAGATGATCGTGACGAGCGAGGCGTATCAGCAGAGTTCTCAGTTCACGGTTCGCAGTGCTCAGTTGGACCCAATGAATACCTGGCTCTCACGCGGACCGCGTCATCGTCTGAGCGCGGAAGTCATTCGCGATCAGGCTCTGGCCGCCAGCGGGCTGCTGGTGGAGAAAATCGGCGGCCCGAGCGTGAAGCCGTATCACCCGCCCGGGCTTTACGAGCAAGTCGTAGCTCAGCGTGACAACCCCAAGGCCACCTATCAGCAGGGCAGTGGCGACGATCTGCACCGCCGCAGCCTCTACACCTACTGGAAGCGCAGCGTACCGCATCCGGGCATGTTGCTCTTTGATGCCCCTTTTCGCGAGACCTGCGCCCTCCGCCGATCACGCTCGAACACACCCCTGCAAGCCCTCAACCTGCTGAATGATCCCACGTATGTCGAAGCTGCTCGGTTCCTTGCACAACGCATGATCAGCGAAGGCGGCGCGACCATCGAGTCACGCCTCACGCATGGTTTCCGGCTTCTGCTCGCTCGAAATCCGAATCCGAAAGAACTTCAGGTCCTGACCGCCGCCGTCGAGCGATCCATCCAGGACTTTACCAAGGACAGCGAAGCCGCCAAGGAACTCCTCACCCTCGGCGAAGCGAAATCCGACGACAAATTGAACCCTGCCGAACTCGCCGCCTACACCACCGTTGCCAGCACGCTGATCAATCTCGACGAAACCATCACCAAAGAGTGACCGCATGAGCACCGAATCCTCCCTCGCCCCCTTTTCGCGTCGTAACTGGCTCAAGAGCCTCGCGCTCGCTTCCCTCGCGAATCCGAAGCTCTTTGCGTCGCCGGCGACTCACTATGCGCCCAAGGCGAAGCGCATCATCTGGCTCACTCAAGCGGGTGCGCCGTCTCAGCTCGATCTGTTTGATTATAAGCCAGGGCTCGCGCCGCTGTTCGACAAGGATTTGCCGAACTCTGTACGTGGCGAGCAGCGGCTTACGGGCATGACGTCGGGACAGAAGCGTTTCCCTATCGCGCCATCGATGTTCAAGTTTGCGCAGCATGGCCAGAGTGGCATGTGGTTGAGCGAGTTGCTGCCGCACACGTCGAAATTCGCGGATGAAATCTGCCTCATCCGCTCGCTGCACACCGAGGCGATCAATCACGATCCGGCGATGACGCTGCTGCAAACCGGACATCAAATCGGCGGTCGGCCTTCGTTTGGGGCATGGGTTTCGTATGGCCTCGGCTCGGACAACGCGGACCTGCCCGCGTTCGTCGCGCTCATCTCGCGACCCAGCGGTCCCACGAACGCACAACCGCTGCACGAGCGCATGTGGGGCAGCGGATTCCTCCCATCGAAGTATCAGGGCGTGCGCATGAGCTCCGGAAAGGACCCCGTGCTCTTCCTATCGAATCCCCCCGGCATCACCACCGAGCGCCGCCGCGCCATGCTTGACGATATCGCTTCGCTAAACTGCCTCAAGCTCGCTGACTACCACGATCCCGAAACGCAGGCCCGTATCGATCAATACGAGATGGCCTTCCGCATGCAGTCCGCCGTGCCCGACCTCGCCGATCTCTCCAAAGAACCCGCCGACATCTACGAGCGCTACGGCCCCGAATCGAAGAAGCCCGGCACCTATGCCGCGAACTGCATTCTTGCCCGTCGGCTTGCCGAGCGCGGCGTGCGCTTCATCCAGCTCTACCATCGCGGCTGGGATCAGCACAACAACCTGCCCAGCGGCATCAAGAGCCAGTGCCACGACACCGACCAGCCAACCGCCTCGCTTCTGGCCGAGCTCAAAGAGCGAGGCATACTCGATGACACGCTCGTCATCTGGGGCGGCGAGTTTGGTCGCACGGTCTATTCTCAGGGCGTGCTCACTCGCGACAATCATGGCCGCGATCACCATCCGCGCTGCTACAGCGTCTGGATGGCCGGCGCGGGTGTGAAAGGCGGCCAAGTCCACGGCGAGACCGACGACTTCAGCTACAACATCGTCAAAGACCCCGTCCACATCCACGACCTCAACGCCACCGCGCTCCACCTCCTCGGCCTCGATCACACCCGCCTCACTTACCGCTTCCAAGGACGTGATTATCGGCTCACCGATGTGCATGGTGAAGTCGTTAAAGGCATCCTCGCATGAACTACATCATCCCACCATCATGAAAAACGTTACCTTCATCACCCAGCGTTCCATTTCTCGTCGGGCCATGCTCAGGGCGAGCGGCATCACCCTCGCCCTGCCCTGGCTCGATGCCATGCAGCCTGCCTTAGCCGCCGATCCTAAGCCGCCCATGCGCTTCATCGGCATCCTGAATTACTTCAGCTTCCATGCGCCGAATCTGTTTCCGAAGGAAGCGGGCACCAATTACATCTCGACGCCCTACCTCGAAGGTTTGCAGCCGCACCGGAAGGAATTCACGATCATCTCCGGCCTCAATCATCCCGAAGTGCGTGACGGGCATTCCTCCGACAAATCCTTCTTCACCGGCGCGCCGCATCCCGGCTCGCCTTCGTTCAAGAACACCGTCTCGCTCGACCAACTCGCCGCCGACCAAATCGGTCGCGACACGCGCTACGCTTCGCTGAATTTTTCCACCAGCGGTGCCTACAGTTGCAGCTACACGCGCAGCGGCGTGGCCATCCCGCCGGAAACCAGCGCCGCCCGTGCCTTTGCAAAACTCTTCATCGACGGCACGCCCGCCGAGGTCGCGGAGGAAGTGGCGCGAGTCCAGGAAGGGCAGTCCATCCTCGACCGCGTGGCCGGGGCAGCGAAGCGATTGCAGCGCGATGTCAGCGCCGGCGACCGCGACAAGCTCGACCAATATTTCACCAGCGTCCGCGAACTCGAACAGCGCATGGTGCGCTCGGAAAACTTCGCCAAACAACCGAAGCCCAAGCCCGGCGTGCCCGCCATCAAAGACCCCGGCCCCGGCGAAGACACCACGCGCTTCGGCCTCATGCTCGAAGTCGCCCGCCTCGCCGTGCAGACCGACCTCACGCGCATCGTCACGCTGTATTACGTCGGCACCAGCAAGACGCCGTCGAAGCCAGGCACCAGCTTTGCCTACCACGACCTCAGCCATCACGGCCAGGACAAGGGAAAGCTCAGCCAGCTCGCCATCCTCGAACGCGACCTACTCCTCGAATGGGGCGGCTTCATCCAACGCATGAAAGACTCACGCGACGGCGGATCACGACTGCTCGACAACACCATGAGCGTCTTCGGAGCCGGTATGGGCAACGCCTCCAGCCACGACTCCACCAACCTTCCCATTCTCCTCGCCGGCGGCCGATTCAAACACGGCCAGCACATCGCCCACGACCCGAAGAGTCCGCCACCGCTCAGCAACCTCTGGGTGCAAATGCTTCAGCAAATGGGCATGGAAGTCGGCCAGTTTGGAACCAGCAACGCGGAGACTCTCGCGGGGCTGGAGACCGTGTGAACCAGTGGATTCTAAACTCGGAAAACGCCTCTCCATGAAACCCCTCACCCTCCTCACCGCCCTGCTGCTCGGGTCGCTTTCCCCAGCTCAAGCCGACCTCGTCGCGCATTTCCGCTTCGACAGCGACCTAAAGGACGTCACCGGTCAACACGATGGCCGCCCGGTCGATCCGAAGCTCACGCCTTCCTTTGCTCCCGGACGCGTCGGGAACGCGGTGGTGATCGAAAAGGTCAACGCGGGCATCGAGCTGGCGAATCCTTCGGCGATTAATTTCAGCCGCGACTTCACCATCGCGACCTGGGTCAATGTGGGGAACTACTACGCGGAGATGCCGGTGCTCTTCAAAGGCCGCGCCGATCTGACCGCCGCGGCCGACAAGTTCTTCGGCGTCTTCGGTATCGAGGGCCTACAAGTGCATGGCGAAGGCCAGGGCGAGTGGATCACGAACTTCCGCACCTCGAACGGCCTCTTGCCGAACGACGGCGGATGGCATCACATCGCGGTGACGTATCGCGCGGCGCAGGCTCCGCATCTTACGCTCTATGTGGACGGCCAGGGAAAGACTCCGGCTGACAAAGGCACGTTTCGGGGATCCGATTTCACGCTGAAGCCTGATGCGCCGGAGAGCGTGCTGCGCATCGGCTGCCGCGCCGATGGCGACACGTGGCGCTATGTTCGCTCGCATTTGCGTGGCCTGCTCGATGAACTGCAAATCTACGACGAAGCCTTGAAGGCCGAGGACATCCGCTTTCTCTTCGAGCATCCAGACAGCGTGGCCGGACAGCGCGACGATGTGACCTCCGCGACGAGCTTTCAATTCGATCCGGGGCATCCCTGGCGTCCGCCCTTCGGCGTGGAGCGCGTTGGCCTGACGCCGGTGATCGTGCAGTTCGCCAGCGACACTCGACCGGCACCAGAGCACTGGCTCGCGGCGTATCGCGAGGGTAAGGAAGTGGGGCGGAAAGCGCTCGATGTCTCCGGTAACTCTCCCTTCACCGCACGCGTGACCTTTGCCAACTCGCCCGCGCCCGAGGAACTAGTGCTGCTCGCCAAAGACAAGGACGGCAAGGCCATCGAGCGAGCCCGCTGGAAGGTCGAGCGCCAGGCTCTGGAGGTAGATGCGGAAGCCGCAGCTGATCCGGTGATCAATCCCGTTGATCTCGGTACGATTTTGCCGCCTGCGGACTGGCTGGTGCTTGGCCCTGAGCAGCAGGCCCAGGTGAACATCGCGGCGTTTTCCAGCAAGGAGGAGGTTCGCGGCGCAGAGGTGCTCGCGTGGTTCGAATCTTCGCCGGATCGACCGTCCAAAGCCGCAGTGGATATGCCAAAGGGCGTTCGCACCGAGTTGAAGATCGCCTTGCCGCCTCCAGCATTCACAAAGCGTCGCGACACGCTGCATGCGACCATCCGTGATGCACAGGGCCGTGAACTCTGGCACAAATCCATCACTACCATACTCATGCGGAATACGCCGAAGCTGCCCGCCTTTGGAGCCATCGAGATGAAGCTGCGCTACGACTACCCGCTGCTCTCCTATTCCGGCTCGGATGAGGTGACCGAGCTTCCGTATGACCAAGCTTGGGCACCGGAGCGGAAGGATGTCGTCATCGCGTTGCCGAACGGCTCGCGCTTTGTCTTCTGGCGCGGCGCGGCCTACACACCCTTCTGGGCCGGGAAGCACAACACCGCGCTGAACTTCGAGTTCGCCGAAGCACCCCGTCGCCCGGACGGGCTCGACTGCATCGACGCCGCCTCCGACAAGGAACTCCGCCGCAGCCGCGTCGAGATCATCGAATCCACCGCCGCCCGAGTCCACGTCCGCTGGACCACGCAGCCCTGCGACCTTAACTACAAGGTCTGGGGCGAATCGGTGACAGAGGATTTTTATTTTTACCCTGATGCTTCGGCTCGCGCACCGTCACGCTGCAAAGCGAACCCAAGGCCGAATACGAGATCGAGGAGCTTCTCATCCTCACGCCGCCCGCCGCCTATCCGCTCCGCGTGCTGCCGGATAACCTCGTGGATGTTCTCTTTCGCGATGGCACGAAGCGCGAGCTGAAGTTCCCCATCCTCGATCAGGAGCGCGATTACGAGAAGCTGCTCTCGGGCGAACTGCCGCCGCTCTTCCGCATCCGCTTTGGTACCCGCGAGCCCTTGTCGGCAATCTATTTCAACCCTGGCTGGAAGCGCCTGCCCTCGACCGCTTACCGCCCGTTTTACAGCCAGGGCCAAATGGTCACGCCGTTCTATTGGGGCAATCATCTGCCGCTTGCCCGACGCAAACCCACCTGTATCAACATCGACGACCTCGCCTCGATGACCCCCGCCCACAACGCCATGATGTCCTGGGGACACCGTCGTCCGCAGCCCCTGGAAAGCCGCACCGCCGAGATGCCCGATGCCCTCGGCGTCACGCGCAAGATGCAGGTCGAGAAATGGGCCTGGCTCATCGGCCTCAGCGATGCCGACGACGCGCGCCTCCTCGAATGGTCCCGCAGTTTCGCCATGCCGCCGAAAGTCGAGGCCGAGGGCGCGAGCCTTCAAACGCCGTCCTACAACACCGAGCGCCGTGCCACGCTCCTCACCGTCGAGAAACCGATTGTCTCGCTCACAATCAAGCCCACGAGACCCTTCGTGCATCCCGTCTTCGAACTACAAGGTGCGCCAAAGATGCTGGCACGTGCGGAGTTGGGCGACCGCGTCCTCGCTGCCAATGACTACGCCTGGGATGGCCGGGCGCTATGGCTCAACATTACCCTGCGTGATGAGGCGACACTGCGTTTGACTTTCCGCGACTAACCCTTATGGAAAGCCATTGCTTTAAAGCACCGAAAGAATTCAAACCATGAAACACACCCTCACCCTCCTCACCGCCCTGCTGCTGGCGTCACTGGCCGCGTTCCATCGCTGACGATTTACCCGAGACCAGAGTGCGTACAACGCGAGATAAATCGACGCATGAACTGCAATAAGGTGCTCACGGTGGTGCTCACATGCTCGGTCAAAGGGGCCTTGTGGGGTGCTATTCTATCCGCCGCGTAATGCAGCTGTTTGCATCTATCTGCATCTAGTTGCATCGAAAACCGTATGGTCGCAAAGGACTCTGATCCTGTGAGTGGCCAGAAAGGCCAAAGGATTTGAAGAACTACGTGAGCCCCAAATAGAAAAACCCAGCGATTTGCTGGGTTTTGGGAATGATAACAAGTAGCCGAGGCGGGACTCGAACCCGCACGAGGATTGACTCCTCCCAGGATTTTAAGTCCTGTGCGTCTGCCATTTCGCCACTCGGCCGTATCGCGACGACATGAACCAGAGTTTGCTTTCAGCGAAACCAAAGGTCCAACCTATCCCCAACGCCCTGCCAGGCAACTTGGGAAAAGCTCTTCGCAACAGACCGAATTTTAGCCGATTTCGAAGTCCTCTAACAGACTCCCTGCCTCTGCCGGGGTGGTGAGAAAAAGTGGGGCAACACGCAGCTCGGAAGGCGGATGCTCGCAAGGGTAGTTTGGGATCGGGCCGGGCGTCCACGGCCGGTAGAGGCGAAGGCTGTCGGTCATCTCCGAATGGCGGATCACGGTTCGCCACCTTCTGCGCTATAGGCCCATCTCGAGACGATGGTTTCCTTTTCCGGCGAACCACGTTTCGAGTTTTCGGCGATGGATCGCGAGCGGCGACGGGAAGCTTGGTCTGCCGGGGAGTAAACCCGTGGCCTGAGGGGGAGCGGATCCCTGACAGGTTGCTGATTGTCGGCAGGACTCAGGTTATAATGCCAGGGAGTCGCGTCGACTTTCTCAATCCACCCGATTCGCCGAAGGATCAGTCTCGTAACGCTGGCCAACCTTGCGTTTGCCAAGAGACTGCGGCGATCGGCTTTGCCGTTTTTTATCAAGAGTGACGATATCGATGAAGTTCGTTTTGGCTACTTGCTCTGTCCTGTGTACGGTTTTCCTGATGTCTACCTCGACGCTCGGAGGGGCTGAACCGCAGCCGAAGTTTTTTACTTCGGTCAAGCTGCTCTACCAAGACGAGTTTCATGGGGGCCAGCTGGATTTGAATCACTGGCAGGTACGGCAGGGGACGACCTGGAAGATTCAAGACGGGGTACTGGCCGGCAGTCCTTCACCCAAGGAGTACCAGGAGAAGAAGGTGGCCGAGGGGGACAAGGCGCATGCGGGCTTCAAGCCGGTGATCTGGTTGGAGAAGGTGCCTGAAAATTTACTGGTGCAGTTTCGGGTACGCTTTGATGCCAAGGCTTATCAACCCAAGTTTCCGTTGATCGATGTCGGGCATCACGTGAATAGCCTGATGTTTTCCGAGAATGGGCTGACCCTGGTTTTAAAGAAAGACCAGAAGACAATCGAAGCCAAGGAGATTTCGTTGCCGCTCAATACCTGGGCCGACGTTATCATCGAACTGAAACGCGGTGCTATGCGGCTTCAGGTAAACAACAAGCAGGTGACCTTCGAAGACCCGCTGATCGATATGGTGGGACAGCAGCAGATCGATTTCAAGGGGATCGATCATGGGGGGATCCAGATCGACGACGTGAAGGTCTACGAGGGAATCCCTTGAGTTATCAGCGAAAGCCTGTCGGTGCATCCTCGCCTCATGTACGCTGCGGAAGTCGCGTGATGCGCGGCGCGCTACAGCGGTCTTCGGCCGGGGGCCACACGGAGGGGCGCGGCAACGCATGAATCTCGTCAGCCGTTCCTTGGGAAGGGCTGCAGGTTTCGCCATAACCAGCGGATAGTCGCCAGAAGAAGGCAGAGCGAGTAGAAGGCTGCCAGGCCGGTCATGATCCCACCCAACAAATAGGTAAGGGGCCAAGGGGCGGTCGCCGTCATGGCGAGCGGTGCGGCCTCGGGGTCGGCGATGAAAGCGTTGATGATTTTCGCTTGGATGGGGGCTGCTTGGGGCGTCGATTGGACCTGATATGTCCGGTCTTTCCCGATGAGCTTGATCGAGCCGTCAGCCATGGTCGTTCCCAGCTTTCGACCACGGCGTTTATCCTCGCTAGTCAGATGCGTTCGCTTTTTCTCGGGGGTGACGATACTCTCAGCCTGTTGCAGCGGTTCGATCTCGACCGTCGGGAGGGGGAGTACCAGGAAGATGTATCGGGTGACCTCGGCGATCGACAGCTCGTCGACCTTTTGCAGGTGGATGGTCGTCCGCGGCGCCATCCAGGTAACGATAGCCGGTACACCCAGGCACACCACCAGAGCGATGCTTTGGGTAATCAACTGCGATAACCAGGCGCGCTTGGGTTTTTCAGGGTTCATGACCGTCCTCATCCTCCATAAGCCCAGGAGCGATGGATCTCGCGGGCACCAAGGACCGATGCCAATAGGTATACCATAAATCATCTTCGCGATAATGCTCTTCGCGTTGACCTGAGCACCCCGCATCCCGGGCCGAGTTTGGATCGGCTACCCGGGGGGGCCGAGCAGCATGCTGGGGCATGGCATGTTCGAGGGGGGCATGAAGGTCGTACGCGCGTCGATCGCGTTTCGCCTGGCTAGGCTCAGTCGGAGCCTCAGACAATTAAGAATCGCCCCAACAACTCCTGGCAATCTTCCTCGGTAAAGTGTTGGGCATCGGCGACCAGCCCGACGGTCAAGCCACGAGCGCTCCGGCACAGGCCCACCCCAAGGTGCGTCTTGGGGCGCAAGGGAGGAAAGCCGACCACGCTTTCCAATTCCAGGTTGCCGATGCGCAGCGGTGCACTTTGATCGATCAGTACCTTGCGATGTCGGCGCGAAACGTCGCCGAGGTTGGTGAGCACCGCGGTCGCCATGCACCGCGGCCGTTGGACGATCCAACGGGCCAAGCGGGGGGAGGCAGCCAGGAATCCGAAGATCTCGAGAAAATCAAAACCGAGACTCAAGCGGCGGATAGCTTGCGTCTGAGCGGAGATCGATCTCCCTAGGCCGGCCGGATCGCGACAGCTAGCCAGGTCGCTGATGAGGAAGCCGAAGCCCAGTCGATTTGCCGCTGGCAAACGCCCATCGGCATGGTTGCGCAAGTCGACGGGCATCATTACCCGCAAACGCTGCGTCAACGGTGCTCGGCCCGCGCGAAGATTCCATTCGGCCATGACGTCCAAGAGTCGGGCGATCGCTCGATCGTTGACAGTGCTCGAGGCATCGCCATATTTTTCCCAAGCGAGCAGGAGACGCTGGGTAGCTTCCGGATCGAGTTGCTGGCGCAGATAATGGTGAGGCTGCGGCGGCCGCGAGGCTGGATGCTTACCGAGCGTTCCCGACAGTGGGACGGGACCGCGGCAATGGAAATCATAGGCTTGCGTCAGCTTCTCCCACAGGGAGGTTGGTCGCGAGTTTCCATCGGGGCCTGGGCGCTTAAAAACACCGCGATGGCGCAGCCGCTCGGGTTCCAGTCGGGTCAGCGTGGGGGTAGTATGCGAAGTTTGACTCGGGGTATGGTGAAGGAAGTCGTAATAGCGGAGGATGTCGCCGACGAATTGACGCAATCCCAGGCCGTCGCAGGCCGCATGATGGACCTCGAAGGTGAGGTGAGCTTTACCATCCTTTGCGCCACCCCAAATGCGCAGATTGCCACTGTCCGTTGCTTGGCGGGTAAGGGCAGCGGGGCAGACTTGCCAAGCTTCCTCTCCCCACACCCAGCGGATACGAGGGTGTTCGGGTAAGACCCAGGCTGGGGGGACGCTAGAAAGATCGATCTGGGCCAGCAGCAGTGGATGGCGGAGGATCGATTTCGCAATCGCTTCATCCAGTTTGGCTACGTCTACTTCACCACGAAATTCGGTCACCACGCGAAAGCGTTTGGGAAAAGCTGGCGAATCGTCCCACAGCATGAACTGCTCCATCGGGACCAGCGGCAAGGGGAAATATGCTCGACCTTCAATGTGAGCGGAATCCAGAGGTATTTCACGCATGAGTAATGGGCTCTCGCCGAAGCGGGCTGCCGACGTTGGTTTTTAGGGTTCTTCCTGTTACCATCGTAGTCTGGGCGTACTTGCTTAAGAACGCCATTCCTTCCAAAACCCATTGGCCGATCTTAGGTTCTTTCCCGATGAGTTCTTTCAGTATTGTCCCGACGGAAGATGAATTGCAGGCGATCGATCGAGACTTGCGATTCCACTCGGTTTGCAATCCGCATCCGAAGGTGCTTTCGCCTACGCAAGTCGAGCATTTTAATGCCCGCGGGTTCGTCGCCCCGCTGTCCATTTACAGTGTGGCGGAGATCAAAGCCATCCGCAGCTATTTTGATCAGCTCCTAGCTCAAGTCGTTGCGGCTGGCGGGGACAGCTATTCGATATCGTCCGCTCATCTCAAATATGGGCCCGTCTACGATATCTTGACGGAGCCGCGGATCGTAGCGATTGTCAGCGATCTGTTGGGTGACGAGGTGATCGCTTGGGGATCCCATTTCTTTTGCAAGATGCCGGGTGATGGCAAGGCAGTCGCTTGGCATCAGGACGCCAGTTACTGGCCGCTATCGCCGTCCAAAGCCGTCACCGTTTGGCTGGCGATCGATGATGCCGACCGGGAGAATGCATGCATGAAGTTTATTGCTGGCTCCCATCATTTCGGTCATTTGACATACCGGCCCAGCAGTTCGGAGGATCATAACGTCTTGAGTCAGACGATCGAAAAAGCGGAGCAGTATGGGGAAGTGGTCTGGGATGAGCTTCATGCCGGACAGGTTTCGGTCCACAGCGATCTTTTGCTTCATGGATCGGAAGCTAATACTTCAACGCGTCGGCGATGTGGTTTGACCCTTCGCTATTGTTCGGCCGACGTGCGGGCTGCGATGCGTTGGAATGAGAAAGGGGTTTTTGTCCAAGGCCAGGATCGCACCGGGCATTGGTGGAACAATCCGCGGCCGAAAGGCTGAACGGGTTATCGAAAGGCTGCTTTCGGGTAGAGCCAACCACTCACGGCTTGGGCTTGCCGCGAGCCGTAGGGGGCGGAAGTCGATGCTTATCGGGCAGGCCGCAGACGGCCAAGGAGCCGCTCGAAGAATTCGGGTTCGATGAAGGCCATATTGGCAACGATCATCATGCAGCCGAAGGTGATCATTCCGAGGAAGAGGGCGATTCCGCCGTGGACGATCACTGCCATACCCAGCATGACGGATCGCCACGGGGCTCGCCAAACCAGAAAACAGTAGAACGTCTCCCAAAAGACGGTGAGGTGGGTGATGATCGCCGCTAGCACGGGCTGGTGTCCGAGCCAGGTAAGGTCGAGCGATTGATATTCGTAGGCCACCGCTGAAAACCACATGGCTGAGCCATCCCACCACATTTCTCCGCGTAGTTTTGCTAATCCCCCAAAGAGATAGACGATACACAGATGGATTTGTATCAATCGCATCGATACGGTGGTCAGCGCAGACGGTTGCGGTTCCGGGAAGAGCCAGGTCAACCAAGCCGCGGGTGGAGGGAAACGTCGTCGCAAGCAAGTCGCCAGCAACGCATCCAGGCTGAGCCTCGCTCCGACCGGAGCGAGGCTCAGGTACATCGTTAGCATCATGACGACTTGATCGAGTCCGAAAAGAAAACCGGTCATCCGATGGCAAACCATCAACGTCATCCACCAGGCCAGCGGTGTCATCAAGCGGGTCAGGAATCCGAGACAGACGCAGAGACTGACCGCGATCGCTATCACCTGATGGGCGACCAGCAACGCTGTGGATTCGATGAACCGCAGGTAGCTCCAACTGAAGTCATTGCGGTGCAATTCCTGGTTGAGTTCGGCGGTGATGAGCGAGTGAGGACCGAGGAACTCCTCTAGTCGCAAAAGCCAAACCACGTGGATATAGGCGAGCATAGCGCCGGTAGCGATCCGGATCACCGCCAGTGTCAGCGAACTCCGCGGATGGAACCAAAAGCGATCCCAGGCCGCCCAGCCATGCCGCCACCAATTCATGGTCCCACCTCGCCTTCGGAAAGTTCGAGATAGAGGCGAGGATCGGTCAGCTTCCAGCCTTCGCCCAGAACTTGATATTCACTCGGCAGGGCATGTTCGATTCGCCGCAGCTGCAGGCTTTCATCGGGCTTCGTCCGGAGCAGGTTGCCTTCGATCGAGGCTTGGAGTTTTTGGTACAAGCGCAAGTCCGCTTCCCAACGGGCTCGGATGGCCGGTTCGAGCTGTTCGATATCGGCAAGCGTTTTGGGGGCGAATAGATTATTGTAGAACTCGGAAAGCATAAAATAGCGGTGATAAAGCAAGCGCGGTCGATCATGCTGCCTGTCGGGCATTACCCGCTGGGAGGCTGTGGTCAGGTACGGATGGTAGTTGCCGTTTTTCAAGGGTTTGCCAAAAGTCGCCAGCAACAGGTGCGAAGGTCCGGGGTTAGGGGCGAAGAACGCATATCCGTGGCTCAAGTACATGAATTCGACGTAAGGAGCCAAGCTCCTTCTTAGCCAGAGGGCTTCCTCGGAGGCCGGTTTGACCGACGACTGGCTGAAAAACCGATAAGGCTCAGCGAACACGGCCATGAGATGCAGGACGACCGCCAGGCTGATGCCGACACGCAATGCCCTCCCGAATCGAGGCGGTGATCCGGTGGATGGCATCAGGCGCGGTGAATCGCCCACCGCTCCCGTCTTTTCGGAAGATTTGGCGGCAGCCGGATGTTTGGCGAAAAAATCGGGGGACTTTGCCATGTTTCTTTGGATTTCCAAGCGTTGGCAGCGACTGCTGTAAGCGGCGCAACGAGCAGCCACTTCCGGCGACCGGAACGACTACATCCAATACTCCGGCGCGAGCTTGGCCAGGCCTGGCGGGAGGTCGGGCTGCTGCCAGGCGCTCATCCCGCCATCGACGTAAAGCGTTTGGCCATGGATATGCCCGGCAGCATCACTGAGGAGGAATACCGCGGCGCCCCCGCAGACGTCCGCCGGCGGGACTTGTCCGTTAGGAGTGTGCAGCTTCATCCAGGCCAAGGCCCCCGGGTCTTGATCGAGGACCTGGTTGGTCAATGGCGTTCGCACCAAGCCAGGGGCCAAGGCATTGACACGAATACCATGCGGGGCCAGAGCGACACAAAGCGATCGGACCATGCCGGCCACGGCTGCTTTCGAAGCATCGTAGGCAGTGTGCTGAGGTTCGGCCAACAAACCGTTGATACTTCCGGTGAAGAGGACGCGGCCGCTGATGCGGCGTTCGATCCATCGCCGAGCGAAGGCTTGGGTTAAAAAATATCCAGCGGCAACATTTAATCGCATGGTTCGTTCGAAGGTATCGACATCCATTTCGAGGAAAGGCTTATCGATAAAGGCTCCGGCATTGTTCACCAGCAGATCGATGTCCGGGTTCTTGGCCAGAGCTTGCTCGGTCAAGCCCGTGATCGCCTCTCCCGTCGCTTGCATCAGATCCTGGCAGACCCAGTCGACACGGACTCCATGGCTTTGGCAAGCTTCACGGGTAGCGGCAGCAAAATCATCCTCTCGCAAGCCGTGGAGGACAACATTCGCGCCGGCGGCAGCGATTGCTCGCGCCATGGCCGCCCCGACCCCTTGGGAACCTCCAGTAATCAAAACCGTTCGACCGTCTAACCGCATCTTGATTTTTCTTCTCAGTGGTACTTGTAAGCAAACAAGGATTCATCAATATAGTGTCCATGAATACAGCAGCGTTACCAGGGATCAAGCAATTTCGTTTGGACGGTCGAACCGCGGTGGTGACCGGCGGCTCCAAGGGCTTGGGCTTGGCCATGGCCGCCGGGTTGGCATCGGCCGGGGCCAAATTGTTGCTGGTAAGTCGCAAGGGGAATCAAGCCGAAGAAGCTGCCGCAGCGATCCGCCGTGATTTCGGAACCCCCGTCGTTTCCTTTGCCGCCGACGTTACCTCGGAAGCTGGTTGTCAGGCGATGGTCGAGAGGGGGCAAGCCGAGTTTGGTCGGATCGATATTCTGATCAACAGCGCGGGGATCAATATCCGTGGTCCCATCGATCAGGTCTCGTTGGAAGATTTTCGCAAAGTCATGGACACCAACGTCACCGGAACGTGGCTGGCGTCGCGGGCGGTGGTCCCAGCGATGAAGAGTCAAGGCTGGGGGCGAATCATCAATGTGGCGAGTGCCCTGGGGCTGGTCGGGATGGTCAATCGCACTCCTTACACCAGCAGCAAAGGCGCGGTCGTGCAAATGACGCGGGCCTTGGCTTTGGAGTTAGCTCCGCATGCGATCACCGTGAATGCAGTTTGTCCCGGTCCTTTTTTGACTGAGATGAATGTAGCGATCGCTGACACCGAAGAAGCCAAGAATTTTCTCGTCGGCGCTACCGCCCTCAATCGTTGGGGTAGGCTTGAGGAAATTCAAGGAGTGGCGATCTTCTTGGCCAGTGAGGCGGCAAGTTATGTCACCGGCAGCATGCTGCCGGTGGACGGCGGTT
>JBILTQ010000238.1:0-8449 GCA_044371435.1 Pirellulaceae bacterium | reverse complement strand
GTTTGCCCAACGAACCCAGGATGTGATGCTGCTGGTGAAATTCCTCCGGACGGCGGAGATCGGCAATCATCCCACACCGTCGGCGATCTCGCTGGTGGCCTTGGATACCACCGGTCCGATTGCCGCCGCTGCCCGCGGCCTGCTCGGCCCCAAAGTCGACAAGGCCGCCATCGACACCCAGGAGTTTCGCTTTGGCAAATTGCTCGATTATCGGCACGCCATGTTCCTCCCCGGAGGTGCCAAGTATCTCGATCTCCCCGGGATGCTCTGGCTACAAGCCCCACAACCACTATGGCTTCAGGGGGAATCCGAGCTTGGGTTGGTGCGTCAGGCCTACCAAGCAGCCCCCGCGGCCCTCGTCGTCCCAAGTCCAGGCAGCCTCGAACTGACCGAGTGGTTGCTAGCCAGTCCTTGATTCGCTTGTGGACGAGCCGGCTTATCGCTCACTCTCCGGCAACAAAGCTCATGGCTGCCCAACACCGGTTGGTGGTTGGGCGATGATCGCTTGGCCGGGCGGAATACTTTCCATGCTGCGGATTGTCGGCGAATACCAGACGCGAGGCGGCAAGCAATCGTAAGGCCGGGCATTGGCCCCGGGGAAGTTGACGTTGACCGCTGGTCCGTAATCCTCGTGTACCCCATCCCAGTAACCGAGCGGGTCGACATCGAAAGCCTCGAGATCGAAGAAGAGCTCGAGCCGATCGGTGATGTAATTGACATGCTGCCGAGCTGTCGAGTTCAGGGCGTTGGTGTAAGCCTGCTGCGATTCGAGAAAATCGCGAGCGGCGACGTTTTGGACGGCTAACTGTAAACGGATCCGGGTACTGATGACCCGTTCATAAGCCAAGGCTGCACTGGCCACAGAAATAGCATACTGGTTCCGGTCCAAGGCCAGTTGCCGCAGGTCCTCGCGGACATCCAGCTTGATACCGTCTTCAGCGGCGATCAGGTTTCGAATACCGACATTATAGTTGATCAAGGCCACCCGGTAATTGTTGCGCTGGAGACGTCGATTGAGCGGCGTATCCAAGGCGACCGAGACCCGCGTCTCACTATCATCGAAGGTGAAGTCGAAGGGATCATCGGCAAGACTATCGGTCCCCAGGACATGCGAAGCCCTCAGATCGACGATCGAACGAAGATCATCGCCGGCCAGTTTGATTTGACGCCAGGCATCGGCCAGGTCGCCTCGCTGGTTCTTGAGATCCAGACGCTGCACCAAGGCTGTCAGCAAGGCTTCATTGGGGTCTATTTCGATATCGGTCCAGCCATCCGGTCCCTTCCGCAGCAACAGATCGCTGATCTCCAAAGCCAAATTTACCGCATCCTGAACCTTCTGCTGTACCGAGGTCCCGTCGGCTGGGAGGATGTCACGTGTGGCTTGCTGAGTCAGTTGATCGATGGCTTTCACCAACTCGACCGATTCCGCCATCCGCATCGGGATCTGCACAAAGTCGTCACCTGTCCCAGCCGCCACATCGACGGCTGCCTGGGTGGAAATTTTCTCGAGGAACATGACCAGCATCTGCAACTGCATCTCTAGACGGTCACGTTCTTGAGACAACTGGCGAAGGCGTTCGGGCTGAGCCGCCAATAATTGCTTGTTCTCCAGAGCCATATCGATGATGTTCATTTCGACGGAAGCGAACTCGATCGCCCGGATCAGGATTCGCAAAGGCGGTACCGGCAAATCGGCATTCAACTGCGTCTCCAGCTCCAATCGCAGGACGTCCACCTGCATCCGGGCCCCGAGAATCTGCAGGAGTTGCTGCAGGCTTTCGAGGTCGTCTTTGGCCAACTGCAGGGGATCCTCTCCCGGCGGCGTGGTGGCGGCAGCGTTGCCCTCTCGAATCCGTTCATCCTCCTGAATTTTTTGCTGAATCGTCAAAATATTCAGCATCCGGTCGGTCAGGACCTCCGCCACGTTCGCTAAGGAAGTAATGTCGCTTACCGGCGAATCCTTAGCCGTCTGTAACTCCGTCCGCGTCCGGGAGATCATCTGCCGCGCCACACTCAATTCATCCTTCATCGAAATGGAGGCCAATTCAGTGAGATCGATGTTGATCGGCATCTCCGTTGGCAAACCCAGCCTGATTTTCAACAGATCGAGGGCCGCTTCCAAGGCAAAGCAGTTGGTGATGATATTGCTGCGAGTCCGCAAAACGTTCTGTTCGAATTGATCCACCTGAATTCGCGGAATCTTCTCCGCCGTTCGGTACTCCGACTGGCTCTGCAGGAAGCCGCGCGAGTTGGTGAAGTAATCTTGCGAGTTGATCTCGATGGTTCGATAAGCCAGCAGGAGGTTGTAGTACTGGTTGGCGATGTCGCGAAAAAGCTGCTTGCGAAATCGCAGGTAATCGCGGAGGGCATAAACCACGTCGCGTTCGGCTTGCGTCAGATTCTCAAAGCGAATATCGCGTTGAAAGACCGTCTGCTGAAAGTCAAAGACCATTTCGGAGCTGACATCGGCAGCAAATCCCGAGGGGCCATTGAAAGTCAAGACAACACTGTTGGCAAAGCGTGTCAACAATTCGCCCCCCGTGCACAAGGTCTGTTGGAACCCGACGGTCGAAGGGACCGTTAGCCGATTGACGGTGGTTCCAGCATCGCGAGAATGGCGGAAGAAAGCTCCTGACCCGTTATTGAAAGGTGTCGGGTTCAAGTAGAACTGGTAGCGTTGACGGGTTACCAGCAGCGCCGAACGGTATAGCACTTCCTTCCGCGTCTGGTATTCGCGGCTGTTGATCATGGCTAGTTCCATGAGGTTGGCCAGCGTAAAGCGTGGCACATCCCGCAGGGAGCCAGTATCGAGGGTGGCCTTGGGAAAGGTCGCCGAGTATTCCGTCCGTAGCGAATCGAACTCCAGCATGCGGTCGAGGCAGTTCTTCGGTAAGGCGTCCCAGAAACTGGGGGGAATGGTCACCTTGCGGGCGATCGATGAGCGAACGGCATAGGCCGAGGTACCGGCGGGATTGTTCGGTGCCGGATTCGAATCGCTGGGGGAAGGTGTTGCCGATGGCGTGGCTGGCTGGGTATTGAAAGTGCCACTAGGATCCGTGGGCACGGGCATGTTGGCTGCCGGTGGGTTGACTGGCGGCAAAGGGGAGATGTCGGGAGGCATTGGCTCGGGGGGAATCGCCGGCTGGACGAGAAACCCGGCCGGTAAAACGAACTGCTCGGCCGGTGTCACCTGAGGTGCCATGGTGGCTGCCGGGTCACTGGGAACGGTCGCACTTGGTGGCGTCGCCCCGGGTGGAGCTGATTCGACTTCCATCCTGATGGCCGGAACAGCTTCTCCGGCAGACGGTATCGTTGGGTTCGTCGTCGAAGGGGTCAGGGAGGCAACGGCAGGCGGAGGAACAGCCGTGACCAGCGGTGGTAGTTGGTAACCGTAGAGCACCGGTTGCGGTACCGGCAGTTGGGGGCAATCCGGATTGGTCGGATCGAAATACCGTGATCGCGGATCTGGCATCACCGAGTATCCGGGGTGCAGGTAGGCATCCGCGCAGGCCTGCTTTTCTCCGAGCACTTGATAAGAATCGCGGTCCGCTGCCATGCGATACCGCGTTCGGGTACACCCCATTGGCCCGAAAGCCATCAAATGCAATAGAATGACGATGCCAAGTGTACGCCTCATAGTCAGTGCATCGGCTACACACCGCCAAAGGTCATAGGCGAGTCCGAGAAAAATTCACCATAGCCCCCCGTGGAGGTATCGTTAGGAAAAAAGGAGAGGATGGCGAATCGCCGCAAACTAGCCAAACCAGCCGAAGAACCGAGTCACGGCAAAGCAGCTTGCTTGAGCGAGATAGCTAGCGATTGGATGCAAGCAAAACCGCCCCCTCGCGATGGGCTTCCGCTCGAGACATTACCCGCGATGGCCCCAAGCCTTGGGTGGACGGACAGAGCCAATCATGGCTCTACTCACCAGCCTCCTCCACCCTAGCCTTGGCACGGCCACCGGCTTCATTCTCCCTGGCTGCTAATCGGGAGGACATCCACACTTACCCGCAGCCGACTTTGGCCGCCTCCGATCAAGACCCCCTGGATCGGGCAAATATCCGCGTAGTCCCGTCCCCAACCAATGGTGATGTGTTCATCGCCGGGAATGAGGTTGTTGGTGGGATCGAAGTCCAACCATTGCCCATCGCCAAAATAGACGCTGATCCAAGCATGCGAGGCGTCGCTTCCGACCAACTTGCTCTGTCCTGGAGGAGGCTGGGTCAGCAGGTAGCCACTGACGTAACGGGCTGCCAGGCCCATCGACCGTAGGCAGGCGATTTGCAGGTGAGCAAAATCCTGACAAACACCGCGGCGCTGCCGCAACACTTCCAAGGTCGGCGTGGAGACGTGCGTGGCATTCGGATCATATTCGAAATCCTGAAAGATCCGGGCGGTCAAATCCTTGGCAGCCTCCAGCATCGATCGGCCTGCGACAAAGCTTGGTTGAGCGTACTGCTGAACCTCGTGGGAGAATCGCACGTAGCGGGAATCGAAACGAAACATCGAGGCTTCAATATCTACCGCCGAGCGGGGATACTCGACTCGGGCAGCGAGGCTTTCCCAGGTCGCTTTGGCATTTACCGCTAGTTCTTGTCCGGTACGTTCGACGAGACTTTCCGCGCTGACTTCCATCACTCGATGGCTCTGCTCGATGGAGAAAAAATGGGTCCGATTACCATGAAAATCGACCCATGCCCGCTGAAAGGTCGGCTCGGGCTGCACAAGCAATTGGGGCCATTCGACCGTCTGGCAACTGAGGGAGCGAGGCGATAAACGCATCTGGTTGTGCGACAAAGCCACGTCGGATTCATATTCGTAGCGCGTGATATGACGAACGCGATAATGCATCTTGAGCCTCGTTACCGTGTATTCTCGCCGAGCTGATGGGTGGCTTTGGTATGGGCAAAGAAACGATTGGTGATGTATTCCGCGAGCCCCTCGATGACCGTCGTAAACTCGGTCATCAGCCGCATCAACTCCAATCCGTACTCGTTGACGGGGGCGACGGCGGCGGTCGTCACCTGGGCGGGATTGACCGCGGTCAAATCGGCGATCTCCGCTAATTGCAAAAGGCTTAGACAGCTCTGGATTCGCGCGCGTTGCTCGGTCAGGCCTTCGCGATCGAGGCTAGTCAGCGCCAGCAGGTGCTCTTCCAGCTTCATAAACTGAAAAACCATCGATCGCGGGTTGGCTTGATCCAGGAGGAGCAAATCGAGCACCGGGCCGATTTCAATATTCATCAAGTAACGGTAGCGGTAGGTAATCGAGCTGTCCATGATATCAAGCATGGCCTCCAGCACGGGTACCGTTCGCCCTTGTCCGCCGATCAAGAGTTTTTCGATCAAGTGGATCTGCTGCTGGATTCGCTCCAGGCGTCGGCCGATATCGAGAAATAGCCAACCTGGCCCGCGAGTCATGCTTTCGGCCACCAGCCCGGCAAAAGCGGTCAACTGATTCAGCAGATGATTCAACAAGGGAGCAACGTCACCGAAGGCGGGTTCCACCTGAGTCGCCGCTTCATTGGTTTCCAGTCGTGAAATGATCTGCCAGCTGTCGCGGCTTAATCGATCGCGGATATAGGTAGCGTTGCGTCGCGAGCCGATCAAGGCATTCCCCAAGGCATGCACCTGGGATTGATTGAAGCAGAAGTCGACCAAAGCTTGCTGTAGCTGCTCGTAGAGATTACCCTCGCTCGCCTCCTTGAGCACGTTCGGAATGGTTACATCCAAAGCCTCGATGACCTCCTGGACGATCGGCAGGTTATCCGTATCCCGTTCCTCCGAGAGACGACGGGCGCAGTAGCGGGCATGGCGAACCAAGCCTTCCGCCCGAGCCGTCCACCGGCCCAACCAATGCAGTTCCTCAGCCACCCGGCTCGGCAAATCGAAACTGGTACGACGGACCTCGAGCGACGATGTCGGGGGTCGGCGCAGGCTACTCATCGGAACCGGTCGCTGCCCGAGAATCCAGAGGTCCTTGCTCATCTGACCGGAAACCAAGGTTTCATTGAGCTGGTCGGGAATCGCCCCGACTCGACCGATGCCGCTGGGCAAAACCTCGTATTTCCCCTGGACATGCGTGGCGAAAACCCGCAACACCATCGGCCAGGCCACGACCTGATGTCGATGCCAGCAGGGAGTCGTCGAATAATTCGGCGGTTTGGTGGCGATCCATCGCCACGGTTGTCGTCGCAACTTCTCTAGCATCCTGGCCTGCTCTGCATGGCTAAAACTCTCCATGGTGCGAGAAGCATCGATCTTCTTGGCAAAGGCATCGCGAAGCACCAACCCCGAAGCATGATGTTCGACAAACTGATAACTGTCTTTGTCACCACACCACCAGGTCGGCCAACTCGGCAGCAGCAGTTCTTCATCCAGCAGGACTCGACACAATTTCGGCAGCACCGCCATCAGGGCGGGTTGCTCCGCCCAACCACAACCCAAATGATTGGCGACGGTTACTTGTCGATCCCTGGCAGCCTGGCACAGCCCAGGCACACCGATGGCGGAGGGGACCAATTCAAGTGGATCACATTCCAAGTCCGGGACGCGGCGGAGTATATTCGATACCCGCTTGAGACCGGCCAACGTTTTCAAAAAAACCCGGCCGCCGCGGACAGTCAGGTCCTGGGATTGCGCCAAGGTATAGCCAAGGTAGCGTGCTAGATAAGCATCTTCGAAATACGCCGAACTGTGGACGCCCGGACTTAGCAGGACCATCAATGCCAATTCATCACAGGGGATCGCATGGCGGTTCATCGAATCGCGCAAGGCAGCGAAGAAAGGGGCCGACCGCTGGACCAACATATCGCGAAACTCATGGGGTAAAACCCCGGAAATCGCAATCCGATTTTCCACGGAGTAGCCAGCCCCACTCGGCCCCTGGGTTCGATCCGCCAAGACGTGCCATTGGCCGTGGACATCGCGACACAACTGAGCCGCATACAGCGTCAACATCGGTTGCGATTCAACGATTGATCCGCGCATGGCTCCCAGGTAACCCTGATGGCCATAGACCAGTTCCGGCGGAATCACCCCTCGCAACAGCAGTTCCTGTGGCCCATAAAGATCGCGCAGAATCAAATCAAGCAAGTGGGCCCGCTGGGCGATCCCCTTGGCTAAGTGCGACCATTGCTCCTCGGGCATGATCACTGGGATCGGATCGACCTCCGCATTCCGCCGCTTATCGCTCTCGCCCGCTGCCTCGGTATACTCCAGCAAACGTTTCTTGACCCGCTCCCATTTCCGACAAACGTCTTCGGGAGTCAGCGTGGCGACTGGCCGCATCTGCTCATGGTCTTCGCCCCCGGCCAATAAACGCAGCCAACTCTTGAGATGACCGGTATCCGCCGCCAGGAGTTCGTCGTAGGCATGGTGCTCCGACCGGTAATGGGGGAGCAGACGACGGAGTTGAGACAATTCATTTGCCTCATCGCGATTAACCATCCAGTTTGATCTCAGCTAGGCGTAGTGAACTCAAGGCGTTGCCAAGGCAGTGTAATAGAGCCAAGCCAACTTTTGAAGTTCACTCCTTCGGCAACCATCGCTTGGCCGACAACGACCGCGGCTGGCGTTAGCTTCCGGCCGAGGATCGCCTAGCCGCTTCCCTGAGGGTCATTTCCGGGAAAAGGTATGCTCCGCCCTGCATGGCAGGGCTTCCTCGATGCAACCACCTGATTTCCCTGAAATCAAGCTCCCGCTGGCCAAAAAACGCGGCAGGCATCGTCACCGAGGCCTGCCGCGGAGGATATTCGTCGAAAGCCTCAAGCCTTCCTGAATCATTCGGGCGAATCGATGTGGGCTTCGACTGCCGCCAACCGCAGCTTTTCCAAAGCCCGAGCTTCGATTTGCCGAATCCGCTCTTTGGTCACTCCCAGGACTTCACCGACTTCTTTCAAAGTCGATGGCTCGAGACTCCCACCCAAGCCAAAGCGGCGGATGATGATCTCCTGCTCGCGTTGATCGAGCTTGTGCAGGATACGATTGATCTGAAGCTCGCGATTTTGTTGCTCCAGCTCCAGAGCATAGTTATCGGCTCGCTTGTCTTCGTGCGCTTCGAAGGTATCCTCGCCCGATGTCCGGAAACGTTCGCGGTGGCGAAACTCGTCGGGAATCGAACGGGCAAAATTCTTCATCAGGGCCCAGGTCGCGTAGGTGCTGAACTTGTTCCCACGCGAGTAATCGAACTTCTCGACCGCCCGAATCAGCGAAATATTGCCATCACTGATCAGACTGAAGAAGTCCTCGCCGGCGTTGACATGCCGTTTTGCAATGGACACCACCAGTCGCAGATTGCTCTGGACGATCAAGTTCTTGACCTCGACCGCTTGCTCATAAAGGCGTTCTACCTCATCCATGAGCTCGACCGACGGAGCCTTCAAGTTCAACGCCGCTCGCTTGCGATTGGCGAGGACCTTCAAGTAATTCATCTTGCGGAACAGATGATA
>JBILTQ010000239.1:0-8449 GCA_044371435.1 Pirellulaceae bacterium | reverse complement strand
AATCAATCCAAGTAACTCTCGCGCCCCAGGCTACCCGCTTCCCCCGCCTTTGTCCATCGGCTGCTTACCGCCCCAGACTCCCCCCGCTCGTTCCCGGCATCCGCTGGAAAGATATACGGCTTGTGAGGGTCAGTCCGCAGAACGCGGATTGCTGCATCGGTTCTAGGGGTGGTGCCGATAGTTACTCGGGTAACAAGCATTCGTCGGGCAACGATTGTTTCGGAAACGACGATAGCATTGAGGGCAAGGC
The DNA here is from genome assembly GCA_044371435.1 of Pirellulaceae bacterium. Classification (GTDB taxonomy): domain Bacteria; phylum Planctomycetota; class Planctomycetia; order Pirellulales; family Pirellulaceae; genus JAIYDQ01. The sequence goes on along the minus strand of JBILTQ010000239.1, from coordinate 8,199 downwards.
TCAAAGCAAGGATACGGCCATGGGTACAGCGTCCATCTTTACCAGGGAAGATTTGGCCAACTCCGGCGCGGGCCCTGACCATCCTCGCGTGCCGATCCGCTGGCAGCGAAGGAGGCGATGGCTGGCGACCTGCCTGTTGTCGATGACGACTTTGACGGGATGCTCCTACCACCAACAGTGGTGGCAAAACGGCTGCAAAGTCGGCCCCAATTACTGCAAACCGACGGCCCCGGTTGCGGAAAGCTGGATCGACTTTAACGATCCTCGCGTGCTGGCCGATCCGGCGCAGGATCGCGGTTGGTGGCATATCTTCGGCGATCCAGTGCTCGATTCGCTGGTGGATTCCACTTATCGTGGGAACCTGAATGTCCGCGAACAGGCTCAGCGGGTCATGGAGTATCGCGCCCTCCGCGCCGTGCGGGTGGGTGAGTTCTTCCCGCAAGGGATGGCTGAAGGCTCCTACAACGCCTTCCAAATCAGCTCGTCCGGTAATCTCTCCGGGGTACCCAACCCGATCACCAATTTCGACCTGACCAGTATCGGCGGCAAGCTGCAATGGGAACTGGACGTCTGGGGGCGTTATCGCCGGCAGATCGAGCAAGCTGACGCCGAGGTCGAGCGGCAGGTCGAACTGTACGACGACCTGCTGTCGATGTCGCTGGCCGATACCGCCAAAGCTTATGCCAATGTCCGCACGGCCCAGGAGTTGGTGAGGTTGGCGCGGGAGAATGTCGACGCCCAGAAGGGAAGCCTGCGTTTGGCCGAAGCCCGCTTCAAGGCCGGGGCGGTCAATGAATTGGATGTGACACAGGCGCGGTCGACGCTGGAAGAGACCGAGGCCATGATCCCACAATTCCAGGCGCAAGCCCGCCATGCCAGCAATGAACTTTGCGTCCTCGTGGGAATCCCATCCCAGGACCTGGCCGCGTGGTTGGGCGAAGGTCCGATACCCGCCGCCGATAACCGCGTGGCGTTGGGGATTCCCGGCGAATTGCTGCGCCGCCGCCCCGATATCCGGGCGGCCGAACGAGCGGTGGCCAGCGCGAGCGCCGAGATCGGCGTGGCGGCCGCCGAATTGTATCCACACTTCAACATCGATGGCGGTTTCGGCTGGACTGCCAGCAAGCCATCCGACCTCTTTAGCAGCGATTCGTTCGGTGGGATCGTCGGCCCATCTTTCCGCTGGAACCTCTTGAACTTCGGCCGCGTCCGCAACAACGTGCATCGCTATGAAGCGCGATTTCAAGCGGCGGCCACCCATTACCAGCAGACGGTCTTGAAGGCGAACAAAGAAGTCGAAAGCGCCCTGATCTACTTCCTCAAATCGCAGGAACGGGTGTCGCGACTCGAAGAGGCGGTCAAGGCCACGAAGCGCTCGGTGGAACTTGCCTTAACCCAATACAAGGAAGGCGCTATCGACTTTGAACGCATCTACAATTTGCAAAACGTCCTTATCCGCCAGGAAATCGACCTGGCCAATTCCCGTTCGCAGACCACCCTCTCGCTGATCGAAGTCTATCGAGCCCTTCGCGGCGGTTGGCAGATACGCTTCGAAGCTTCAGGGACGACGCTGGCGGTGGGTATGCCCCCCATCGACCAAACTTCCAACGCCGTCGCACCCCCGGTCGCGGTCCCTGGAGCAGTTCCTCTCGTCACCACGCATCACGACGTTCCGACGACCTTGATCAGCGACACGGACATCGGTCGTCCCGCCGTCATGGAAACCATCCCTTATCGCGTCGAGCCTCCGACGGACTTGACCGAGGTCGAGGGTTCGATTCAGCTGGTGGAGACCTTCGGCAGCGAATTCGACCAAGCGGGAGCTAGCGACCGATGAGGAAGATCATGATGACCGCCATGCAACGCAGTCTGCGGTGGATACTGGTGCTCGGGGTCGTCTCTCGGGTCGAAGCCGGCGAGACGCTCCATGAAATGTGGCATGGGATCTGCATCCCCGACTGCATCCGACGCTGGTCGGCGGACGACTACTGCCCCAAGCCCTATCCTTGCCCAGGACCGCGGATCGATTTCGGCTGCGATGACTACCGGGCTAAAGCCGCTCCCTGCCCGATACCGGTGAGGCGATTCGAGTGCGATGACTATTGCCCTAAAGCCTGGCCGCACCTCATCTGCCCGCCATCGGGCCCTGGTCGATACTTTCTTCTATCCAAGCAACCTTGGTCGATGGCCGCTGCCGGCCCCGCTGCGATGCAGGCAGGGGTCGCCCAACAACCTTAGCTGTTCGCACGTCGCCAACGGCTTGATGAGGGCAACAGGCTGGCGCGAGGAATTAGGATCCTCGGGCTGCGCAACGATTCCCGATCTTTTATAATCGTCTTAGGAGCATTCCTGGCCAGCGCTCTGCCAGGGCCCTCGGTCGCTTCCCCAATCCGTGCCAAGCTCCGCAACCACGAAAGCTGGCGGCGGCCTCTCTGGATGCCGAGCCAAGGAGATCCACATGACAGAGAACTTCCGGCCCTCGATCGCCTTTACCGCGGAACCAAATCCAACCTCCGGGCCGCTCTCGGCCGAAGAGCTAAGGAAGCTGGATGCATACTGGCGAGCGTTGAACTACCTTTCGGTCGGTCAAATTTATCTGCTGGATAATCCACTGCTCCGCGAACCTTTGCGCAGGGAGCACATCAAGCCGCGGTTGCTTGGTCATTGGGGGACTTCGCCGGGTTTGAACATGCTGTGCGTGCACCTGAATCGGATCATCCGCCGCGATGATTTAGATTTGATCTACATCATCGGCCCAGGACACGGCGGACCGTCGCTGGTCGCCCACGCCTATCTCGAGGGTACCTACAGCGAGATCTATCCCGATATCAGCCAGGATGAAGAGGGGATGCAAAAACTCTTCAAACAGTTTAGCTTTCCCGGGGGTATCCCCAGCCACGTAGCCCCGGAAACCCCGGGAAGTATTCATGAAGGTGGGGAGTTGGGGTATGCCCTGAGCCATGCCTTTGGAGCGGCCTTCGACAACCCGAACTTGATCGTGGCCTGCGTCATAGGTGATGGGGAAGCCGAGACCGGCCCGCTGGCGACCGGATGGCATGGCAACAAATTCCTCAATCCGGCTCGCGATGGTTGCGTCCTGCCGATCCTCCATCTGAACGGTTACAAGATCGCCAATCCCTGCTTCCTAGCTCGCATCCCCAAGGAAGAGTTGACTCACTTCCTCGAGGGGATGGGCTACCGACCGCACTTCGTCGAAGGCCATCACCCGGCGTCGGTCCACCAGCAATTGGCCGAAGTGCTCGATCGGGTGCAAGAGGAGATCCACGCGATCTGGCAACGCGCGCGGGAGGATGGCGATCGCCAGCGACCGCGCTGGCCGATGATTGTCTTTCGTACCCCGAAAGGTTGGACCTGCCCTGCCGAAATCGATGGGAAGAAGTGCGAGGATTACTGGCGAAGCCACCAGGTCCCGATGGGGGATATGGATCAAGAATCCCACATTCGGATCTTGGAGCAGTGGTTGAAGAGCTATCGGCCAGAGGAGTTATTCGACCGGGAAGGCCGATTGCATCGGGAGTTAGCCGAGCTGGCTCCGCGGGGCCATCGCCGGATGAGTGACAACCCTCACGCCAACGGCGGCAGCTTGCTGCGCGATCTGCGTCTCCCCGACTTTCGCGACTATGCGGTGCCGGTTCCCAGTCCCGGCGCAACGACGGCCGAATCCGCCCGGGTGATGGGAACGTTCCTGCGTGACGTGATGCAGCGCAACCTGGAGCAGAATAACTTCCGCCTCTTCAGCCCCGATGAGAACAATTCGAATCGCTGGCAGGATGTGCTGGAGGTTACCGATCGCTGTTTCATGGGGGAGATCTATCCCGACGACGATCATCTTTCACCCGAAGGCCGGATCATGGAAGTCCTCAGCGAACATCAATGCCAAGGCTGGCTCGAGGGTTACCTGCTCACCGGCCGGCATGGCTTCTTCTCATGCTATGAAGCCTTCATTCACATCATCGATTCGATGTTCAATCAGCATGCCAAATGGCTCAAAGTTTCCAAGCATATCCCGTGGCGACGACCGATCGCGTCGCTCAATTATTTCCTCAGTTCCCATGTCTGGCGACAAGACCATAACGGTTTGAGCCATCAGGATCCGGGGTTTATCGACCACGTGGTCAACAAGAAGGCGGAGGTCATCCGCGTCTACCTGCCCCCCGATGCCAATTGCCTGCTCTCGGTCACCGACCATTGCCTTCGCAGCCGCGACTATGTGAACGTCGTCGTGGCTGGCAAACAACCGTCCCCCCAATGGCTGACGATGGATCAGGCCATCAAACATTGCTCGGCCGGCTTAAGCATCTGGGAATGGGCCAGCAACGATCGCGGCAGCGAACCGGACGTAGTGATGGCGTGTTGCGGCGACGTCCCCACCCTGGAAACCCTGGCAGCCGTAAGTCTTTTGCGGCAGCATCTACCCGAACTCAAGGTGCGGGTGGTGAACGTCGTCGACCTGATGAAGCTGCAGCCGCCGTCGGAACATCCCCATGGCCTGGCTGACCGCGACTTCGATGCCATCTTTACCAAAGACAAACCGATTATCTTTGCCTTCCATGGGTATCCTTGGCTTATCCATCGCTTGACATACCGCCGGACCAACCACCGGAACCTGCATGTCCGCGGCTACAAAGAAGAAGGGACGACCACCACCCCGTTCGCCATGGTGGTGATGAATGACATGGATCGTTTCCATCTCTGTGAAGACGTTATCGACCGCTTGCCATCCCTGGGAGCCCGGGCGGCTTATTTCAAGCAGGCGATCCACGAGGCCCTGATCGACCACCAGCAGTACATAGAAAAGTATGGGGATGACCCACCGATCATCAGCGGCTGGACATGGGGCAAGCCCATGACCGCAGCCCCACCGCGAACGTCGACCGAAGGAGACAACCTCTAGCCGCCCGCTAACGCTGCATGCGGCCGACCCACGGGCTGCCCGCGGCTTGACGGTTCGATGGAAGCAAGTGACGGTTCAAGCGACCAACAGGTGATCGCGAGGTCGATCCCTGCCGCTATCTACTTGCCGGTATCGCTGGGTGGCGGATCCAAACGCACCAACAGCATCGGCTGCGAATCCTGCGTCCCGTGGTGAAGCAAGGCGGGGGCCTCGGCCTGGGTCAGGTTGTAAAGTCCGACCTCCAGGGCGAGGTCGCTGTTCTTGCCATCGCCGAATCCCACCACCGCCCGCTGGCTCTTGGTATCGACGGTCCCCTTCAGCGGGCGTGATGCCGAGGTCGCTTCGTTATAGTAGGTTCCAGCCAACACCCCTTGCTTGCTGACCGCCAATTCGATCATGGCATTGGAATCGGCCACCTCTTCGCTGCTCAAAGCAAAAACCCCTAACGGCAGCCACTCCGCCTGCGTCTGTGTCTCGGCGGCCGGAGCTGCCGCTACATAATTCATCGCCTGCTGGGCAAACTCCTCGGGAGTTCCGCTGGCTTGGCCAGTCACGTAGGTGGTGTTGTTCTCATAGTAGACATTCCCGCCGCTTCCGTACGCGTAGTAGACCGGTTGAGCCGCGTTCATACTAGAGCCGAGGAAGGCCCCTAACATGGCAGCGTTGGTTGCCGTCCAAGCATAATACGGGCCGCGAACACCCCAAGCCGCATAGTAAGGATAACCGCCGACGGCCCAACGGCGGTAGGCTCCGCTGCGGTAATCGTCCCAGTAACGGTCGCCTGCATTCTCACGAACACGATTGCCGTCCGCATGCCGATTATCGATCCACTGCCTCGAATCCTTGGAGAAGTCGACCTGGTTGCCGACCTTCACGTCACCGATGTTGACGTCGCGCGAGCCAATCGCCGTCCGATCGCCGAGGTCGCGGTTACCGATGACCGGTCGGTCGTTTTCACCCGGTCGCGTGCCGATGACCGGCCGATCGTTTTCACCCGGTCGCAGACCCGATCCCGCACCCGGTCGATTATCCAGCGGACGATCCTTGGCCAGTGGCGAATCGCCACGCCCAGGCAAGGAACCAGGAAGGGTGCTCGGACGCGTCGTGGGGAGCGAATCCAATCGCCCGGCGGAAGGCTTACCCCCTAGGAACTCGCTCAACTGGTCGGAGGTGGGACCGGCCGCTGGCCGTGTCCCGGGTCTGGCGCCCGAACCCAAGGCACTGCCCGGCGTCCCCTTGCCGTTGGGACTGCTTCCAGGAAGCTTCGAGCCGCTGCCGATATTCCCAGGCAGGCTTGGTTTTGCCGCCCCCGGTCGCTGAAAGTTCGAGGGACCGGTAGTCGGTCGGGTCGTCGGCAGATTCGCCCCACCCTTGGATGGTAAGCCCTGCGGTAGCCGACCGCCGGCGGCGGCACCTTGCGAAAGATTCGGTCGATTCCCCCCCGTCATCCCGCCACCGCTGGGCAGCTTGGGTTGGGGCCGAGTCATGGCGGGCCCGCCGCCATGGCTCCGCATCCCGCCTCCCCCCGCGTGTCCGGCCGAACGGCCTCCTCCGCCACCACCGCGGCCCCGCTGGGCTGCGACTTCGTTCACCACGATAAAAACCGAAGAACTCAAGACCACGGCCATCGAGGCCAAGCGTATCCAACTTCGAGACTGCATTATTTCGTTCCTCCTGGAATCGTCGTGGCTTCTTCAGCCGACCCTTCAGCTACGCGGTGAAACACGAGTGGCTCTCCGTCCGGCAACAACTCACCATCGATTTCACGATGCATCGACTTCCAGGCAAACGTATCGGTATCGATGTAGCTCATCGCATTCAAAGCCGCACCGCTCCCACCATCGGGCAGCACATACTTGGAGCGAATCGCATAGCGATCGCCTGTTTGGCTCCAATGCTCTTCGCCGAAACCACCATCGGAATCAAAGGTCCAGGAACGAAGGCTTTCGCGCTGCGGATCCCAGGCGACGACCTGCATCCCCGACATCCGGACCTCGGTCGCCTGCGACACGCGGAACGAACGAACCAGGAAGGCGTTGTTCTGAGTAAACCGGCAATCGAACTCGATACGGTTCTCGCCGGCCTCCCCCGTCCAACTCCCCTCCAACCAATCCAGCGTCATCAGCGGGCTTTCGCTTGCAGTACCCTCCGCCGGTTTCTGCGCCTCGGCCACTGGCGCCGTGGCACTCTGGAACGACATCGCGTTCATGGTCCAACCCAGGCCGATCCCGACGACCAATACCACCATCCACGGAAAGACCCTGGGATGCATTGCTCACTCCTCAAATAACTTGTTGATGAAGGGCTGGACGTCGACAATGACCGATCGCAATCCGAGCCGCGACTTGCCTCGATCTTCGACTGCTTCGCCTCAACGGAAAGCCACAGTTCCAAGCCCGAGGCTGGATGTCGCCCACCACATGCTACCAGCCACACCTAGCCGACAAGCGAAAACGAACGGACGGATGAATACACGATAAGCCGCACGCGCGACCACTTCCTCACGGAGGCACCCCACGTACGATCACCAATATACTGGAAGCCGCGAGGAAAGGCAGGCCATCCACTCTGATTTTATCAAGCCTAGGGGCTCCACCCGACGTCGGTCACGGTAGCCCCTGCCTTTTTTCGCGCCACCACCCCCGGCGGCGAACGCAACTTGGCCAACGCCTGACCGCCCGCCGATATCTCCCGAGTCAATACCTGCGGTCGGCGAAGGGTCATCCCCAGCGGGGCGACTCGCCGTCGATGGACGCAAAAGTCCGCAGCATATTACATGCAATTAATTTCACGAATTAAATTACGTGTAATTGATAATGACGGACTTGAGCTGGGTGAAGAGTTCCAATCCATACGGGCCTTTCTCGCGGCCCCAACCGCTCTGCTTGAAACCGCCCCAGGGACTAGCGTTGTCGAAGGCGTTGTAGCAATTGACCCAAACCGTTCCGACCTCGAGGGCGGCCGCCGCCTGATGCGCTTTACGGACATCGCGGGTCCACACCCCCGCTGCCAGCCCGAAGGGGGAATCGTTCCCTTGGGCTATCGCGTCGGCGAGATCGTCAAAGGGGATGGCACATACCACGGGACCGAAGATCTCTTCGCGAGCGATCCGCATACGATTATCGACCCCGGCAAAGACGGTTGGCTCGACGAAAAACCCCGCCTCCAGTTCGCCATGGGGAGCCTGGCCACCGCAGACAGCCACCGCCAACTCTTCGCGGCCGATCTGGGTATAACGCAGCACCCGTTCCTGCTGCGCTTTCGAGACCATTGGCCCCATCTTG
>JBILTQ010000237.1:0-8450 GCA_044371435.1 Pirellulaceae bacterium | reverse complement strand
CGGGCCCCCCCCGTCTTTTTCCCCCTCAAACATGACCCCCCCCGGGCCGTACCGGCTATTGAGTCCTGACACCTTTTCCGAACCTTTTCCGAACCATCGTTTTCGAATAGACCGCACGACCGATGCGACCGGAACGGAAAACAGCCGGAAATAGTTGGCAAAAAAACGGGTGATTTGAATTTCCGGCTCGAAAACCTACCTTTCGGCGTCGTGGTTTCCGCCATCCGGGTACTCGTACCACGTAAACCACCATTACCGTTCAAGGTCGCGTTGGGAAATTCTGCGTGTCGTTGTCTCAACCAACTCAAAACCTGTTACCTGCGCTCGGTGAAACGTCGAATGGAGTGTTCACGACGGAACCTGCGCTCGACCATTCGCAGTTGTTCAACCTGCAGGCGAAGGATCTGCGGCTATCCGACCTTACAGGACGGCGATTAAACCAGTATCTGCTGGGAAAGCGCATCGGCCAGGGTGGCATGGGCCAAGTCTTCGAAGCCACCCATTCCCAGCTTGGAAAGAAATTCGCGATCAAATTCCTGAACCCAGATTTGGCCGCTTCGACGGAAGCGATTCGACGTTTTCAGCAGGAGATTCGCTCCATTGGTCAACTCGATCACCCCAATCTGCTGCAAGCTGTTGACGCAGGTGAGTATTCGGGGATTCCCTTCTTTGTTAGCGAGTTGCTCTGCGGCCACGACGCTGCGAGCTGGGTTGTCAAATCAGGCCGAATGAACCCGGCCGCAGCTTGCGAAATTGCTCGCCAGGCCGCATTGGGTTTATCCCTCGTCCACGAGCACGGATTCGTTCATCGGGATATCAAACCCAGCAACCTTTTCGTCGAAAAGACGGGCACGGTCAAAGTTCTCGATTTCGGCCTGGCGGGAGGCGAACGCGGCTCGGTTTCGCGGACCCTGGCTGGCCAGTTTCTCGGAACCGTAGATTTTATAGCGCCTGAGCAGGCGAGTGACTCGCGCCAAGCGACGCCACGCAGCGATCTTTACAGCCTTGGAGCCAGCTTGATTTACTTGCTCAGCGGTCAGCCGCCGTTCCCCGATCACTCGCACCCCGACCTTGTCAGCAAACTCAAGGCCGCTGCCCTTGAGCGCCCGGGATGGCTCGCATCCCCCGATCAGCCGCTGGCACCTGAGTTCGCCAAGATATTAGATGCACTCACCGCTAAGGATATCAGGCAACGACCGAAGTCAGCCCATGAGGTCGCTCGCCAACTCCAATCCTACGCCTGCCCCGCTGCGTTACTCCGATGGCTCGCGGCGGCGACTCCAGCCGCTGGAATAAGGAGTGGTCTGGCTGCCGGCGAATCAAGTCCACGTTTTTCACCAACCACCGTCCCCAAGGCTCGGTGGCTGGCGATTCCAGTCCTCGTGATCGCAGCGGCAGCGGCACCGAAGCTATCCGGTTTCACAGCGCTGTCAAGCAAACGCTCAACTGCAACGAAGACTACTCCTGAACCATTGTCCGAGGTTGCTGCGTCTTTGACTACTCGTCAACTGGACACCGTGCACATTCGCCCAAAGCGAACCCGTAGTGCTGGGGCGATCGGTTTACTGCACCCGGAGAAATTTCAAGCGAGTCCGCAGATCCGAGGAGAAAAGCGATGAATCTGTCGGCAACTCGTATTTCCAATTCCTTCGGAGTCGTTCTGCCCCCTTCCTCGACGTCGGGGGTGCTGATCCGGATCTATCCTGCGGCCGGAATAGGCGAGCCAGTTGAAATTAAAAGCGAAACGTTCTCGATCGGCCGCGACCTCGAATCGTCTCTGAGCATAGAAGACGATTCGGTTTCGCGACGCCACGCGGTAATCCAATGGGATGGGCAGGTCCATTCGCTCCTGGACCTGAGCAGTACCAATGGTAGCTTTGTTAACGAAACGCGCATCGGACAGCATACATTAATGTCTGGCGACCGAGTCCGTTTCGGCAAGCAGATTTTTAAGTACCTTAAGGCTGGGGAAATCGAAGCGCAGTATCACGAGGTTGTCTTCAAGCTGATGACGACCGACGGGCTCACGCAGGTTTACAACAAAAGATATTTTCTGGAAACACTAGACCGGGAGTTGCTTCTCTCCTCGCGTTCGCAATCTCGGCCATGTGTGCTGCTGATGGACCTCGACCATTTCAAGTCCGTCAACGATACGTACGGTCACCTGGCCGGCGATGCTGTATTGGCCGAATTTTGCCGCCGTGCCGCGTCCCGATTACGAAGCGGCCAGTTGTTAGCCCGCTTCGGCGGGGAGGAATTCGCCGTACTGTGTACTCATGGCAATTTAGCCGCTGCCGTGGAAACCGCCGAAAGTATCCGGCAGGAAACCTGCGCTGATCCTGTCTCGTTCGAAGGCCGTGTCATCCCCGTTTCCGTCAGTATCGGGGTTGCGATAGCCACCAATGATTCGACCGTCTCTTCAGACGAGCTGATCGAAAACGCTGATCGGCTGCTGTACCTGGCCAAAACCTCGGGACGAAATCAGGTAAGAGCAGCCGGTAATGTTCCTTCACTAGGACGTGAGGTAAATCGTTTGCCTCAACCACAAATTCAGTTCACAAATTCAGTTCAGGGTTGAAAAGAAAAGATTACCATGAGAACCTGCTTCGTCTGGGCCGTAGTACTATGTGGAAGCTTGTTGGGAATGGCTGGTCCCCTAGCCGGGCAAGTGACGCCAATTACTGGTTGGGAAAATCAACTCTTTCCCTCGTATCTGATCTCTACGGCAACGTTAAAAATAGCCGAGCCACCAGCCGACCAGCATTTGCTCGGTGATCCATTCGGAGTACTTGGTGTCGAAATAGAAGCTCCTGCTGATAACACCCCAGTCACCGTGACCATAAGCTGCGACGAGTATCTTGAGCCCAGCGCATTTGCGGGAGTGCTTCCCTCTCAAGGACAGAAGTACACGATCCTACCCAAGGTCAAATTCCGCTTTGAAAAACTCAGCAAATCTCGTCAAGCGACACCGACGACCATTACTTACCGTGTCCAACTGGGTTCAGATCCGGTAACCGAAACTAGTCAGACATTGACGATTCGCTCGATTAATGACTGTGCTTTTCACCTCCAACAGGGACAACAAGACATCGATATGTCATTAAACTTTACAGCCTATGTCAATGAACAACACCCGTTCGTTGATAAGCTGCTCCGTGAAGCCTTAGACCTCGGGGTTGTCGATTCGTTTACTGGCTATCAAGGAAAATCCGCGGAGTCCGTGATCTGCCAGGTATACGCCCTCTGGGACCTGATGGTTGCTCGAGACCTGCGGTATAGCAGCATTACCGCGACCGCCGCCGCGTCCGATTCGGTCGGCAGCCAGCATGTGCGTTTGCTGGAAGAGACGATCAACAACACGCAGGCTAACTGCGTCGACGGTTCTGTGCTGTTTGCCTCCTTGCTCCGCAAGATCGGCATCGACTCGGCACTAATCGTCCAACCCGAACATTGCTACATGGGATTCTGGGCCGATGAAGAAAACACGATATTTTTTGCCTTAGAGACAACGTTGCTGGGGGTTACTGCGGAAACGCCCGACGAAGTCCCCGAGGAATTGGAAAACGCGGTCGACGAAGAACTTCGCCGCAGCGAGTCGTGGCCCAGTTTCGTTCAAGCCGTCGCCGAGGGAACTTCGACTTTCATTACCGACGCAGAGAAATTCCAAACCAACCCTGATTACCAGATTATCGATCTCGCTACAGCTCGTCAGGCAGGCTTTCTGCCGATTCCGTATCATGGAACGGAGGATTTTGTGGCCTTCGACTTCACCGACTACTTGGAAGAGAATCAAAATCAAGGTCTTTACGAGTCAGATGACTGGTCTGATCTAAGCGAGGAAACCGAGGACGAAGATAGCGACGACAGCGAAGAAGTGTCCGAAGATGAAGATGAAGATGAAGATGAAGAGGACGATGAAGACGATGAAGAGGATGAAGAGGATGACGACATCGCCGATGGAGACGACGAGTAGCCGGTACCGGCAATGCTTATCCTCGAACCAATGGACAGTGTCAGATCAAGTCCGGATCTTTACAATCAACGGCATCTTGGCTGTCGAGGGCTTGATCTGAATCGCCCCATGGAACGAGTTAGACTTCGTTGCCTGAGGCATGCGTGGCCAGACGTTGAACCACCCGACTAGCCAGAGGTTCCCGTGCTGCTGGATGAAGAGCCGATTCCTGCAGCACCGTTGGATTCTCCTGTCGGCAATGAACCTACCGATCCGGTCGAAACCGTAGCTTTTGGAACTTCCTCATCTTCCTTGGACTTCTTCAAAGCAGTTGCGTATTCGCTGGCTGCGGTCGGCTCGATTAGAAGAAGGGTGACATCCAGTTGGGCATTTGCTTCACCGGGCTCGGGAAAAGGTGTCAGGACTCAATAGCCGGCACGGCACGACTCGGAAAAGGTGTCAGGACTCAATAGCCGGTACGGACTCGGAAAAGGTGTCAGGACTCAATAGCCGGTACGGCCCGGAGGGTGCTTCGCACTATTGAGTCCTGACACCTTTTCCGTCCCAAGGCGATCGGCAGCGGAAGGAGTAAGATTCCTCAGTTCCTCGGGCAGAGGCAGTCACTGCCGTTCTCAGAGCTGAAGGATTCCCGCCACTTGAATAGATGCGATGTCGATCAGCGGCTGCTCGTCAGGTGAACGCGGAGTATCAACGCAGTTGGTGATGGTCTACTCTCTGCAAAAGAAGGGGTAGGATTCGGCCGAATGCGGCCGCTATTGTTTGCCTACCGGGCGGAGAGGCGAGTTGACGGAGCCGCTTTTGTCTAATTTCAAAGGCTATCGATCGCCGACCACCCTACATCTATGACGCAAGAGGGTAGAAACCAACGCAAACCTTGAAATTAGAAGGCTGGTTCTCAGTCAGTCATCCGCGGCATGCTCGTCCGCTAAAGCCATCGACTCCGCCGTCGCCTCGATGCCGAGGAATCCAATTCCTCCAACCAAGCCATGTCCGACATAACAGCATCCGTCTCGTCACGAGCCATGGCTAACTTCAAGCTAGCGGGGGCAGTGAAGAAGCCGATGATCGAGGCGTTTTGATTTTGCCGTACCAAAGACGTATCCGAGGCGTTCACTCGACCGTCTTTATTGATATCGTACAGGTTGCTGATCCCTGCCGAATCCATCCCTGGCGACTGATTCTGCCGCACCGCGGACGCGTCGGTAGCATTGGTGCGCACGGTAACCGGCGGTCCCAAGAGATTTCCCACATTGAAATCACCGACAGCATTGCCAAAGTAGAAGACATCATTGCTGGTCAAGCCGGTAGTAGCGGTGGCTAACACCGTCACCCGCAGCCAGGTGTTGCGGATCGCGTTATCGGCAAAGGTCAACTTGACCCGGTCGGAACCAGCTAGCCCACCGTTATTGAACACCTCGATGGTGGCCACAGCCGCCGTCGGCTGGAAGTTGCTGGCATTGATTCCGTCCCAGGTGGCGAAAGCGAAATCGGAGGTGTTTGGAACGCCGGGCAGGCTATCGATGTCGACGATCAAGCCGTTCAGACCGCGAACATAATTGGTGTAGCTCGCAGGGCTGGTGACCTGCCCTGGAAGCACGGCCGCCTTGCTGGTATCGATGGCGTTGAGCGGGTTTCCCGTACCATTTCCAAAAAGACCGCCGGTGGCATTGTTGTAGAAAACCTGCCGATTGACGACGCTGGCAACCGCCCCCGTCACCGTAAGGGTAAAGGTGGTCGCATTTGTCCCGCCGTCTTCGTCGTCGGCAGTGATCGTCACCACTTGATTGACGACCGCCCCCGTCGGCGTGTAGGACCAACTCCAAGTTCCATTCAGATTTTTGACTACCGTTCCGAGCGAGGCCCCAAGCGTCACGTTATCAGCCGGAACGTCGCTCCAGGTACCGCTATTGGTAAGCAAACCATTCACGGAACCATTCAGCGACGGATTATCGCGATCGACAGCTGGAGCGACATTGTTGACCGTAACTGTGGCGGTCACAATCGAACTGGTCTGAGGTGGAAGAGCGTTGTCGGTAACGCGCATGGCGACGGTCTTGGCCATCAGCCCATCGGGATAAGTGACGGACGGACTGGCTGTCGTCGCATCGACTTGGAAGCTGACGCCATCGTAATCCAGGTCCCATTCGTAGGCGAGGCTGCTGCCTGCATCCTGATCGAGTCCTGAACCACTGAAGGTGACCCCGACTCCTTCATCCGTCACGTAGGGACCACCGGCCTGTGCCGTCGGCCGATCGTTGGCATTGTTGACCGAAATCACGAAGGGGGTTTCATAGAACAGTCCATCCTGACGCGTGGTGCGAACGCGAACGGACAACGTCGGGGTCGACTCGAAATCGACCGAGGCCGCCGTCTGCAGCAAACCGTTTGGCGAGAGGCTCACGCTGCCGTTGTGGGTGCTGCCCGCGCCGCTGACCAGGCTGAAGGTGTAGGTATTGCCGGAATCGGCCGACGGTGTGAGCAAGCTCAGGATTTCCCGCGCCGCGGGACCCACAGCCTGATGCTGGCCGCGATTGGAGAGCACCACGACGGCCGTTCCAGGTTGGCGGCGAAAGGCGATGTAAGCGGTATAACCCGCGACGACTCCCGCCTTTTCCCACTGCTGCACGCCGTTGTTCAGCGTGTAGATGTCGAGACCATAGCCAGTCATGGTCCCGGACGGGCCGGGGGCCCGCGGCGCGACCGTGCGTTCCACGGCGCCAGCCACGGGGAACGGCGAAAGGCCAGCAAGCACCCGCAGGAACTTGGCCATATCGTTGCCGGTCGAGATGATTTCGCCGGCGCCCTCGAGTACGCCCATATCCGAAATCGCCATCGGTACCAGTGCCGTTCCGGTGCTGCGGTAGCCTTGGGCGAGCCTCGCGGCGATGCCGTTGGTAAAGGGGACTTCGTTCAACCCCGTGTCGCTCATGCTGAGCGGGCCGGTGATTTGGGCTCCGAGCAACGCAGAATACGGCGCGAGGCCGGCACGATCACCCAGCGCAATCGCCAGCAGGCCGGAGCCCGTATTAGAATACTCATAGACCGTGCCTGGCGCCCGGCTGAGCGTGAAGCCGGAGAGATAGGTCGCGAGCTGCGCCCGCGTGTAACCTTGCGCGGGATAAAACGCCGGACCAGTCATGTTATTCGGGAACGCGGGCAGGCTGCCGTAATGCGTGGCCAGCTGCGCCACGGTCACCGGCTGGGTGCCAAAGTCGGACAGCCGAAGGTCTGGCGCGAGCAGGCTATTGACCGGCGTGTTCGGCAGCAAGCTTCCACCGGAGCTTTCAATCTGCGAGGCAAGCAGCAGTCCAGTAAAGGTCTTCGAGATGGAACCGACCTGAAAAAACGTGTCACCATCCGGTGCTGTCACACCGCCCGCGCTCCGTGCGCCGAAGCCAAACGTCCGTGTGCCCTGGTCTGTGATCGCCATGACCAACAGACCGACCGAACGCGTCGGCGTCAGTCCAGACGCATCCACCAACGGCGTTGCCACTCGCGATACCTCTGTACCAAAGCTATCCAGCAGCAAAGGGGTAGTCGAAAAATTACCGATCGTCGTCCCGATCGGTACGTTCTCGGTGACCGAACCACTGAAAATCGTCGAAATGCCAAGCTCACGCAACGAAAAGTTATACCAGGCACCGCGGTCGGCACCGCCCGTTTCATCCCCAGAAGCTCCCACCCCCAGCTCGGTGATACCATCCCCGTCGAGGTCTCCCAGGGCCGCAATCGATCGTCCAAAATTGTCACCGTTGACTAAATTGAGCGACTCATTCAGGCCGTGGAAGAACTTCACGCTACTCTTGACGGAACCGTTGCTGTTGAGCATCAGCAGATAAGCGGCACCGCGCCCCGCACCTCCGGAAGCATCGCCGCTAGCGCCGACAGCAATGTCGGTGTTGCCATCACCATCCAAGTCCCCCAGGGAAGCGATCGACTGTCCGAAAAGATTACCGCCAGCCAAAGTCGGCCCCCCGTTCACCCCACTGCTGATGGTCAATAGCGGTGTTTTCGGGGTGCCATCGGCATTCATCCGCACGATGTACACCGCTCCCTGATCTCCCAGTGGCGTGTCGTAACCCCGATCACCGATGGCCAAGTCGGTGATCCCATCGTTATCCAGGTCGCCGATCGAGGCGACAGCCGAACCGATCAAACTCCCGCTAGGGGTCAAGGCTTGGCTGATAGTTTGAACACTGCTGCTGGCCGTACCATTGCGGTTCATGAAGAGCGTATACACCGAACCCGAGTTCAGGTTGGCCCCTGTCGCGCCGACAGCTAATTCCGAAACGCCATCGCCGTTAAGATCACCCAGACTAGCGATCGATGCCCCGAAAGCGCTGGTATCGACCAAGGTCGGGCCATTGTTCAAACCGCTGGCGACCTCGACGCTACTCTTGACCGAACCGTCGCCACGCAGGAAGAGGGTGTAAATCGCCCCGCGGTTATTTCCCCCGGTGTCATCGCCGACCGCGCC
>JBILTQ010000573.1:0-8490 GCA_044371435.1 Pirellulaceae bacterium | reverse complement strand
GCGAAAGATTTCATTGAGGAGGTTGCGGGCCTGCGGCTCGTTGGCGCGTTGGGCGAGGAGGAGCCACTTCAAGGCTTCGACGTGCTTCGAGGTGTCAGGACCATCGGGGCCGAGGAGTTGCCCGAGGTTGCTCATGCCTTTCGGATCACCCTGCTCGGCGGCCTTGCGAAACATCTCCTCCGCCTTGGCTGGGTCGGCGGTCACTCCCAGTCCCTCCTGATAGATCGAACCAAGCATATTCTGAGCGGCGGCGAGGTCTGCGTCTGCGGCCTTTGTGAGGAAATCCCGCGCCTTGGTGTAGTCCTGCGGGTGGTTGTGGGTGCCGTGGTAGAAAAACTCCCCCTTGGCGAACCACGCATGTGGCAAGTCCTGGGCGAGAGCCTTGTCGAGCCATTTGAGACCCTCCGCCTCATTCGCCGGAACACCCCGGCCGTTGAGCAATGCTTTCGCGTAGTTCAGTTGCGCCTTCGCTCCGCCTTTCTCGGCGCCTTTGCGAAACCACTCCGCGGCGGCGGCGAGATCCTTTTTCACGCCGAAGCCGTTGGCGTGAAAATACCCGACCCCGCCGATGGCTTCCGCGTGCCCCTGATCCGCGGCCTTCCGGATGAATTCGAAAGCAGTCGTGAGACTCTTCTTCACGCTGATGCCGCGGATGTATTCCTGCGCAAGCCGATACTGGGCGTCGGCGTCGCCCTGTTCGGCTTTGGCGGCGAGATCGGCGGTGGCCGGTGATGCGGCCCGCGTCACGAGCGGCGCGGTGAAGAGATACGCCAGCAGGGCGGCGGTGGTGAATGGATGGTGTTTCATGGTTCGCTTTTTTTGGTCGAGAAAGCTGCGGGGCTTCCGGTCAGGGCGCCGACTCCCCATCGCCGCCGCCGTAGCCGAGCACCTCGACGGTGATGATTGAGGGCAGTTGCTCCTGCTGCTCAGCCGCTTGCTTCTGCGCTTCCTTCGCGGCCTGCGCCGCGGGATCGCCGCCGATCGGCTGCTGCTGCGGTTGGGTGAGCGCGCCGATGGGCGGCACGGAAACCGTGGGAGCCGAAGGCACGCCGGCCGATGTGCCCGCCACTTGGATATTGGAAGCGTTCAACACCGCCGTCGCGGCGATGTTCAGATTGCCCGTGCTGCGGATGCCGGCGTCGCCCGCATCGACCACGCCCTCAGGCGCGATCAGATCCACGTCACCCGGCATCACGCCCTCGACCGAGGCCAGCACGCCGATGCCACCGCCGGTCGCGAGACCGCCGAGGTCGGTCTGCACATCCGCGCTCGTGGCATCGATGACCACCCGCGTCGGCGGAGCTGTGACCACGGTCTTCGGCGCGGTGCCGGCGGCGATGTCGCCGGTCGTGGACCACATCAGGATGTCGCCGCCGCGCAGGGTGAAAATGCGCGCCTGGCCGATGTCCACGCCAGTCTCGGTGAAGACGGAAATCGCTCCGCCAGCTTCGGTCACGATGCCGGGCGGCGTCAGCGGATTTCCGAAAATATCCGAGGCCAGAGTCACGCCGCCGCCCGCCGCCACGAGCGTGATCGCCCCGCCCAAGCTGGTGCGGATGTCTCGGGCTCGGCTGAAAATTTCGCCTGTGCCGGTGCTCCCGGCAAAGAGCGCCGCGATCGCCGCATCGGCCGTGGCGTAGTTGCCGGCGGCGACAAAGCCGCGCCCGGCGTCGCGCAGGGTGCGGTGGAAAATTTCCAATCCCACGATGGCTTTCTGCTCTTCGGTGATCGCGCCCGGGTCCGCGCCCCCGATCTTTTCCAAGTAGGCGGAGGCAAACTCCGCCGACGCCGCGGTGTCCGAAAATGATGTGAAGTCGAGCGCGCTCCCGCTCAACCCGAGTGCGGGGCCGACACCTCCGGGACCACCCACACCGGCCAGCACGATGAGGTCGGAACCCTCGTTGGGGAGATTCGGATTGCGCGAATTTCCGATGCTGGTGATGCCGGTGCCGGTGCCATTGGTCAGGTTCGCCTCGGTGCCGAGATCCACGTTGCGCCCGGCCAGCACCTCGAGGACGCCGGGGCCGTTGATCTGCAAGTCTCCGGCCAGGACGTTTGTGAGCACGCCCGTGACCGTGCTGCGCAGACCGTCGCCCACGAAGTTTCCGCGCGCAGGGTCGTTGGCCTGCGAGCGGAGCGCCGCGTTCGCATTGTTCGGCACGATGTCCCGCCCCGCGGCGACGATGGAGATGTCGTTCACGTCCACATTTTGGATGTAGAACGCGACGTCGGTGATGTCGTTCGAAGCCAGCACCTGGGTGGCTTTTGGTGCAAAGAGCGTGAACCCGGTGACATCGCCGCCGCCCGCGTAAACCCGCACCGGATCGGGATCGGCGGCGTGCAGCAGGCTGCGACCGTGCAGCGATTGCTGCACCACGATGCTCGCGGCCTGACCGGTGAAAGCGCCGGTTTCCGTGTAGAGCGGATTGATGGAACTGAACGGATCAATGCTGCTTTCCCGCAGGGCGCTCAGCGTGCGTCCGGCAAAGGTCGCGTAGGCCAGCGGCGTGGCGATGCCGGGAGCGGCGGCGGGATCAGCATCGGAAAGGTTGATCGTCGCGCTCGTCCAGACCGTCACATCGCGGCCGTCGATTTGGGTCTTGCCGGAAGGCTGCAATCCCACCACGGCGCCCGAGGCGGCGAGTTCGAGCGCTCCGCTCGGCGAAGGATACAGCGTCAGCGGACCGACCACATTCACGTCGCCCGCGAAAGCCGTGCTGCGCAGGCTCGACGCCGCCACCTGGAGTTGCGTGGCAAAAAAGCCGGTGTCCGACTCGGCCAGCCGAATCCACGGCTGGAAGTAGGAGGCCCGGCTGGTTTGGTTGGTGAAAATGTTTTGGTTGAGCAGCCACGCGTCGAGGACAGGACGCGGCGCAGTCTGGCCCGGCAGGGTCACGGCCAAGCGGTGCGTCACGCTGCCGCCGAAGGACGAAACCGACACGCCGGAGTCGGCGGAGAAGGTGTTGAAGTAGGTCTTGTACCAGAACTTGTTGTTGACGCCCTGCGGCAGCAGAAACGTGTTCGTCACCGGCCCGAGCAGCACATCGCCGCGGGCGCTGACTTGGAAGTCGGACTGGCCGACAAAAAGCGTCGTGGGCAGCCAGGTGGCAGGATCATAGACCTCCGGGGACGCGCTCTGGATGATCGAGGGCGGCAGGCCGGAGGTGCCGAGGATGCCCAGCGACGGCGAGCGCGAGGAGTTGGTCGTGATGCTCGATCCGGCGAAGAGCGTGCCGCCGCCCCGTTCCACGTAATACACGCCGCCGTCGATGTTCTCCCCGGCGCGCACGGTCAGGTCCCCGCCGCCGAGTTCCAGAAGCAGGCTGCGGTCGGGCGCGATATTGCCCGCCGCATCCCGCCCGGGCATGCGCGCATTCGTGGGGATCACGGCGTCGGCATTGATGACATCCGAACCGGCCACGAGCGCGATGTCGCCGCCGCCGAGCGCGCCGATGCCCTGGAAGAAATTGCTGAAGTCGATCCACCACGTCGTCGAAGCCGCGGCATCGGTGACGTTGGCACCCGAATTCGAACCGGAGACACCGACCCCGCCTTCTCCGACCAGACCGCTGGATGGGTCCACGTAGCCGCGGCGGTAAAGCCAGTTGTTCGGCAGTTGCCGCGAGGAGTCCGGCACGACGAGCCCGCCGACCTGCGTGAAGCGCCCGATGTCCGCCGCCGCCGAAATGCTCACGTCGCCGCCCGCCAGCGACCACTGCGTCGCATAGGACTGCTGCGGCGCACCGAGATCGCCCTGGTTGGGATGGGTCGAGGCCGACCGCTCGACGATGGGCCGGACGAAATCGCCCGCGGCATAAACGGTGGTCGGCGTGGGCAGGCGGACACCCGCCGTGTAGATGGTGGCAAACTGATTGCGCAACTGCACGTCGCGCCCGGCGGCGATGTCGATGTCGCCCGTGCCGGTGCGGATGACCTCGTAGCGCGTGCGATTGGCCGCCCCGGTGGTGATGCGGATGGTGTTGGCCGTCGTGCCGCTGAAGCCCACACCTGGCGTCGTGCCCGCGGTCGCGCTGTTCGGAACCTCGGGATAGAACTCCCCGACAAGCACGGACCCTTTGCCCGCCGCCAGCGCCTCCGCGGGCAGCACCGCGCGGAAATCCGCGGCAGTCAGGTCGGCTCCCGCTGCCAGGCGGTAGGACCACGACTGGGTATTCACCGGGAGGCCGTTCGCGGTGACCACGTTGGCGAGCTGCGCCAGCCACATCGTCGAGTTGCCATTCGCGGCGCTGGCCGTGACCGGCGTGAAGCCGTCGCTCAGCGTGTTGTTGAAAACGAGGTCGCCCTTTGCGCGCAGCGTCAGAATGCCTGGCGCGAGTTGCGGTCCGTAGCGGAAGGTCGAGAGATCCCAGTCGCCCGCATTCGTGCCCGTGACCGCCGTGCCGAGAGTCAGGTCGCCGGTGGCATTGTAAATTTCCACGCCCGGCGCGATCACCAGCACGGAATCCAGGGCGGCGGACGCGGGGTTTCCCGTCAGCAGTTTTGCCCGCATCGCCGCGTAGTCCGCGGTCATGTACGCCGCGGCGTCGGTATTGATCGCCGTCCGCAGCGGAGCGTCCAGCAGTCCGCCCGCGGGGTTGTAGAGCCGGTAACCCTCGACGACCACCGACGACGCGCCGTTGATCGCGCCGGCCAGCGCGTTGACCTGCACGTCGTTTCCGCTGCGGGGTGCGCGCAGGTGCAGCGTGCCGGCGAACTGCCCGAAAAACGCGCTCGAACCCGGCGTGGTGAAATCGCCGGCCACAAAATCATCCACACCCAGGTCGAGGGTCGCGCCCGTCTGCACGTCGAGCACGGCGGCGGCGTTGGCCACGCCATTCACCGCGGCCCCGGCTTCGAGCCGGATTTCGCCGCCCTTGCCGGCGCTGCTGAAATCCGCCGCGCGGACCGTGAGCAGCGAGCCGCCGGCGAGGGTCAGATTGCCGCCCGTCGCGAGCACGATCTTTCCGCCGGTGGTGCCCGAGGCGTCGATCGTTCCGGTGACGGAGATGTTCCCGGTGTCCGCCGAAACGGTGTAGCTGCGCGCGATGTTCGCCTGGCCCCCGACATTCGCGATGGTCACGTCGCCCGTGCGGACGCGCACGTTGCGCTGCGCGAAAAATCCGCCGGCGTGGAGCGCCGTGCTGAGGTCGTCGAACGCCGCGACGCTGCGCGCATCGAGCACGAAGCTGCCGCTGGTCTGGCCCGCCGCGGCCCGGCCGAGCAGTTGCGCGCCGGTGCTGTCGAAAGTGCCCTGCGCCGCCTTGACCGTCAGCGTGCCCGCATTTCCGCCCGCCGCCGGCGCGGCCACGGAGACTGTGCTGCCTGCCTGCAGGGTCACTGCTCCGAGATCGGAGGTGAGCGTGATGGCGCCGCCGTCGGAGTAGCGCGTCAGGTCGTAAAAACTCCGCGCCTCGCCGGCGACGTTCAGCTCCCCGCCGACCCTCACGTCCTGGCCCGCGCCGGTGGCGTGCAGCGTGAGTTGTCCGCTCGGCAGGAGGACGCCGGTGTTTGCCACCACACTCGCGCCGGTGAAGGAAAGGCTCGCGCCAAGTCCGCCCGCCACCGCGGCGGGACCGGCTGCCGGAGCCAGCACGAGTGCGCCGCCCGCGCTCACGCTCTGCCGGGAACCGCGCATTCCGGTGATGAGCGGCGCGGAAATCGTCAGCGCGCCCGGCGTCGTGAATGTCCCGGTGCCGTCGCCCAGCACGCCGTCCGTGGCATTGATGGCGACGCTCTCCCAACCCGCGACGGAGAACGCACCTTCCCCGAACTGCACGGTGCGCGCGTCCATCTGCAGCGTCCCGGCGGCGGTGGCCGGCGCCGCCAGGGCCGTGGCACCCGACGGATTTCCGAAGACGAAGTTTTCCGCCTGAAAGACTGCCGCGCCCGCGCCGTAGCCGCGCAACCCGCTGCCGGAAAGTGTGAGCCGCGCCAGCGCCGGCGTGCCGAACGTGCCCGCGCCGTAAACGTCGATGGAGCGGTAGCTGCGCAGGCTCACCGCGGCGGCCGCCTGCAAGTCGTCCAGGAGCTGCCCGGCGACCGTGAGATGCTGCGGCACCACCAAACCGGTGAGCGCGCCCACCGGGCTGAGCACGATGCTGATCTGCCCGCTGCCGAGCGCGAAGGTCTGCCCGTCGAGCGTGGCCGTGGGATCGAGCGCGGTGCCGTAACTCGAATCCAGCGTCACGCCGGCCCCCGCGATACGCGCGCCCGCACCGACGCTCAGCAGCGGCGCGGTCGCGCTGGTCGAGTTACTGCGGAGCACGGTCGCGCCGGGATCGCCGCTCGCCCGGAGCAGCGCGCCGTCGCCCGCGACGAGGAATGCGTCCGCGCTTTCCGCCAGCGCGCCGCTCGCGACGACGGACGAGCCGCCTGTCACGGTCAGGCGCGCCTTGGACGCGAGCGTGACTTCCGGCCCGCTGAGCGCCGCGCCGGGCGCATCGAGCACGAGCTGGTTGGTGCGGACATCCAGCACCGTGCCACCGGCGGTGCGGCGGCGCAGACCGCCGACGAGCAGGCTTTCGGCGTTCCAGGAATTCAAAACCGCCGCGCTCAGCACCACCGTCGCGCCACCCGGCGCGGCTCCGCTCCCGCCGACCACCGAGATGTCCGCGAAACTGCTCACATCAATCGCCGCGCCGCGCCCACCCTGCGGGCGGGCTGCGAGCACCTGCCCGCCGAGCTGCAGCGCCGCACTTCCGTGAACGGCGAGCGCACCCGCATCCGCCGCCAGCCGCTGCGGGCGGGCGATGTCGAAGCGCTCCGCGGCGGCGCGGAAAAACCTGTCACCCGAGTAGTCGTCGTAAGCCGCGCGCTTTCGCAGCACCTCGGGCGACGCCACCTCAAACTGCGTGCGCAAAGGCGGAAGCTGCTGCGGCTGGGTGAATGCATTGACCAGATAGCCGGCGACCAGGTGCGCGCCCTCCGGCACGGGGTAGTTGCCGTAAGTGTTCTGCGTCGTCGGCGTGACCAGATACGCGCCGGGCAGGAGCGCATAACGGCGCGGCAGCAGCGTGTAGGTGCCCGCCGCGAGGCCGGGAATTTTTTCCAGATACACGCGGTCGCCAAGCTGGAGCGTGCCGCTCACAAACCCCGGATCGCCGCCGAGCAGGCGCGCGTTCGCGCCGGTGTTGTAGGGCGCGTAGGGCGCAAACTCGGACGCGAAACCGGGCAGCACCGCGTAGGACTCGGCGACCTGCGTCCAGTAAAGACTGGCCGCTGGGCTCCGCCCGGTGTGCCGCACGCGCGCAGACCAGGTCTGGCCGCCGAACGTGATCAAATCGCCCGGCTGATACTCCGTGCCGGAACTCCAAGCGCCCGCCGCGCTGCCCAGCAGATCCACTCCGCCGCCCGTGCCCGGCGTCCAGCGAAAGCTCGTGAAATCCCCGCCGCCGCGCAGGTCGATGGTCGAGCCGCTTTCCGTGCTCACGCTCTGGGCCGCGAGGACCACGCGCTTTTCCGGCAGACCGCTGAGCGTGACATTCACGCCGCGCGGATCGATCCACGAGAAGCCATCCGGGCTGAGGCCAAACGGCAGCAGCAGTTCCGCGCCGGTCGCGTCGTCTCGCGCCGCGACCGACGTGGTGCTGCCGGCGCGCAGCGTGACCTGCTGCGCGACCGGCGCGGCGATGGTCGCGCCCGCGATCGCGTTCACCGGGGCATCCAGAGCGGCAGTGGCCGGATCGAAATCGGTGCCGTCCCATCCAAGCCGGACGGTGCCCTGCGGCGCGCGCAACGTGCCGCCCTGCGTGATCTGCGAGGCGAAAATGTTCAGCGAGCCGCCGGACGAAAGCGGCGTGGTGCGTGTGCCGGAACCGGTGATCGTCACGGAACCGGGCAGGCCGCCGTGGTCGTAGGCGAAGACATTGAACGCCGAGAGCGTGGTCGGGTAAATCTGCCCAGCGCGCAGCGTGAGATCGCCGGCGATTTGCAGCGTGCCGTTGCCCCGGATGTCGCCGCGGTCGGCCACGAAACTTGCGGTGCCGACGTTTTGCAAAGACAGCGTGCCGAGGTCGATGAGGTCCGCTTTCACCGTGAGACTGCCCGGGCCGAAGGTCGGCGCGAAAGTGAAGACCGGGCTCGGGCTGGCGGGATCCTGCTGAAAAGGCGTGAAGATTTCCTCCGGATGAAGCGGCGGCCGGAAAATCTGGCCGAGCGCGGCGTAGCGCGCGGTGAAAGCGACCGCCGCGTCGGCCAGGATCACACCGCCCGCGGCGACGCGCAGATTGCCGCGGGCGGAGATCGCGACCGGCCCCTGAAACTCGACGTTGCCGCCGAAGCCGATCGGATTGCCGTCCACGAACTTGAACCCGAGATCGAGCGAATCGAAGCCGCCCGCGCCGAAGCGATTCGCCGCGAAGTAGCCTCGCCCGCTCAAGGGCACGCCGGCTTCGTCGAGCACCGGACGGCCTGCGCCCGGGCTGATGTTGGTTGCCGCCAGCGTGCGTCCGCTTTGCGTCACCGTGAGGTTGATGTCCGCGCTCGTGCGCG
>JBILTQ010000236.1:0-8504 GCA_044371435.1 Pirellulaceae bacterium | reverse complement strand
AGAGGGAACTCAGAGGTAGGACCCTCTCCCCGCAAGCGGGGAGAGGGAACTCAGCATTAGAGCCGCAAAGAGCAGCGACTTAGCTCGTACGCTTTCTGCCAACCCCTCCGCCCCACGCTTCCCCTAAGAGCAAGCTGTTTCCAAGTCCCCTCCGCCCCACGCTTCCCCTAAGAGCAAGCTGTTTCCAAGTCCCCTCGCCCCACGCCGGCCCACGAATGACGTTGTTTGTAAGTCCCCTCGCCCCACGCCGGCCCACGAGTGACGCTGTTTCCAAGTCCCCTCGCCCCACGCCGGCCCACGAATGACGTTGTTTGTAAGTCCCCTCGCCCCACGCAGTGGGGAGAGGGCCAGGGAGAGGGGTCTTCCTCCCCGCCAATCAACCCCTGCCTTAGGCCCTCCGGGCCTGGGGACCTGATAGGAAACCTCTCTTGCCCCCCCGCCTCGTTCGGTTCTCGCGGCTGCTACCGACCTCCTCATCCTCTCTTGCTCCCCTCGCCCCGTTCGGGGAGAGGGGCCGGGGGTGAGGGGTTGTGAACCTCGGCACCAAGTATCGAATACCAAATCCACCCCTGCCTTAGCCCCGAAGAGCCACCGGTTCTGAAGACCTTACTTCTTAGGTATCGCGTCTGGGGAGGTGGCCGGAGCCTTGCTCTCGGTACCCTTGGGATCTCCGGCTGAGATCGAGCTGCCATCGAGCGAGGCCAATTCCTTTTGGGCAGCGTTCTTCTGCGGGAAGGAGCCGTTGCCAGCCACCGACGCGCGGAGGAAACGCAAATACTCATCCTTCATCCCTCGCGATTTCAAGAGCATGGCGGCATAGTACGCCGTCTGCGGCTCTAGCCTTCCACCCCGCAGGATCTGCCCTAAGACCTGATCGGCGATATCGGTCGAACCGGTCTTGAATTTGATCCAGGCCGCCGTGGCCACGGCCCGTTCGGCATTGGGAGCGCGCCGCACATTGGCCTCGCTCAACTGTTCCGCCCGAGCTCGCTTCCCTTCATCGCTGCTCTCGACCAAGACCAAAGCCAGATGATCGGCCGCAATCAAATCGTCGCTATTCTCTTGATGAAGGGCCGAGAGGAGCTTCTCCGCCTCGGCGTTCTTACCGGCAAAGCGATGGATAATCGCCTTGATCAATCGCATTTCACGCGACTTTTGATAGTCGGCCGGAACGCGTTCGACCAGCTTTTGGGCATCGTCCACCCGGTTGTCATCCAAGAGGAATTGCAGGTACTGCAACCAGTTGGATTCGCTGACGCTGCCGTCGCTCGCCTGGATTCCCTTGCGGAACCATTCGTCGGCCTTGGTCCGGTCCTTGCCCGCCGCCAGCACGCGGGCCACGATCAATTCCGGTTGCGGCAAGGTGGTGGTGAGCTGCCTTCCTTTCTTGAGCAAGGCCAAGCCACCTTCGATATCACCGGTGCGAATCTTGATTTGTCCCAGATTCCAGAACGGGGTCCCATCCATCGGCTGCTGCTTAGCCAACTCCTCGAAGAGCTTGGTGGCCAACGGGATGTCCTGCCGCATCTCGGCGACTTCCGCCCGCATCTTGGTCAGCTCGGAAATAAAATTCTGCTTGCGCTGCGGCGAAAAGGCCATCCCATCGACCAGCGAAGCAGCCTTCTCCAGTTCCAGCCAGGCATCGGTCCAGCGGCCGCTGACCATGGCGATCTCGGCGAAGTTCTTGTAGGCTTCGGCATCGTTGGCATTCAAGGTTACATGGTTCTCCAACACCGACATCGCATCCTGCCATTGGCCATTGGCCATGAACAGGCGGGCCATCATCACGTCCATCTTCGGAAACTCGGGATTGACCTGCCGCGCCTGAAGCAGGCTTTCTTTGAGCTTGTCGGCATTGCCTTGGCGAAAATGCTGCAAGGCTTCCGCTAGCGGCCCGATCTTCTGCGCGAGCTTCATGATCTCTTCCGAATTCGGCGGGAAGGGATCCAGCGGGTTGGCGTTCAGCGACACTTGGAGCTGCGCGTAACCGTGGACGGCGAAGAAGAGGAAGGCACCGGTGAGGGCCGACGAAAAGAAGCGAGCGAGCATCATGGGGTCAACCCTGCCTTTGGCGAAGTCGGATCGAGGGTAAGAGGAGCGACGGTCGGTGAAGACGCGTCGCGAAAAGGTTGGGCGTATTATGATCCGCCCCCCCGGCTGAATCAAACCGGCCCCAAGCCAGTCCCCTTCCCGAGTTGCCCGGAGGGACGGTCTAATCGCTACCTTGGGCACGATCTACCCCCGGGCTCCGTCGACTGGGACTCGAACTCGCCCATGGGTGAGGCTCAGCCTGGCGACTCGGCGGCGGCAGGCTGGGGGGCCGTCTCCGGTTCCAACCGGGCGAAAAGGAGTTGCTTGGCCCATTCGCTGGCCAACAGGTAAAGGAGGGTGATCGCTAGCAGGATAAGAAGGTAGGAGAGGGGAAGTGGGACCAGGCCGAAGAGGCTGGCCAACGGGGTGTAGGGGAGGACAACCGCTAGCCCAGCCACCAGCAGCGTGGTTGCCATGAGGATGCCCCCCGGTCGCGAGTGTATGAAGGGGCGACGCGTTCGAATCACCATCACGATGAATAATTCGGTCATCAGCGATTCGATGAACCAGGCGGTTTGAAATTGCGGCTGCTGGGCATGGAGCCAGAAAATCAACACGCCGAAGGTGAGTAAGTCAAAGACCGAACTCACCAGGCCGAAGACGATCATAAAATGCCGGATCAACCGTTGATCCCAACGTCGAGGCCGATCCAGCTGATCGCGATCGACTCGATCGGTGGCGATGGCGAAGGCTGGCAGATCGGATAGCAAGTTGTTCAGCAGGATCTGCTTGGGCAACAGCGGTAGGAAGGGAAGGAAGATCGACGCCCCGGCCATACTGAACATGTTGCCGAAATTCGCGCTGGTGGTGATAAAGATATATTTCATCGTGTTCGCAAAAATATGCCGCCCGCTCCGGACCCCCTCCGCCAAGACCGCGAGGTCATGCTGCAGCAACACCAGATCGGCTGCCTCCTTGGCGACATCGACCGCATCGTCGACCGAGATCCCCACGTCGGCGGCATGCAGGGCCGAAGCATCGTTGATCCCATCGCCGAGATAACCGACCACCTCACCGCCTTGACGCAAAGCCAATAGGATCCGCTCCTTCTGGTTCGGCTCCGTCTCGGCAAAGATCTGGACATCGCGCACCCGCTGAATCAAAGCCGCCTGAGTCATCGAATGCAGCTCTTCCCCGGTCACGACCATCGGCGAGGCGATCCCCATCTGCTGACCGATTTGCCTGGCGACCAGCCGGTTATCGCCGGTGATGACTTTGAGCTCGACCCCCAACTGCCGGAGCGATTGGACGGCCGCCGCAGCTCCGGCTTTCGGCGGATCATCGAAGGTCAGGAAACCGAGGAAACATAGGTCGTGCTCGTCATCTTTGTCGATGATCGGATCACCGGTAACATCGCGGATGGCTAATCCCAGCACGCGATGCCCGGCTTGGCTATAGTCTTCAAAGACGGCCTGGATGGCCTCCCGGCGCGAAGCCAGGTCGACCGGGCCATCCGGGCCAGCCACCGTCGTGCAAACCGCCAGGATATTCGAGACGGCCCCTTTGGTGATCATCAGGTGCTGCTGCCCGCCGTGGGCAACGACCACGCTCAGCCGTTTACGGATGAAGTCGTATGGAACTTCATCGAATTTGGTAAAGTCCTCCCAGCGGATGCCCGGCATGGATGGCGGCGGTTCCGACCGCAAGGCCTTGTCGATGGGGTTGGCGAAGCCGCTCTCGAAAGTAGCGTTGAGCACCGCGTAAAGCTTCACCAACTCGCTTGGCTGACCGTCGGCATCGACCGCCGCCAGCAGCTTGACGGTCCCTTCGGTCAGGGTCCCGGTTTTGTCCGAACACAACACGCTCATGCTGCCTAAGTTTTCGATAGCCGCCAGGCGACGGACAATGACTTGCTGCGCCGCTAGACGCTGCGCCCCACGAGCCAAGGTAATGCTGACGATAGCCGGCAAGAGTTCCGGGGTGATCCCGACCGCCAACGCCATGGCGAACAGGAATGCATCCAATACCGGTCGATGATAAAAGACATGCAGGGCGAAGATCGCGATCACCAACACCAAGGTGACGCGGACCAAGCCTTCGCCAAAGCGCCGCAAGCCGAGTTCGAATTCCGACTCGAGCGACCTCCCGCGCAAGCTGGCCGCAATCTTGCCGAACTTTGTCCCCGTCCCGGTCGCGACCATCAGCCCCTTGGCGGTACCGCTGACTACATGGGTTCCCTGGTAGACTGCGCTGATTCGCTGGAGCCAACCAGCGTCTACTGACGTCCCGCTGGTTGCCTCGACCATTTTTTTCTCAGCCGGAAAACTTTCGCCGGTCAGGGAAGACTCATCGACGAAAAGATCCTTGGCCTCGAGCAACCAACCGTCGCCGGGAATGGTATCGCCCGCTTGCAACAGCACCACATCGCCGGGAACAACCTCATCGACCGGGACCTCGGTCGGCTGCCCATCACGCAGGACTGTCGCATGGGATCGGATCAGGGCCAACAGCGCCGCCAAGGCATCAGCCGCGCGACGTTCCTGCCAAAAGCCCAGGAAGGTACTCATCAGGATCACGACCAGCACGATGACCGCGTCCATCCGATCGCCCAGCCCCAGTGAGATCAGCATTGCCACCAGCAGCAGCAGGACCAGCGGGTTACGGAATTGGTTGAGCAGCAGCCAGGCATCGCGTTGATATCGCGGCAGCCGGGTGGGAGCAGGCTGCATGGCCAAGCGAGCCAAGGCCTGGCGACGGCTGAGCCCAGCCGCAGTGGAGCCGAAGTGTTCGAAGGCCTCGGCCAACGTGCAATGCTCAATGTCCATAGCCCCTATCCTATCCACCCTCCTCCTGTCATTGAAGGCACCGATCATCCAACCATCGATCGTTGACGATCGAGCCTCCATGGTCGGTTGTCATCTATCCGCCTTCCACAACACGAGTTCATGCATCTGCGGTCGGACGGTACAGGTCGCGCCTCCACGGTTGGAGGTAGGTTCGCAGGAAGGTGACCATCAGCCACAAGGTGACCATCAGCGACTGACCGTATCTGCGATCCAGCATCGCTTGTTAGCTCGCACGAGGCGAGCAACTTCCAAAGGATACTCTAAGATCGCAACCGGGCTGTGCCGAAGGCTAGTCGCAGGATAGCTATCGAACAATCAAGCTCAACGATCCCGCCCCAAGGCGCTGGTGATCGATGCCCCGTTGACCGATAGGACTTGGGAATTGGTCAGCGAATTGCCAAACCGTTCGAAATCGTGAAACTTCCAGACCACTTTCTTGTCGCGGGTGATTTCGATGATCTGCGGTTGACCCTCGCCCGCGTGGCAATTGCCGAGCACGATATTTCCCGACGGGAGGACTTGGAGGGTAGTGATCCAAGCCAGGGTGATCCCCGGCAGGTCCTCGGCCCCCAACGACCAGGCGATCTCACGGGCCGGGGTTACTTCCAAGACTCGATGGCCGTTGCCGGTGCTGATCAGCGTGTTCCCATTGGCTAAACGCAGGGCGGCGAAGCATTGATTACCAAAGCCTTCGGGACCGTGGCCGTTGGCAGGGCTTTTACCAAACAAGGGAACGTCGTAGTCCCAGACCACCTTCCCCGCCCTATCGTACTCGCAGACACGTCCATCCCCTTCGTGGCAGACGAGGTAATGGCCGTTGTCCAACTGCCTCACCAACCGCGTGTCGCGGTGCGGATGCGGTTGCTTCACCTGCAGCTTCACTTCATGGGTCACGTTTCCCTGTGGATCGATCTCGAGGATGCGGCTGCTCCCGCTTTCCGCGATCATCGTCTTCCCATCGGGAAGCCGTTGGAAGGCGTGCACTTCGATGCGGCGTCCTTCGTTCCCGTGACCCTTGCCAGCGTCGTAGCTCCACACCACCTCTTTGGTCGCCGGATCGACTTCCACGATCTTGGTCCACCCTTCCTGCATCAGGATGTGGCCGTTGGGCAAGAGGTGCAGGTCGTGGAGCGGGCCGATCTTCATCTCCCATTCCATGCTCCCTTGCTCCCCGACGATCGCGATCCGCTTCTTCGACGAATCCGCCAGCACTAGCCGACGAGCTTCCTCGGCTCGACAGGTCGGGCCAAACCACGCGTTGCCCCAGGCAAGGAATAAGGAACAGAGCACGGCCGAGCGGACAACAAGCGGAGAGGGCATGGCGGGCGAGGCTTTCATGGATAGCGGTTGATCTTGCCGACGGCAGTTCGATTTTGCTACCGTCCCAGGCTCCGCATGCTACACCACCGCTTGCCAGCAGGCAATCAACCAGCGGTTGGACGGTGCCGCGTTGCTGATGGCAAAACGCAACACATGCGATTCACCGCCGCATCGCCGACTCGATGATGCAGAGAAAGCACCTGTCGGCCTAAGCTGTGGTTCGAGGGCAACACGGGCGACCCGAAGGCCGTTGCTAAAAATCGACAATATCGGCTTTCCTTGGTTTTCCTCGGAGAAAACTTTGCTACCCGACGGAACGTACCTTAGGGTTCAGATGGCGCCTCGACCATCGCCGATCGCTGATGGCGACCAACGAAAACGACCGTATACTCCCTAAATTCGATCTTCCTATGAGCTATCCCCTGAACCAACCACGCCGCCGCTACCGAGCCAAAACCCGATTGGGATTGGAGTCGTTGGAAGCCCGCCTGCTGTTCGCCATCGACCAGGCGACAACTTCGCTCGAAAGCTTGCTCGCCCCGCCAGACGTCAGCGCGTTGGCTTCCCAGCCGACTCCGAACAACTATCGCAACGCAGCCCCGAGGGTGGCGACCCCGATCTTCTTCAGCAGTAGCAATCAACCGATATTGCGCAGCGCTGCCTTGTCGGTCTTGGGACGCGACGATGCCAGCGAAAGCCTGCTCACCTATCGCTGGTCGGTCAGCAGTCCAACCCCCAACGCCACCGCGACCTTTTCGGTCAACCAGTCGAATGCTGCCAAGAATACGGTGCTGACCTTTTCCCAGGCAGGAACCTACGACGTCCGCGTTACCATCAGCGATCGCCAGGGGCTCGCCACCAGCAGCTCGCTGCGCATCCAAGTCGCTCCGGTCATGACCAGCATCCGCTTGAATTCCACCAACGCCAGCTTGCAAGCCGGACAAAGCTTTCAGTACTCGGCCCAGGCGTTGGATCAATTCCAGCAGGTGATGAAGGTGCAGCCGACCTTCACCTGGACCTCCAGCCTCGGCAGCGTCAGCAGCTCGGGATTGTTTCGAGCCCCCAACGCCGCGGCCAACGCTACCATCTCCGTTCGCAGTGGCCATATCGTGGCGGTAGCGCGGGCAAAGGTTGCCGCCCCCTTGGTAGCTCTTCCAACACCGACACCAAGCCCGACTCCAACGCCTGGTCCAGCCCCCACCCTGCAGAATGGCAACATAGCGCAGTTGGTCTCGACGTTCTATGCCGATGGTTCGATCAACCGCAATGAGATGATCAGTATCCTGCGCAGCGCTGGCCAGGATGGCCGGCTCGACGCCAGCGAGCTGAGCGATTTCCGCTTGATGGTCACCCGCGCTTCCAGCTATGGCATCGCCGACTACGTCCGCGGCTTGACCAGCAACCTGGTCTTCGCCAATCCTGCCAATCGGCTCTATCGGGGCGCGGTGGCGGGCGACCTGGTGGCGGGCAGCAGCGCGACGCACCTCAATAATTTGATCGATAAATGGTTCCTGGGTGCGGACGCCCCGACCCTCACCATGCCGTCGCTTACCTACCAATACACGACCGGCCAACTCTTCCAAGGCACCCCCTCGAGCAACCAGATGAAGCAAGGGGCCCTTGGCGATTGCTACTTCATCGCCACCCTCGGCGCCCTGGCTGATCGCGTTCCCAACTCCGTCCGCAACCTGTTCGTCGATAACGGGGACGGCACCTTTACCGTTCGTTTCTTCGGCGGCCAGACCGGCTACGCCTACAACAGCGATGGTTCGATCAACACCGGCTTCCGCAATGCTGGCGGGGTGGCTGATTATGTAACCGTCGATCGCCGGCTTCCCACCTACGCTTCCGGCATCTTGGCGTATTCCGGCTCCGGCACCCGAGCCAACGATCCGAATGCCTCGCTGTGGATCGCCCTGGCGGAGAAAGCCTACGCCCAATGGAACGAGACCGGCAAGGCCGGTCGCGATGGAACCAACCGGTATGCCGCTATCGAAGGGGGCTGGATGGGGATCGTGGCGGCTCAGGTCCTCGGTTCCAACAGTACCGACTACGTGCTGGCCAACGCCGCTAAGAACACCGTGGTCCAATCGCTTACCAGCGGCAGGGCGGTGACCGTGGGGACCAAAGGCAGCGCCACCGCCGGCGGCCTGGTCGGCGGCCATGCCTACGTCCTCGCTGGCTACGATGCCGCCAGCGATCGCTTTACCCTCCGCAATCCCTGGGGCAGCTCCCACCCGACCCCGCTCAGTTGGTCGCAACTGCAGGCCAACGGCGATTGGTTGTCGGTGGCGAACGCAAGCCTCA
>JBILTQ010000026.1:0-25635 GCA_044371435.1 Pirellulaceae bacterium | reverse complement strand
CGTGGGAGCTCTACAACATCGCCCTGGATCGTTCCGAGCAACATGACTTGAGCCGCGAGCAACCAGCGCGAGTCGCCCAGTTGACCGCGATGTGGGAAGCTTATGCGCAACGCGCGAATGTCGAACCTTGGGATAAGGTGATCCCGCCCAAGCAACCGGACCAAAAAGGTAAAGCCGGCAAAGCCAAGAAAAAGAAACAGGCGGCCGACTAGGGGTACCGCGTTGAAAATAGGCTTGGCTGGAGCAAGCCCCTGGGGAGGCAGCGGAAAGATCTTTTCAAGCTCTTTCGGCCGCGGCCGTCCCTACCAGCTTGGCCTAGCCAACATTCCAAGATTGGTGAACGATGGTCAACCTCCCCGTTCAAACCATCGCAATTCATCGTCGTCAGGCTAGCCAGGCGCTCGACAAGTTTCAGCGTCAGGCCCAGGGTGTCGCGACAGCCGATACCAACCCTCGACGGCCAAACGAACCCATCCTTCATTTTTGATCATCCCCGAAAAACCTTGGAACCCCCTGGTGGCCTCATGACTGTGCGTTGGCTCTTCTCTCTCGGATTGGGACTGTCGCTGGCCATCCCTGGCCTGATGGCTCTGGCTATCGTTCCGAGTCAACCTAACATCATCCTTATCCTGGCCGATGATCTGGGGGTGGGCGGGCTGAGCTGCTACGGTCAGAAGAAGTATCGGACACCGCATCTCGACCGGTTGGCAGAGGAAGGGATGCGTTTTACCACGGCTTATAGCGGCTCCCACGTCTGTGCCCCTTCGCGTTCGACGTTGATGACCGGTTTGCATACCGGCCACACCCCCGTTCGGGCCAATGGGAAGAATCGCTATCTATACGACCAGGATATCACCCTCGCCGAAATACTCAGGCAGCAAGGCTATGAGACCGGTGGCTTCGGCAAATGGGGGCTTGGGCTGGAAGGCACACCGGGGGTGGCGACGCAGCAAGGTTTTGATCGGTGGTTCGGCCAGTATTCGCAGCATCACGCTCATTTTTTCTACCCGTATTGGATCTGGAACAATCTGGAACGTTACCCCTTGCCGGAGAATGAAGGAGGGAAACGCGGCACCTACATCTTTGATCTGCAGCATAGCCAAGCCTTGGAGTTCATCCGACAAGCGCGTGATCGCCCCTTCTTTGCTTACCTCCCCTACATCATCCCGCATGTGGAGCTAGTGGTTCCTGCCGAAGACGAAGCCCCCTTCCGCGATCAATTCCCGGTGGTCGCCATGCCTGACAAGCGTCCCGGTTATATCGGCAGCGAACACGGTTACGCCACCTACGCCGGTATGGTCACCCGCTTGGACCGCGCGGTGGGCGACATCCTTCAAAGTTTGAAGGATGCGAAGCTCGATGAGGACACTTTGATCATTTTTACTTCCGATAATGGGGCTCAAGGCGGTGGCGTGTGGGATCAACTGGTAACTTTCTTTGACGGGACTTCCGGGCTGCGTGGCAGTAAAGGAGCCTTTTATGAAGGAGGTATCCGCGTTCCCTTCATCGCCCGCTGGCCTGGCCAAATCAAGGCCGGCACGACCAGCAACTTGCCGATCGCCTTTTGGGATCTCCTTCCCACGCTGGCGGAGATCACCAACGCGACCGTCCAGACTCCCGTAGATGGTCTTTCGTTCGCCCCGACTTTGCTCGGCCAAGGGACACAAACCCTCCATCCTTTTTTCTACTGGGAATATCCAGCTGAGAAGTCCTCGTCCTTGTGCATCCGGATGGGAGACTGGAAAGGTATCCGCTCCCGGGTAACCAGCAAGTGGGAGTTGTATCACTTGGGCGAAGATCCCCGCGAAACCGACAACCGAGCGACCGCTCATCCGGAGATCCTTGCGCAGCTCCAAGCCATCGCCGAACAGGAGCATACGCCCGAGCGAGATTATCCGGAACTCGATCCTCCCAGTAAGCTCCAGGATTTTGTCCGATAAGCCCAGCGACGGCAGGGTAGTCGAAGTCGATGTTCTGTTCCCATCTGTCCTCGGATATCCTTCGGCCCGGTTGCTGAAAGCCTGTTCCTTGCCAAGGCCTATCGGGTCGAGCTAGAGGAATCGGCGGTCGCTTCGGACGCACGCTTCGCCGCGGAGAGCGTGTCCGCCGACCACCTCGAGCTGGACCATGGACGGGCCCCGATGGATTACCGATGGATTACAATCGAGGGATTGCTGTAACCTCTCTTTGGCTCGCTTTCAAGGTTTTCTATGATGCCATCTCCTACTCGATCTCGGCCCAGCGTGTGGCGTCCCGCGTGGCTGATGATTATCGGCGGTTTGGCGGTCAGCCTCTCCGGCGGAACCCCTTGCCTCCATGCCCAACTCACCGCTAGCGGAGCCACCGCTTCCTTTCGCGGCTCCTTGCCCCCCAAGGCCAGCGTGAGGTTGGAGGTAGCGCAGACTCAAGCCTTGCGGGCCCGTTTGGATAAGGTTTCGGCGGACTTCGATTCAGTCCGCCAGCATCGCTATGCGGCGGACGTGGACATCTTTCTGAAAGCGGTACGCTATGCCCTCGAGTATGAGGAATGGTATGACAAGAAGGCCGAGGAGAGTTTTCGGAAAGCGGCAGGGCTGCTGGACGAAGCCGAAAAGCGGATCGAAGGCTTGAAAAATGAGCGGTTTCCGTGGCTGGAGGGGAGCGGTTCCCTCGTCGTCGGTTTCTATTCGAAGATCGATGGTTCGCCACAGCCCTATGGGATCGAAATTCCGGAAGGCCTAGTCGTCGGCCGCGACCAACCAGCGGTACCGATGTGGATATGGTTGCATGGCCGCGGCGATACCTCGACCGACCTGCACTTTATCCATAACCGTCTGCATCAGAAGAAACCCGGTCAGTTCCAACCGCTCAAGACTTTGGTGATCCATCCCTTTGGCCGCTACTGCAATGGCTGGAAAAGCGCTGGGGAAACCGACGTCTTCGAGGCGAGGGACGATGCCATCGCTCGTTTTCACGTCGATAGCCAGCGGATCGCCTTGGCGGGCTTCAGCATGGGTGGGGCTGGGGCTTGGCATCTCGGTGCTCATTTTGCCGACCAATGGGCTTGCGTGCATGCCGGCGCTGGCTTCGTCGATGTACAACGCTATCAGAAACTCACCCCCGACAAGCTGCCGCCCTGGTATGAGCAGAAACTGTGGGGAGTTTATGACGTGCCGAAGTATGCCCGGAATTTCCTGAACGTTCCCTTGATCGCCTATTCGGGTGAGAACGATGCGCAGCGCGATGCGGCCGAATACATGATGGAAGTATTGGCCGTGGAAGGGCTGCAGCCACCCCATCTGATCGGGCCCGAGATGGGGCACAAGTACCACCCCGAGGTGATCAAGGAAGTCCAAAGAACGATCGAGCAAGCCGTGGCGCAGGGGCGACCGGCGATGCCCACCAAACTATCCCTGCAAACCCGCACCTTGGCCTACAGCCGATTGCATTGGCTGCAAATCACCGGGATGGAGCGGCAGTGGGAGGACGCTCGCGTCGATGCCCAATGGAATCCCGCCAGCCATGAGCTACGATTGTCGACCAAAAACGTTCGCTCGCTCGCCATTCATTTGCCCGACCGACCGCGACTGACCATCGATGGCCGACCAGCCCAATTGCAACCGCTGGCGACTGGCGGCTGGCGGTGGCTCGGTTCGGACGACTCGAACGCTGGCGGCAGCGGCACCTGGGAAAAGCGACCCGGTTTACAAGGGCCGATCGATGATGCTTTCCGTTCTTCGTTCGTGGTCGTCTTGCCCGATCTCCCCACCGCCGACAACGCCATCGACCGTTGGGTGACCGAAGAAGCATCGCGGTTCCTGACTCGCTGGCCTTCGCTGATGCGCGGGGATGTGCCGGTGAAATCGGCCAAGGAAATTACGGCTGATGACATGAAAAATCATCACCTCGTCCTGTGGGGCACGCCCCAGACCAACTCCCTCCTGGCCCGAGCAACGTCGCATGCAGACTGGCCGAAGCCCATCGAGTGGAACCAGCAAACTATCCGCTTCGGTGAACAGAGCGCGTCGGCATCCAGCCATGTCCCGGTTTTTGTCCTGCCGAATCCGATGCACCCGCAGCGTTACCTGGTGGTCAATTCAGGGCTGACCTTTCGCGAAGCCCACGATCGGACCAACTCTCTGCAGAACCCGAAACTCCCCGATTGGGCGATCCTGGATATCACCGCCCCCCCGAACAACGAATCGGCCGGCAAAGTCGTAGCGGCCGACTTCTTCGGCGAAGCGTGGGAAGTGCTGCCGCGACGCCGAGCTCCGGAGGATCGAGGCAGCGAGTGAACTCGCGTTGTAGCGTCGATTCACCTAGGGTACAAATCGCCGGTAGATCCGACGTGGATCGCTATCGAGCGAGATCGATCATCTCAACGCCCCCGGCGGGTAGTTGATTGGAATCCGGTAAGGCTGGAGGTTATTCCTCGCAGTAGCTCCCCAACGCGTCCCCTCAGGCGATTGCCCCACGGCCGATGGTCGCGAGGATCGATAAGCGGGTCTGGCCGATTCCGGTATCGCGACGCCGGTTTCCCCAGCGGCTTGCGGTCACCGGCAACAGCCGATAAGCGAGCGAGGCATGCTTGATCGCATGCCTCGCGGTTGGATGGACCCGTTAACCTCCACCCGGTTCCATGGAACCGGGGAGGGGGACTTGAGTGGCTAGCTTAGCTGCAGCCGAGGCTATTCCCGCAGTGGTAGCAAAGGTAGCAATTCCCTGAGCGAACGGTGATTGCCCCGCAATTGTCGCAGGCCGGCCCATCTGACTGGAAGCTGGCCACCTGATGCTCGGAAATCGTAGCCTTCTTGGCCGCGATGGTAGCGAAGCCGCTGACGACGCGAGTACTGGCGGCGGTTGCCCGCGTCCCGTCACTGCCTCCGGCGCTGAAATGCGCCCGAGTGGTAGGAGCTTCTGTAATCAGCGCGCCGTTCCCATTGACCGGAGTCTTCGACAGACCATTGGGCGAGGCGACCGATCCTTTCGATCCCACCTTGGTATCACCCTGGCTCGACTCCTCGCCGTAGCCCGTGTTCTCTGAGGGGAGGAAGGTTTGACCCAACCAGCGGAAGATGTAGTCGACCACACTCTTGGCGATACGAATTTCGGGATTGGTCGTATGCCCCATCGGCTCGAAGCGGGTATGGCTGAATTTCTTCACCAGTTCCTCCAAAGGAACACCGTACTGCAGCGAGATGGAAATCGCGGTACCAAAGCTATCCATCAAACCGCCGATGGTGCTCCCTTCCTTGGCCATGGTGATGAACAGCTCGCCGGGCCGTCCATCCGGATACAGGCCAACGCTCAAGTATCCTTCATGTCCGGCGATATTGAACTTGTGCGTTAGCGAGTGACGCGTATCCGGCAACCGTTCGCGGCGAGGTTTGTAGACAATCTTTTCCTCAACCCGCTCCTTCTCTTTTTCCTTTTGCCCCTCGCTCTTGGTGTTCAGCGGTTGGGATTGCTTCGAACCGTCGCGGTAGATGGCGATCGCCTTGAGCCCCAATTCCCAACCCCAGTAGTAGGCTTCGGCGATATCCTGCACCGTAGTCTCAGCCGGCATATTCACCGTCTTGCTGATAGCCCCCGAGAGGAAAGGTTGGGCGGCCGCCATCATCTTACAATGCGCTCGCCAATCGATACTTCGCACCCCCTTGGCCGGTTTGAAGGCGCAATCGAAGACCGCCAAATGCTCAGGCTTCAAATCCTCGGCCCCTTCGATCGTATCATGCTCCTGGATGTAATCGACGATCCGCTGCGACTGGGCATCATCATATCCCAAAGTCTTCAGCCCAGAGGCGACACTGCGGTTGATGATTTTAATCATCCCGCCACCCGCCAACTGCTTGTACTTGACCAAGGCAATATCTGGTTCGATCCCGGTCGTATCGCAATCCATCATGAAACTGATGGTGCCGGTCGGGGCCAGGACAGTCGCCTGGGCATTGCGGAAACCATGCTGCCGACCGCTATCGAGGACCTTGTCCCAGATGACCCTGGCCGCATCCTTGAGATACGCCGGCCCCGCCTGATCGATCTGCTCGACGGCATTGCGATGCATTTGCATGACTCGCATCATCTCTTCGCGGTTGACTTCGAATTCAGCGAACGAGCCAACCACCCCCGCCATTTCGGCGCTGGTCAGGTTAGCTGCCCCGTGAAGCAAGGCGGTGATCGATCCGCACATCCCTTGAGCAGCCGCCGAGTCATAGGCCAAGCCGGAGGTCATGGCCAACGAACCGAGGTTGGAGTAACCCAAGCCCAGCGGCCGGAAGAGATGACTGTTGAGGGCGATTCGATCGGTCGGGTAGCTGGCGTGATCGACCAGGATCTCCTGGGCGATGAAGAAGATCCGGCAGGCAGCCACGAACCCTGCCACGTCGAACGCCCCATCTTCCTTGCGGAACTTCATCAGGTTGATCGACGCCAGGTTGCAGGCCGTGTCGTCGAGGAACATGTATTCCGAGCAAGGGTTGCTAGCGTTGATCCGGCCGCTGTTGGGGCAGGTATGCCACTTGTTGATGGTCGTGTCGTACTGGACACCGGGATCGCCACAATGCCAGGCGCAATCCGCCATCCGATTGAGGATCGCCCGCGCCTCATAGGTCGGCGGTTCCGCTTCGCATTTGTCGCTGATCCAGCGAGTCTTCCAAGCCTTATTCTGCTTGACAGCCTCCATGAACTCGTCGGTCATCCGCACCGACAGGTTGGCGTTTTGAAACATCACCGAGGAATACGCTTCCCCGTTGAAGTTCGACTCGTACCCTTCGCGGATCAACGCGTGGGCTTTCTGCTCTTCCCGCCACTTGCACTCGATGAATTCCATAATGTCCGGATGCCAAACCTTGAGCGATTGCATCTTGGCTGCCCGGCGCGTCTTCCCCCCCGACTTGACCACGGCGGCAATCTGGTCATAGACCCGCATGAACGACAAAGGTCCGCTGGGTTTTCCTCCCCCGGATAGTTTCTCGCGGCTGCTACGGATCATCGACAAATCGGTCCCCGTCCCCGAACCGAACTTGAAAAGCATCGCTTCGCTGGTAGCCAGCCGCATGATGTCTTCCATGTTATCTTCACAGCTCTGGATGAAGCAGGCCGAGCCTTGCGGGTACTCGTAGGGATTCTCCGGTTGCTCGACACAACCTTTGGCGACGTTGTAGTGCCAGTTGCACTTCGTTCCCTTGACCCCGTATTGATTGAACAACCCGACGTTAAACCAGACCGGCGAGTTGAAGGAACCGCACTGGTGCAGGCAGAGCCAGGTGAGATCGCGATAAAAACGCTCACCATCGGCCGGAGTGTCGAAATAGCCATCGGCAACCCCCCAGTCAGCGATGGTACGGGAGACGCGATGAATCAGTTGCCGCACACTCTTTTCACGCTCGGGCTTGGTAGGATCGCCGTAAAAATACTTGCTGACGACCACGTTGGTCGCCAACTGCGACCAACTCGAAGGAATCTCGCAATCGGTCTGCTCGAACAGGACCTTGCCGTTCTCGTCTTTGATGGCTGCTTTGCGCTTCTCCCACTGGACCGTATCGAACGGATCGGCCACGTCGGCCGGGCAAAAGCGGGGCTCGACCTTCAAGCCAGCTCGGTTCCCGCGAGCCTCCAACGTCGTCCTGCTCCGCGTGCGTCGCTCGCGTTCCATTTCCACTGTTGCCATAGCGTCATCGACTCCTTCAAACGTCATTAGGGAATTCAGAAGACTGAGTTGGTTGCCGAGCGGCCCTCCCAAGAATGCCTCAGCCGACTAGTATACATATATCCATCATGTTCACTCAAGGGTTTCGTACCCAAACGAGATTCCTCAGGCGAACTAACTCCTAGCAGCGCACCTATCGTCATGCAGGGCGCGTTTAGTTCATACCAAACGTCGACAGCTACTACCTATAGTGATTTTCTCAAAAGCCAGCACTAGCCGTCGCGTAGGGGGAGTACTGTAAACACCTCGCTGGCGGATGTCAAATTTTCGCCGGCCTGACGACTTAAGTCGTGGCGGGCTGGTTATTTCGGCGCAGTCGCCCAGGGGCGCGCCACCGTCGTACTACTGGATATTTGTGATCGTAAGTGGTGGATTTTGCGAGGTTTGGGTTAAAAATCGGCCAAGCCGTATCCGCCCTCTGCCCCTCGAAATTTTCCCTGAAATTTTCGCTCCCCGAACGAGCCGCGTGCGAGGAGGCTCGGGGCTTTCGGCGACCATGACGGGAGCGGGGCTCGCCGCCTCGCTGGCGGCATCGTTGAGGAGGGAGGCTCGGCGGACCGGATCAAGCCTTCGCCGTGATGATCTTCGCCGAAGCCAACGGTTTCTTCGAGCTCGGCTGCGAAGCCGGGGCTCCTTGTGGGGTTTTGCGGCAGACCGCTATGATGGTCGGGATGGAGTTGAACGCGGCCAGCTTGCAAAACCCACCTGTTCCAGCCTTCGAGGGGCTGGCCAATCCCCTGGCAGTGCTTGGGCTTTTCGAGTTCCTGCCGGAGATCTACATGTACATGAAAGATCGGGAGGGGAGGTATATCCACGCGAATCGGGTGGCATGCGAAGTGATGGGGGCCAAATCGGTCCGCGAGGTAGTGGGGAAGAACGATTTCGACTTTTTTCCACCGGCGGTCGCCGCCCAGTATGTCGAAGAGGATCGCCGGGTGGTGGAATCGGCTAGGCCTTTGACCAATCAAGTCTGGCTCGTTCCGGGAAAAACTGGGGTTCCCCATTGGTATCTTTGCAACAAGATTCCCTTGTTCGATCAGGGGGGGCAGGTGGCGGCCTTGGCGGGGGTCAAGCGACCTTACGAGCAGTCCGGGAACGCGCCGACCGGATATAGCCGGTTATTGAAGGTCGTCGAGTATGTCACCGGCAATTTCAGTCGGGCGATCGAAGTCGGCGAGTTGGCCGAGCTGGTGCAGCTGTCGGTCAGTCAGCTGCAGCGCGAATTCGGTCGGCTCTTCGGCATCACGCCGGTCCAGTACATCCGCGAAGTCCGGGTGGGGGTCGCCCGCCATTTGCTGGAAACCAGCAATCAATCGCTGACGAATATCGCGGTCCAATGCGGGTTCTATGATCAAAGCCACTTCACCCGGCAATTCAAGGCCTCCACCGGGATTACGCCTTTGGATTACCGTCGTCGCTTTGGCCCCTGAGGTCGGGGCGGATTCGGCGAGGCGATGAACAGCCAACGTCTGCTTGCGTTCGCGTCTTCGCAGCGTTGGCTGCGCTGGGTTCGGGGACTCTGGACCTTGGCTCGGCAATAGTTTAACTTGCCGATGCATCGAGTTGTTGA
This sequence comes from Pirellulaceae bacterium, assembly GCA_044371435.1. GTDB lineage: Bacteria > Planctomycetota > Planctomycetia > Pirellulales > Pirellulaceae > JAIYDQ01. Next base: position 16,378 of record JBILTQ010000026.1, on the reverse strand, counting down.
CAGCCAGTCGCAGCCCAACCGCGCACGTTCTTTTGCTACCCCATGGCTTGAGGGGCAGCGAGCTCAAGGACGGGGTGTCGGCTGACAGGTAGGCGGCCGTAGAGCATGGAGGAGAGAAGCCGATGGTCAAGCGAGGGAAATCACGAGGTGGCAACGAGGAGGCGGAGGAGCCCTCGCCGGTCCCGTTGCGCGATGCCGCCCAGGCTCGCTACCTCAACTATTCGCTGTCGGTGATCACCAGCCGAGCCTTGCCCGATGTTCGCGATGGCTTAAAGCCGGTCCAGCGTCGTATCCTGTACACCATGGACCAGCAAGGCTTGGATTTTACCGCCAAGCACCGCAAATGCGCGAAGGTGGTCGGGGATGTGATGGGGAACTATCATCCGCACGGCGACACGGCCATCTACGATGCCCTGGTGCGGATGGCTCAGCCTTTCTCGCTGCGGATGCCGTTGGTCGATGGTAGCGGCAACTTCGGTTCGATCGATGGCGATAACGCGGCCGCCATGCGTTATACCGAATGCCGGATGTCGGCCTTAGCTGCCGATATCTTGAAGGACTTGAGCAGCAGCACCGTCCCCTTCAAAGCTAACTACGACGGGAGTCGCCAGGAACCGGTTGTCCTACCCAGTCGTGTTCCGAACCTGCTGGTCAATGGAGCCACCGGGATTGCGGTCGGGATGGCGACCAATATCCCTCCGCATAACCTGGGCGAAGTGTGCCGAGCCTTGCTGAAGTTATTGGCCGACCCGGAAATCAAAGAATACCAACTGGTGGCCAACGATGCCGTCCAGGGGCCCGACTTTCCCACCGGCGGGCAGGTCGTCAACACCAAGGAAGAGTTGCGGGAAATCTACCGATCGGGTCAAGGGACGTTGAAGATCCGCGGCAAGACCGAGGCAGGTGGAGAGACGAAGAATGGCAAGTTGCTGCACATCACCTCGATCCCTTACGGAGTCAATAAAGCCAGCCTGGTCGAGCGCATCGCTGAAATTGTGCTCAGCAGCAAAATGCCCCTGATCGAAGATGTCCGCGACGTCTCGACCGACGATATCCGCATCGACCTTCATCTCCGCAAAGACGCCGATGAGGCCAAGGTCTTGGCTTACCTTTACAAGCACACGCCGTTGCAAACCAATTTCGGGGTCAACATGACCTGTCTGGTGCCGACGGAAAACCCGGAGGTCAGCGCTCCCGATCGGCTGGGGCTCAAGGAGATCCTCTGGTTCTTCCTCCGTTTTCGGCTCGAAGTGGTCACTCGGCGTCTTGAACACGAATTGGCGGGACTGCTGCAACGGATCCATATCCTGGAAGGTTTCGTCCTGATCTTTGATGCGCTGGATGAAATCATCCGAATCATCCGCCGGTCCGATGGCAAAGCCGACGCGGCGGAAAAGATCATGCAGCGTTTTCCCGCAGCCAAGGGTGGCTTGGATGAAGAGCAAACCGACGCCATCCTGGAATTGAAACTGTATCGGCTAGCGCGGTTGGAAATCAATCTGATCCAAGACGAACTCAAGGCCAAGCAAAAGCGCGCGCGAGAGATTCAGCGGTTACTCAAGGAAAGTACCGAAGACACCAACCAATCGGGGCGGTGGCGGATCGTCCGCGAGGAGATCGAAGGTTTGATCGCAGCCTATAGCAAAACCAAGGATGGACCACGAAAGACCGAGATCGTGACGGCCGAGGCCGAGCCGGAGTTTTCCGAAGAGGATTTCATCGTGGCGGAGGATTGCCATATCCTGCTGACCAAGGATGGCTGGGTCAAACGGCAAAAAGCGATCGCCGATCCCTCCAAGAGTCGGCTGCGGGAAGGGGACGCCGTGCTGGCGGTGTTGGCGGGCTCGACGCGGGCCACCGTAGCCTTTTTCTCGTCCCTCGGGGTCTGCTACACCACCCGGCTCGTCGATATCCCGGCCTCCACCGGTTATGGTGAGCCGGTGCAGAAACTCTTTAAGATGAAGGATGGCGAGCGGATGGTGGCCGCCCTATCGCTCGACCCCCGTGTCATCGGCGATATCGCCGAGGATCCCAAGCGTCCGAACTACTGCCCGGCGGTCCATGCCCTGGCCGCCACCAGCAATGGTTTCGCCCTTCGTTTCGGGCTGGCGGCTTTGGCCGAACCCTCCACCCGTAGCGGCCGTCGCTTCGCTCGGGTCGCGCCCGAGCATTCGGTGGTGGAGGTAGTGGCGATCGATGGAAGTGAAACGATCTTGGCTATCAGCGCCGACTGCCGCGCGATGATCTGCCCGGCCGAGGAGGTCAATTACCTGTCGGGAGCTGGGAAAGGGGTCACCTTGATCAAATTAGCCAAGACCGATCGGCTGTTGGGATTCAAGGCATCCACCGGCGATCGGGATCTGTTGGTGGTCGAAACCAACCGCGGGGCCCGCAAGACGATCTCCACCGCTAAATATCGAGTGACGACGCGCGGTGGTCGCGGGACGGAGATCCAGAAGAATGGCCGGATCGCCGCGATTGTCAGCGAACTCCCCCACTCCCCTACCCCGCTGGAAACCGAGGAAGATGAAGGATGAGCACCGCTTCCCAATCCTATACCGCTTCAGATATCGTCGCCCTGGAAGGCTTGGAACCGGTCCGCAAGCGACCGGGGATGTACATCGGCGGTGTTGGCTCCGCTGGACTACATCATCTGGTCTGGGAGATTCTCGACAACTCGGTGGATGAGGCCATGAATGGCCATGCCAGCGAGATCACCGTCACCCTGCACAAAAATGGACGGACCATCACCGTCGCCGATAACGGGCGCGGGATTCCGGTCGATAAGCACCCCAAGACCGGCAAGAGCGCCTTGGAGGTAGTGTTGACTGTCCTGCACGCCGGTGGCAAATTCGAGGGGAAGAACTACAAGACCTCCGGTGGTCTGCATGGCGTAGGGGCCTCGGCCGTCAACGCTTTATCGAAGGAGTTGATCGCCATCGTCCGCCGCGATGGTGCTCAGTACAAGATGGAGTTCTCGCAGGGTAAAGCCACCACCAAATTACAGAAAGCCACGGCGAGCGTTCGCGGAACGGGGACGACCATTACCTTTACCCCGGACCCCATCATCTTCCCCAAAACCGAATTCGACGCCGAAACCATTCGTCAGCGATTGGAGACCACCAGCTATCTACACCGCGGCGTGCGGGTCTGCTTCGTCGATGAAACCACCGGCCGCAAAGACAATTTTCATCATGAGCAAGGGATCGTCGACTACCTCAGCAAGGTCCTGCAACAGCGGGCGGCCCGCCCCATCCACGAGTCCCCTTTTACGTTGCGCAAGGACGGCGATGAACGCTTGGAAATTGCGCTGCAGTGGACCGAGTCGACCGATGAGCACGTGCGTTCCTACTGCAATGGGATTCCCACCGGCAGCGGCGGTACCCACGAAAACGGGTTTCGCTCGGGTTTGGGCAAAGCGGTCCGCAATTACTTCGAGACCCACAACCTGATCCCGCGCGGGGTCAAGATCGGCCATGAAGATATCCGTGAAGGTTTGGTTGCCATCCTGTCGGTCTTCATCGGCGATCCGCAATTTCAAGGGCAGACCAAAGACCGACTCAACAATCCCGAAGTTCAAGCCACGGTCGACACCGCCATCCGGGCGGCCTTGGAGCAGTGGTTGAACAGCAATCGCAGCGTCGCCGAAGCCATCGTCGCCCGCATCATCGCTTCTGCCCGAGCCCGGGCGGCTTCGAGAGCGGCTTCCGAATCGATTTCGCGCAAGACCAGCACTTCCCGGGCCATGCTGCCGGGTAAGTTGAGCGACTGTTTGCAAGCCGGCCGAGCCAAGTCGGAATTATTCATCGTCGAAGGGGACTCGGCCGGCGGAAGCGCCAAGCAGGGACGCGATCGGAATTATCAGGCTATCCTGCCGCTTCGGGGAAAAGTCTTGAATACCGAATCGGTCGCCCTGTCCAAGGTCTTGGAAAACAAGGAAATTCAGGATGTCGTCACCGCCCTGGGATGCGGGATCGGGAAAGAGATCGATATCACTCGCCTGAGGTACGAACGCATCATTTTGCTGGCGGATGCCGATTCCGATGGGCATCACATCACCACCTTGCTGCTTACCTTTTTCTATCGTCACATGCAACCGCTGATCAATGATGGGCGGATCTTCATCGCCGTCCCGCCGCTCTATCGCATCGATCTCGGCAAAGAGACCTACTGGGCAGCAGACGATGCGGATCGAATGCGGATCTTGGCCGAGCACGATCGTCGGATGAAGCCCGAGATCACCCGCTTCAAGGGCTTGGGGGAGATGATGCCCAAGGTCCTTTGGGAGACGACCCTCAATCCAACCACCCGCCGTTTGCTCCGAGTGGAGATCGACGATCACCTGGAGACCGATCGGATCATGAGCGACTTGATGGGACGCGATGCCTCGGCCCGGTTCCGCTTTATCATGGAGCGAGCGGAAGAGGCCAGCGAGATCGATGTCTGAAGAAGGATCATCTGGTCCTGCATTCCCTCGCGGATTCGGTCCAGGCTGCCGCCGGATACGGGTCTTGCGCAGACTCGCACGCGTTTCTATGATCGGCGCGTTCGGCAACCTACGAGTCGGAAACCAAACCCATCATTCTGAAACCTGGTGGGGACGGGAGAAGACGGAGGCTTACCCAGCCTAGCCTATGGCTTACGGATAGGCCGCCACTGCAGCGACTCGCCCGTCGCCGCACTGGTTCCCGAAGCCCTTGCCCGATCGCCTCCGGCAGGGAAGGGAGTCGGGCGACCTCCCGGGGAGGGGCGGGCACCCTGGGCCAACCGGGGCGGATCCGGATAAGTGGGCCTGCGGTCGGCCATAGGCGCCGCAGGTTCGAGCGATGCTTGCCGACCATTCAGCTGAGACTGGAGCTTGGCCGCCAGCTTTTCCGTCTCGGCTTGTTGTTGGAGTAAGCGGTCGCGGTCAGCCCGCAGTTGCTCGACTTCCCGACGCTGGGAACGAAACTCGCTCAGCAACCGCTCGTTCTCCAACTGGAACTGCTTCATCCGTCCCAGCACTGGACCATTCTGGCAACCGGTGCCGAGCGCCAAGCCGCACCACAGCAAAGCGGCCGAGACTAGCTTGGTCGAGGTTGGAGCAGCCGGAGGCAAGTTCAGATCCATAGCGATTTCACCCGTAGAAGGTCGTCGCCAGGGGAAATATCAAAAACGGCCGACGATTCCTAGACCAATGCGGCCCGAGGCCGTCGAAGCGGCGACCAACTAAGGCTGACCTAATCGGTAAAGTCCTGATTCGGTGCGCAGCAGCAAATCGCGACCGATCACGGCTAAGGAAGCGAAGGCCCGACCTGGCAGCTGGCTGCTAGCAATTGCCCGCGGCTCCTCGGCCCCGGTCGCCCCGAGCATAAAGACTTTGGTCTCCCCCTCCTCGCTCAGAAAGTAAAGCCGATCCCCGTTGAGCAACGGCGACGCGGAATAGTTTCCTCCCAGCCGTACCTTCCACAGCTCTTCGCCGCTGGAAACGCTCACCGCCGAAGCCACCCCGCGGTCGCTGCACAGGATCATCACCTCCTGATAGGCGATCAGGGAAGGGGTTTTGGGGACGTTTTGCCCAGCGAATTTCCAGCGGACGTGGGTCCCGGTCACATCGCCGCTCCCGCGCGGATCGATCGCCAGCAACGTGGTTGGGCCGAAACCGGTGCAAACGAAGAGCAAGCCGCCGTGCAGGAGCGGCTTGGGGACGACCGAATAACCATCATAGGTGACGTACCACAGGACCTGCCCAGTGACCGGGTCGAGCGATTGAACGATGTCCGATCCGGCGGAGATAATTTGCGACCGACCGTCGATCTCGATGTGCGTCGGGGTGCAGAATGAAAATTTTTTGCTGGCTTCGATAGCCCGAGGAGTACGCCAAAGTTCCCGGCCATCGGCCTTGTGCAGCCCCACCGTGTAAGGGCTATCCCCCCCATCACAGGTGAAGATCAAAGCATCGCCGACCAGGATCGGCGAGCCGCCGTTGCCGTGCGTCGGTGGGTAACGATGCTCGCGATTGGCCCATAGCCGCTCACCGTCGCGATCGACGGCCGCTGTCCCCTGGTGGCCGAAATGTACGTAGAGCCGTTCACCGTCCCACAGCGGCGTCGGGCTGGCGTGCGAATTTTTGGCATGAACCGCCGGGGCCGACTCGTCCTGCGCGAAAAGCTCGCGGTCGAACAGGATGCCCCCGTGCTCCGCGTCCAAGGCGATCAACCGCAACTGCTGTGCCCCTTGCAGTTCCTTATCCTGCGCGGACTGGGACACGGCTGAGGTCAAAAAAACTCGATCGTCGGCGACAACCGGCGAAGACCAGCCCAAGCCGCGGACAGGGGTGAACCACCGGATATTTTTGGTTTCACTCCACTCGGTAGGCAAAGGCCGCGGGGCAATACTTCCAGTCCCGCTGGGCCCCCGAAATTGCTCCCAGGTCTCCCCCAGACCGACCGTCGCAGCTACGCACCAGCCGAAAAACAGAGGAAAAACCCAAGAATTGGAGCGGAGTGGGCGAAGAGGACGCGTTGGTATGCCGGTCAAAAGGTTGAGCATAAGGCATCAGCTCCCGAGACGGATCGGCCGAGGACGGAATGTAGGAAGGGCAGGGGGCTTATTCCCCGAACGCTTCGAGAGTTTACCATAAGGCCAGCTCGCGTTCTGCCTGCCTGACCACGGCCAGCCTAAGCTTTCATTGGGTCGTCGTTGGTTCGACGTGCCTCGTTGGGCTCGACGTCGCGAAAGGTGCTGCCGGCATGAAACTTCGTACCGAGATTTTTATCACCCTGGCGGTCGCCGCCCTTTGCCTGGCTGTCGGGGCGGGGCTCAGCCTGCGCGACAAGCAGGCTGGCTGGTGGACCTGGACCTACCTCTCGGTGACGATCTGCTTGGTCGCCAGCCTGCCGCCCCTCTTGCTGCGGCGTTGGCGACCGGCTGGCCCGTCCGCGGCGATCCTCCCGCTGTTGACCGTCGGCTGGCGATCACTGGTAGTGCTTTTTCCGTTGGTAGCGAGCGCTGCGACAAAATGGCCCGAACATAATTCTTTCAGCCTTTGCCTCCTGGGCTGTTATTTTCCGTTCCTGCTATTAGAATCCGGCCTTTCAATTGTTTACGCCCGGCTGCCTTCTGGCCCGCAAGCTCATGTCCAACATCATCCTCCACATCAAAGATAGCTACTACTTCGAAGTCCCGAAGATGCTGTGGCGCAGCGATGCCCAATCGACGGCCGAACTCCCTGCGTGGCTGGTCAAGTTGGATGACGACTACCAAGGCTACGCTGCCGACAAGGTTTTGGATGGCTTGCGTGGGATCGGGGCTCCGGAAGCTTCGGTCGATGCCTTGAAACATCAATGGGAGAGCTGGAAGCATTCCGATCACAAGCATCATTCGCACGAGGGATGGCCGTTGGAGGCCTTCCTTGACCAGCAGCTGACGGCCATCCGTAGTCGAGCCGGCGCTTGGGCCAAGAAGACCGCTTCTCAGGCGGCGGATCCGGTCAAGGCTTACCTAGCCGAGAAGGGGGTGGCCGAGCCCTACGCGTGGTTCTTGGATTTGCTCGAAAACCCGAAGGCTCAGGCGGGATGGGATGACATCAAGGCTTCGGTGCAAGCGCCGGAATTCTACCGAGGTTACCTGGAGAACGTCCCCAGCGCGCACTGGTCGGCTGAGAAACTCGCCTTTTACAATCGATCGCTTGATGGCAAAGTGTTGATCCCTCAGCCCTTCGGTGAGCTGCGGAATGCGTACGAGCCGCAGTCGGGCTTCTGCATTTCGAAATTCATGATCATCCAGCTCGTCGTCGCTTTGTTGCTGGTCGCCCTTTTGTTGTGGCTCGCTCGGCGTATCGCCAGCGGTCAGCCGCCCAAGGGGAAGTTATGGAATGCCCTCGAGGGGATCTTGCTGTTCGTGCGGAATCAGGTGGTGGTACCAGCGATGGGGGAGCACGATGCTGACCGCTTCATGCCGCTTTTGTGGACTTTCTTCGTCTTCATTTTTGGTTTGAATTTAGCCGGGATGGTTCCTTGGTTGGGGTCGCCGACAGCCGCCTTGGCCACTACCGGTGTCTTGGCCGCGATTGTTTTTTTGGTCGGTACCTTCATGGGAGTGAAGGCCTTTGGTCCGGTGGGTTATTTGAAAAACGTTTGTCCTCAACTCGGCCTCCCCTGGTACCTTGCCTTTTGGGTGGTTCCACTGCTGTGGGTCATCGAATTCGCCTCGCTTTTCATCAAGCACGCGATTTTGGCTTTGCGGTTGTTGGCCAACATGGTGGCAGGGCATGCGGTTCTGCTCGGGATTATGGGGTTGGCGGTAGGGGTCCATGCCTATGCGATGCACAGCGGGGCCTGGGGGGCGTTAGCGGGGGCCTCGGTGTTGGGGATGACGGCGTTGAGTGTTTTGGAGCTATTCGTCGCCTTTTTGCAGGCGGCGGTGTTTACCTTTTTGGCTGCCCTGTTTATCGGGAGTTCCATGCATCATCACTGATGCGGGCCTCAGGCGAGGCGGGATCGCCCTTTTTTTTGGAACAGAGATTTCGTTACTTTTTTACCGGCAACGCCGGTCACGGGAGACTTCAAACGTGTTTTCAGTTCTTCGGTCAGCCGTCCTTGGCGTGGGTTTGATGGTTGTCTTGGCGGGTACTGCTTCGGCGCAAGAGGCTGGTGGTGGGACGGTGATCCCAGGTGCGATCGGCGCCGGCTTGGCGGTGATCGGTGCTGGTATTGGGATCGGTCTTTTGGCTAAAGGGGCTGTCGAGTCGATTGCCCGTCAACCGGAAGCGGCTGGTACCATTCAGATCAATATGATTTTGGCAGCGGCCCTGATTGAAGGTGCGGCGTTGTTTGCCATCATCGTCGGTTTGCTTCAAGCCCCATAATTACCGCACGTCCGATCGCTTTGGTTATTGCGCTGCGCCCGGCAGGAGTGATGGACTTCGCTCGGCAAGGCGTGGGTGGGTTTGGGTGCTTGGGAGAGATTTCCTGATGATTCTCACGAATGTCTACTCGGGTTTGATGGTTGGCTTGATGGCCTGGTCGGTGGCTTCTGTGTCGCTGGCGGAGGATACGGCCAAGGCTAGCAAGGCTCAGGTCGCCGCTGAAGTCAGCGACATCGCTCACGAGGAGGCTGGCCGTGGTGTTTCCGGGCATAAGGATTCCGCTCATGGGGAGTCGGGGCATGCACCGCACGACCCGACCCATAGCTATGCGGGAGCGATGCAGGCCAACCCGATGGAGTGGCGGTCGGATGGTGCGATTTTCTCGTTGATTGTCTTCCTCTGCCTGTTAGCGGTCCTCGGGGCTTTTGCCTGGAAACCGATAGCGGCCGGTCTCAGCAAGCGTGAAGCGATGATCGCCAAGTCGATCGAGGATGCCAAGAAGGCGTCGGAGACGGCGACGGCTACCTTGAAGGAGTATCAGGCGAAGCTGGAGGCGGCGCAAGCTCAAGCGATCGAGATCGTAGGCCAAGCCCGGAAGGATGCTGAGGCTGCCGGTCAACGTATTTTGAGCGAGGCTCAGGCCGAGGCGACTCGGCAGCGAGACCGAGCGTTGGCTGATATCGAGAGTGCCAAGCAATCCGCCTTGTCGGAGTTGGCTGGCCGGAGTACCGACATGGCCTTCGGTTTGGCGAGACGAGTCGTCGGTCGCGAGCTGAATGCCGGGGATCATCACGGCTTGATTCAGGAAGCGTTAAAGCAGATGCCTGGCCGGAACTGAAGTTGTCGTTGGGGATGTTGGCAGGCTGATGGGTCTGCGGATCAACTCTGGCGCGAGGTAGATGGCCAACCAGTGTTTTTTGTAATCGATTATTTCCTTTCGACGTAGCTCATCATGTCTGAATCAACAATGATCGAAACGGTGTTTGATGATGAGTCGATGTATATCGGCCAAGTCTACGCCAAAGCGATTTTGGCGGCGGCGGATGGCGAGGGAAAGGTCGATTTGGTGGTGGATCAGTTAGGGGCGATCGTCCACGATGTGTTGGGGAAGCATCCCCAGCTCATGGCTGTCTTCGCTGACCCTAAGAAACCGGTGGAAGACAAGCTGGCCTTGATCGACCGACTGTTTGGACGGGAGGTCGATCCTTTGTTGCTCAAGGGGCTCAAGGTGATCGCCCGTCGCCGACGTTTGGGAATGCTGCCTAGCATCCTGAGGACGGTGGTAAAGATGCGGGATGAGGCTCAGGGGCGGTTATCGGTCCAGGTCACTTCCGCGATACCGCTGGAGGGTTCGGCCGTCGAAGGGCTCCGGCAACGCCTCCAGCAATTGCTCGAGGCTGAGGTGTCCCTGACGACCCGCGTCGATGCTTCGATCCTGGGGGGGTTGGTTGTTCGCGTCGGCGACACGGTTTTCGACGGCAGTGTCGATGGCCAATTGGAGCAGATGCGGAAGGCGACTCGAACGAAGGCCGAGCAGGCGATGCGGGAGAAGCTTTCCGTGTTGTCCAGCTAGCGAACTTACTGGTTTCGGGGGCCACCTCCGATCCTTCGCTTGCGAATGAAATTGAGATTAGTACACCCATTTTAGCAAATTACTTTCCTACGTCGTTGAGACGAGTCGTTTCATGAAATTCAATTCAGACGAAATCGCTTCGGTTATTCAGGCCGAGATCCAACAGTTCGGTAGTCAGGTCGATGTTCGTGAAGTCGGCACGGTTCTCGAAGTCGGTGACGGGATCGCTCGCGTCTACGGCTTATCGAACGTGATGGCTGGTGAGATGGTCGAATTCCCGAGTGGCGTTACCGGGTTGGCCTTCAATCTCGAGGAAAAATCGGTCGGGGTCATCATTCTGGGCGACTACCTTTCGATCAACGAAGGGGACGAGGTCCGTTCGTTGGGACGATTGCTGTCGGTGCCGGCCGGAAATGCTGTCCGCGGTCGCGTTTTGGATCCGCTGGGGAATCCGCTCGACGGGAAAGGTCCGGTCAACGCGACTGAGCAGCGGCCGGTCGAACTGATTGCGGCTGGGATTGCTGAACGGCAACCGGTGCATGAGCCGATGCAGACCGGGATCAAGGCGATTGACGCGATGACACCGATTGGACGCGGACAGCGCGAGTTGATCATCGGTGACCGCAAAACCGGGAAGACGGCTGTCGCGTTGGATGCGATCATCAACCAGAAGAACACCGGCGTCCAATGCTTCTATGTGGCTATCGGCCAGAAAGACTCGTCGGTCGCTTTGGTGATCGATGCTTTGGAGAAGCACGGGGCGATGGACTACACCACGGTCATCGTCGCCGGTGCATCGACCCCTGCACCGCTTCAATACATCGCCCCCTATGCCGGGACCGCCATGGCCGAGCAGATCATGTATCAGGGTGGGCATGCTTTGGTGGTTTATGATGACTTGAGCAAGCAGGCGGTAGCCTACCGGCAGTTGAGTTTGCTGATGCGTCGTCCCCCGGGACGCGAAGCTTTTCCAGGTGACGTTTTTTACTGCCACAGCCGGTTGCTCGAGCGGTCGGTGAAGCTTTCGAAAGAATTGGGGGGTGGTTCGATCACCAGCCTGCCTATCATCGAGACGCTGGAGGGTGAGGTTTCCGCCTACATCCCCACCAACGTGATCTCGATTACCGATGGCCAGATCTACCTGCAGCCGGATTTGTTTTTCGCCGGGATTCGTCCCGCCATGAACGTCGGTATCTCGGTATCTCGGGTCGGCGGAGCTGCTCAGATCAAGGCCATGAAGAAGGTGGCCGGTGGTTTGCGGTTGGACTTGGCAGCCTTCCGGGAATTGGAAGCGTTCGCTCAGCTTGGGACCGAATTGGATCCTGCCACGCAGGCCAAACTTGACCGTGGTTATCGGATGGTGGAATTGCTCAAGCAGCAGCAGTACCAGCCGATGCCGGTGGCCGAGCAGATCATGAGTCTCTATGCGGCGACCCGTGGCTATCTCGATGACGTCGCGGTGGACAAGGTTCGGGACTTCGAGCAAGGCTTGCAGAATCATGTCAAGGATCGAGCTCCAGAGCTGCTGAAGAAGATCGTCGAGGTGGGCGATCTGACCAGCGAAGTCGAAGAGGGGATCAAGTCGGCGATCACGGCTTTCAAGGCTGGATTTCGCGGTTAGTAGTCGAACGATAGCTAGCGTTTAGGTTGAATTCCAAGTCATGGCAAATACCCGGGCTCTTGATAAGCGACGTAAGTCGATCCGCAATATCCGCAAGATTACGCGGACGATGGAGTTGATCGCGACCGCTCGTTTTAAGAAGGCGATGGATCGAGCATCGGCGGCGACCGACTACACGCTTCGCCTGAATGGTATCGTTCAGGACCTGGCGAAAAATGTTTCCGACGTCAGCCACCCGCTGTTGCAGGAGCATGACCAAATCCAGCAAGCGGAGATGGTCCTGTTAACCAGCAATCGCGGGTTGTGTGGCGGTTACAACGGCGCAGTCATCCGTGCGGCCTTGGGTCGTCGGGGTGAACTTGTCGAGGGTGGGCCAAGCGTCCCGATGACGGTCAGTGGCAAACGCGGCATTGCAGCCCTGAAGTTCCGAGGCGTCCCGATCGAGAAGACTTTCACCCAGTTCGAGGACGAACCGGCCTTCGAGGAAGTGGCCAAGATTGCCGATGACTTGATGCGGCGTTTCGTATCGGGTGAGATCGACCGGGTGGATGTGGCATACACCAAATTTTTGGGGATTGCCAAGCAAGTTGCCGTAGTCGAGACGCTGCTTCCGATTTCGAGCTTATCCACCGACGCTGGCAAAGCGGCGAACTCCGGTGCGGTCGGCAGTGCGACGTTCCGCGACGATTACGAATTCCTTCCGTCGGCAGCCAGTATCCTCGAAGAAGTAGTGCCAGCAGCCTTCCGCGCCAAGCTCTTCAAGTGTTTCCTCGACGCCGCGGTCAGTGAGCAGATCGCGCGGATGATCGCGATGAAGAGCGCGACGGAAAATGCCGGCGATATGATCAAACAGCTTTCGCGAACCTACAACCGCGCTCGCCAATCGAAGATTACCCAGGAAATCATGGAAATCATCGGCGGCGTCGAGGCCTTGGGATAGCGGGGATCGTCCAGTCGCCGTTCAGCGCCCTGGGTGCTGTCCGATCAATTAGAGTCAATTACACCAATCGTTCTACAAGCCAACATCGTTCTATAGTCACTATTGGGTTCAAGCTTTTATGTCGAATACAGCTACCAACGTCGGAAAGATCACCCAGGTCATCGGCTCGACGTTCGATGTCGAATTCCCCGAGGATAGTCTGCCGTCGATCTACAACGCGGTCACCATCCAGAGCGAGAAGAAGGGGGTCAAGATCGAACTGACCGGGGAAGTCCAGACGCACCTTGGAGGCGGTCGGGTCCGCTGTGTCGCCTTGGGAAGCACCGATGGTTTGATGCGAGGCTTGGACGTCGTCGATAGCGGAAAAGCGATTTCGGTGCCGGTTGGAAGTGGGACGCTTGGACGGGTCTTCAATGTTCTCGGGAAACCGATCGACAACCGCGGTCCAGTCACCGCGGACGATTATTGGCCGATCCATCGCCCGGCCCCGAAAGTTTCGGAGCTGTCGACGAACACGGAAGTTTTTGAGACGGGGATCAAGGTTATCGACCTGCTGACTCCGTTCGTCCGCGGCGGCAAGGCCGGATTGTTCGGTGGTGCCGGGCTGGGTAAGACGGTTATCCTGCAGGAGTTGATCGCCCGCGTTGCCAGCACCCACGGTGGTTTCTCCGTGTTCGCTGGCGTTGGCGAGCGAACTCGTGAGGGGACCGACCTCTGGTTAGAAATGCAGGAGACCGAGATCGGTCAGACTGGGCGTAAAGTCATCGAGCAGACTTGCATGCTCTTCGGACAGATGAATGAACCGCCTGGATCGCGTTTGCGGGTTGCCTTGTCGGCGGTCACGATGGCCGAATACTTCCGCGATAGCACCGGAAAGGACACGCTCCTCTTCATCGACAATATTTTCCGTTTCTCCCAGGCCGGTTCAGAAGTTTCCGCGTTGCTGGGGCGGATGCCGTCTGCAGTGGGCTATCAGCCTACGCTCGCCAATGAGATGGGAGCTCTTCAGGAACGGATCACCTCCACCAAGAAAGGGGCCATCACCTCGGTTCAAGCGGTGTATGTGCCGGCTGACGATCCAACGGACCCGGCGCCAGCTACCGCCTTCGGTCAGCTCGACGCCTTCATCTATCTGGAGCGTTCGATTTCCGAGAAAGGGATTTATCCAGCTATCGATCCGCTCGCTTCCAACTCTCGTATTCTCGATCCAGCCATCGTTGGCGAGCGTCACTATGCGATTGCTCGACGGGTCCAGAAGACGCTGCAGCGTTACCGCGAACTGCAGGACATCATCGCGATCTTGGGGGTGGACGAGTTGAGCGAGGCGGACAAACTGGTAGTGCATCGCGCTCGGCGGATCGAGCGATTCCTGTCGCAACCGTTTTTGGTGGCCGAGGTCTTCACTGGGAAGAAGGGCGAAATCACCTCCCTGGCAGATACCATTCGCAGCTTTGAAGAAATCTGCGACGGCAAGTGGGACCATCTGCCTGAATCCGCCTTTATGTATGTCGGTCCGATCGAACAGGCTGAAGAACAAGCCAAGAAGCAGGCAGCCAAGAAGTAGGTAAGTCATGGCCGAATTACGTTGCATCATCGTCACCCCGGAAAAGACGGAATTGGACACTTCCGCAGATTCGATCGTCGTTCCGATGTTCGATGGCGAGATGGGAATATTGCCGGGGCGAGCTCCCATGGTCGGTCGTCTCGGTTATGGGCTGATGACGATCAGCTCGGGAGGGAAAACCAGCCGTCATTACGTCGACGGCGGCTTCCTTCAGGTAACCCGCCAAGCCGTCTGCATCCTCACCGATCGCCTGCTCAAACCCGAGTCGATCGACGCCAGCCAGGCAGCCAAGGAGCTCGAGGAAGCCAGCCAATGGAAAGGTGTTTCGACCGAAGCTTACGTGGCGAAAACCCGTGCCTTGGAACAAGCCCGAGCCAAGATGCGGGTGGCTGCTGTTAAGGGCTGAATTGCCTCGCGGGCTGAAACGCCCCCGTTGGCTGGAGAACGTTACTGACGGTCTCCAGCTCAGCGACGGATCGCATACAGCGCCTCGTACGTCCGCAGGTAGAGGGTCCCGTTGGCGATTAACGGCGATGCCGTCAGCGACTCCTGAAGATCGTTTTGGGCCACCATTTCGAACTTTTGTCCAGCCCTGACTATGGTGGTCACCCCTTCACGCGAACAGAGGTAAAGATACCCGTTAGCGTAGAGTGGACTAGCTCGATGCTGCGAGGTGTGTGTTCGTTCCAGGTAATGCTCTTTGCCCGACTGTAAATCGAGGCACTGCAGCTTGCCATCTTTGTGCAAAAGGTAGACATAGTGATCGACGACCAGCGGGATCGAGACATCTGGCGTTTTCGGAAAGACCCAACGCACGGCAGCTGTACCAGCTAACTTCCCGCGGAGGACCTGGCTGCTATCTAGACAGATCGTCGGCCCTTCTTTGGCCGTCGGAACAATGATCGTTCCCGGTACCATCCCCGGCGAAGCAACAAATCGGAAAGTCGCGTCGTTGGCCTTGGGATTCAACGAAGTGGGTCCGTTGAGCTGATCTAATCGCCAAAGCTCCCGACCATCCTCCAAAGCATGCCCCGTGGTGCAATCGGCGCCATGGACGAGCAGAAACTCCTGCTGTCCATCTCGATAGATAAAGGGTGAGGCGTAAGAATGCTTACACTCAAATTCGGCCTCAGTCAGCCGGTCGACGGCCCACAGCGTTTTACCGCTGAGCTTGTCGAGCTTGACCACCTTCCCTGTTCGTTGGGAATTACCGCGTACCATGGGACCATGAAGCAGCTGCAGGTACAAAGCCTCACCATCCAGCACTGGCGTGGAGGTCATCCCAAACTGGATATCCAAGCGTCCAAACTGGTCACCGACATCCAGCTTCCATCGCTCCGCCCCATCTTTGGCATCCAAGCACGCCAGGATGCCGTTGGAGAAGAAAACCCAGACGAATCTCCCATCGGTCGAGGGAGAGGCCGAAGCGGAATTACCTTCACCGGCGCGGGCATCTTGATTTCCAGAAGTCACCTGCCGCTTCCACAGGACTTTACCATCGATAGCCGACAGGCAGATGGCGACCAAATCGCTCCCTTCAGCCGAAGTCAGAAAGATCCGCTCGTCCCAGACGACGGGAGTTGCGCCGCCCTGACCGGGCAAAGCTGTCCGCCAAGCAACTGCAGTTTGAAGATCCCAACGTTGCGGCGGGTTTGAATCCGAGGCGATACCGTCAGCCCGAGGCCCTCGCCATTGCGGCCAATTTTCTGCTCGCAAAGGGAGAACGTCGCCCGAAACAACGAGCCAAGCCAACCCCGCAGCCCGCCAAAGCTTATCCCATACAGGACGTCCAAATTTCTTATAGCCGCTGGGACTGTTCATCGAGGGGCTCG
>JBILTQ010000497.1:0-3473 GCA_044371435.1 Pirellulaceae bacterium | reverse complement strand
CGCTGGGTAGCGCCCTTCGTCGGGCGACCACAGGACATATCATACCCTAGCCGAATTTCCGGTGGGCCTCCCCAGCGCTCTTCGCCAGGCGGTCGGCTCCCTGATCACCCTCCGCCCATTCGCCCGATTACCACGGAAATCCCCGCTCACGAACGTCGGCCTAGACACCACCGCCAGGCCTTCATTCCTTCAGGGCTGCCGATCACTGACCCTATCTTCTACCTGGTCAACCCCCTGCCACCCGACCGCCGAGAAACTGGCGAACCGAAAATCTACACCACTAAACCGGCACCATCTAACCATTGCCGGCCTGCGAACTGGATCATGCCGATCAGCCGAGCTTTCCACCCCCTATCGTCAAGTAAAAAACACCGCAGCGGTGTGTTGAGTTGAACGGAGGTCCTCTCCCTCCTCCATTCCCTCACCATCACCGCTGCAGTGCTCAGGTGGATTCAATCAATCCGATAATGTTGTAAGATCAAGTCATGCTACAGTGTCAACCTTCAAACTACGTCTTAGCCCTCCTTTCCGTTGCGTCAGGAGTGTTGCGATGAACGCTGCAGTAGCATGCGGCGCGCCAAAAAGGTGCCGCTTAAAAAATTGCTTCTGCTTCTACAAGAAAAACCCTGTTTAAAGGCAAAAAGATTCTGCAATTTTTCTGGGGATGGAGAGGATAGCTGGTAGTGCCCCCAGTTCCGTTCCAGGAACTTCTGCCTACGAAAAGGGCAACTGCTGCTTGAATAGTCAGCAGGACTCTTTCTGCGAACGATCATTTACACCGGTCTCGCTGTTCGGCATACTGTGGCCCCACGCACGCGGGTGCTTGCGGCCTGGCTATTCTTGAATCTTTTTGGCGACACTCGGATTTAGGGCTTGGATAGGATGAAGCAAGCAAGGATGGAGCGGTTGTCGGTTTCCGAGGTGTCCACGTTCCGTTGGACGTTCGAAGAAGACGTCGTGCATTACTCTCGCTTGGGCTTCGAGGCCCTGGGAGTCTGGCGGTATAAGCTGCATGAATACGGTGAAGAGAAAGCCATGGAACTCTTGCGGGAGCATGGGATGCAAGTCTCCTCCTTGCACTGGGCAGGAGGGTTCACCGGCAGTGACGGACGGAGCTTTCGCGAAGCGATGATGGATGCCTTGGACGCGGTGGAATTGGCCGCGGAACTGAAGGCGGGTTGCCTGGTGGTGCTGGCCGGTAGTCGTCATGGCCATACCAAGTCCCACGCTCGCCGCATCCTCAAGGATGCCCTGCGGGAACTGGGCGAGGCGGCGTTGGCTTGCAACGTTAAACTTGCCGTTGAGCCGATGCATGTCGGATGCGCTGAGGAATGGACCTTCCTCACGGAATTACCTTCCACGCTCGACTTGATCGCGGAACTCGGCAACCCGAATCTCGGCTTCGTCTTTGATGCTTACCACCTCGGCCAGTCCCCTGAAATCTTCGCTTGGCTTCCCTCACTCATCCCGTCGATTCGACTGGTCCAGATGGGAGATGCCAAAGCCGCCCCGATGGGGGAACAAAATCGATGCTTGCTCGGCGAGGGCCTGCTACCCCTCTCCGATATCGTCCAAGCTTTGGAAGCTAACGGCTATCGAGATTACTACGAAATCGAATTAATTGGTGAAGATGTTGAACACATCGATTACGAATCGATGCTGAATCAGGCAGCCAAGACGATGCACCACTGGTTCGAACCTGTCTCCGGTTAATCCACCTGCTCGGATCGGGTTCGAATTCATCGCTGACACCACAGCGGATTCAGACTATCGCCGGAGTGTATCCGCCTTGACGTCGCGAGCTGCGTCCAGGCGAGTGAAGCTTTCTTGAGCAATTCAAGTCATTTCTGACCGTCAAAGATTTTTTCACCCTCATTCGATTCCTGTTCCTCCTCCTGATCATCCTCAGACGATTTCGAGAGGATGGCGATCGGGTCCAGTTGAATCCAAGCTGGCGTGGCAGCCAGGATGGTAGCCAGAATCTGTGCACCTTGCACGAACCAAATCACAATTCCCGTACTGAGCACCGTGTTGTAAACGAGATTATTGACTTGGAGCGTCCCTTGCTCTTCCTCGCTTATCACGCTTCGAGCGGTCATGATTTCATAGCGTTGGATCGTTTCATTTTCTTGGTAATCGCGGCGCTGACTGGCCACAGCCATCGAATTAGTCAAACTGGCGTCATAGCGGCTCTGGCCGAATTCTGAATTCACTCCCGTAGTATTCAAGACGACCTGAGTCGTATTCATATCCACACTCTCTTCCTCGCGAACGGTAGCTTGCGGCATAGCGGCTACGAGGGTGGGCGATTCCTTCGCGACTGGAGCTGGTGCTGGTGTTACCACTGCTTCTTCGGATCGCGCCGAGACTGGGGCCGGAGCGGCCGCTGGAATCCTGGCCTCTGTTTTGGCGGCCCCCTCCATGGGAGTCTTGCTTCCATCCGATGAGGCACTGCTGCTGGCGTCGGGAACGTTTTTGGGCAGCTCGACAGCGATACTTGCTTCAACGTCATGCCACAACTCACCATCGCTGAGACGATAGACGAAGGTAACAGTCCCGACGAAATTCGGCACCGGGACATACACAAAGGATCCGTCGCTACGCAGCGTGAGACTCCCAGTCCCCGGTCCAGTCATCAGACTCGTCGTCAGGGCATCGCCGTCTACATCCATGTCGTTGACCATCAGCCCTCTGGCCACGGGAACCTTCAGTTCATCAATAAAGCTCGTGGAATATTTATCGATTTGCCCTTGAGGTACCTCATTGATATCGCCGATCTGAACCGTAAAGGCCTTATCAAAGAACAATCCCTCCAGGTCACTCGCCCGGACGATGATTGTATGGCTATTCGCTACCTCGTAATTCAACTGCGAACTGTCGGCCACCCTCACGACGCCGCTGACCGCATCGATCACAAATCGTCCGGCTGCGTCGTTTACCAGCGAATAGCTGGCAACATCATCGATCATCGTCATTTGCCCGACGATAGTGCCAACAGCCGAGTTTTCCTCGATGCTGAGCCCACTACCAACAATATCGTTGGGAGAATCGTTGGCTCCATCGATAGTAATCGTGAGTTGGACCGTACTTTTCAGCCCCCCCGTATCCCTGATCGTATAGGTAAAAATATCGATCAGGTTCTGGGCGTTAAGACGAATCGCTTGCACTGCAGCATTCAACTCATCGACGATATAGTAGTAATTGCCGTTGGGATTGATTACGATCGACCCATAATTCCCATAGATCGAGGCCCCAACGGCACCGCTTATCTCTTCCAGGGATCCAGCCGCGACTCCGACCACTTGTTTGGTATCTCCGAAGTCGACATCGGTGTCGTTGACCAAGACATTGCCAGCCGCACTGGCTCCAGGAAAACTATTCCCAGGGCCACCGGACTCCAGCGCCATCCCTTGATCGGCATTGGCGACCGGATTATCGTTGCGACCGCGGATGGTGATGGTCACCTGCGTCGT
>JBILTQ010000235.1:0-8507 GCA_044371435.1 Pirellulaceae bacterium | reverse complement strand
TTGGCTTCCTCGACGGACACCACTCCCTCGGGGCCGATCCGTTCCATCGCCTCTGCCACTAATTCGCCCAAGGCGCTGTCATTATGAGCCGAGATGGTTGCGATCTGGGCCTTCTCCTTGCGACTGGTGACCGGGTGCGAGTAGGTTTGGATGGCGCCGATGGCTGCCTTTAGGGCGATATCCAACCCGCGTTTGAGGTCGATAGCTACAGCACCAGCCGCGATGTTGCGTAGTCCCTCGGCGAAAATCGTATGGGCAATCAACGTAGAACTGGTGGTTCCATCCCCCACCGCATCCCCTGTCCGTTCGGCTGCCTCCCGCAGCATCGAAGCCCCGAGGTTTTCCTCCGGGTCTTTCAAGGTAACTTCTTTGGCGACCGTGACACCATCGTTGCAGACCAGCGGACGGCCGAATTTCCTTTCGATCAAAACGCATTTCGATCGTGGCCCGAGGGTGACGCGGACAGCATCCGCCAAAGCCGCGGCCCCGCGCAAGAGTTTCTCTCGAGCATCAGCGCGAAACAACATATTCTTCGAGCTCATCTTGGCTTACTCCAAAAAGGAAAGAGGCTTCACTCTTGGCGGTAAGCAAGAACCGTACCAGTCAGTCGAGCTCGATGCTCCCCATGATGGCTTGAAGGTGAACCCCACGCGAGGGTCGAAGCCGATGGGAAAGCAGCCAAGCCGTGGTAAAGGCACCTCCTGCCCGGTGCTTCCAGCAATACCCCCAAGGTAAGGGTATTTCGTTCGCTATCGAGACGAGACATCATCGCACTCGCTGCGCCTTATTGGCACAGTCGCTCGGTGCGATGTCATGGCTGGGTTTGGAGAAAGCAGCGGCCTGGCTGGATCCGAGGAGCTTCAAGGAAAGCTCGGGCAGTCGCGGCACAAATCTTGCTAGCTCAGTCATCACCGTGGACAACGTGGGGTTCGGGCCAGATTTTCCAAGGAATGAAGAGTCATGCTAGAGGATTTTGTTCAGAGTGATTTCGAGCGATTGCTTGCCAGTACCGGTGGAGCTCATGTCAGTATCTTTATGCCGACTCGTCGCGAGGCCAATTACCGGGCGGAGGATATCCTGCGATTGAAGCATCTTCTGCAACAGGCCGAGAAGGAACTAGCTAGCGGTTGGTTACGCTCGACCGAGGTACCCTCCTTCCTTGCGCCGATCTCCTCGCTGCTGACCGATGAAAGCTTCTGGTCTGGTCGCCAGGAAGGCTTGGCTATCTTCTTGTCGCCGTCCGAAATGCATACGTTTCGCTTCGATAACCCCGTGGAGGAACGGCTCGAGATATCTCGAGGTTTTGTGGTCCGGCCGTTGATGGTGGCCATGTCCGAACCGCTGAAGGCTTTGGTGTTGTCCCTCAGTGAAAACAAAATCCAGCTCTACAGCCTCGATGAGCATTCGATCGAAGTGGTCGCGGTGCCGGATTTGCCGGAGTCGATGGAAGTGGCCTTGAACTATACCGCGGTGGATCGCGGTCAGCAGGTACATACGGGCTCCGTTGTCCGGGGGCGGAAGGGTTCCGGGGTCTTTCATGGGCAAGGCGGAGTCGCCGATACCCACAAAGATGATCTTCAAGCTTTTTTTCGGCTAGTGGATGAAGCTCTCACCAAGAGAATCCATGGAACTGGTCGACCGCTGATCGTCGCCTGTGTCGAAGCGTCTTTCCCGATTTATCGACAAGTTAGTTCTCACGGCGAATGCGACTTGCTGCATCTCGCGGGGAACTTCGATTACGCGAAGCCGGAGGATTTGCGGCGGAAGGCTTGGCCGATGCTCAAGGAGTGGCAGGACACAACGCGCCACGCTACCGCTGACCGCCTCAGGAAGAACCTGGACACCGGGCTGGCTTCCGATCGGGTGGGCGTCATCCTCCCAGCGGCCTTTGCCGGCCGCATCGACACCCTCTTCTATGCGAGGGATGCGGTGCTTTTGGGGCAATTCGACCCGCTGCAGCAGACGGTCGTGGTCTTCGAACGGAAGCCCGTCGATTTCACCCCTTACAACAGCGACCTCATCGAGACGGCTATCCAACAGGTCCTCGCCCATCGGGGCCGCGTTTACGCGGCTGCGACGGAAGATTTGCCTGGGGGGGGGCCTTTCGCCGCGCTCTTCCGTTATTAGCGAATCCGTGGCCGGGCCCTTTCCCCGTAGAGGTTCGCTTGCCGGCAAGGTGAAGGCTCAATCCGGCTTGGCGGTTTGGCCATCGGGAATTCGGAGCGATTGCAGCAGTTGGACGGTCTCTTCGACCACCCGCTCGCCAGTCCCGGGCTCAGCGTAGCTGTGGAGTCCAGTCCAGGTTTGGTAGCCGCCGAGGAGATGGGCATCGCGATCCGGAAGGTAGCCGATCCAATCATTGGCGAGTTCCGCGATATAAGTAAAGCGGTACGGAGATCGGTTCTTGATATCCAAGCCGAGTTTGGTGAAAAACTCGGCCGGAACACCGACGACAGCCACATCGCCGATCAGCAGGACTTGAATCCAACTCTCACGCTCCTCGCCACGTTGAGGCAGCAGCAGCTGACGTTGTTTGCGAAAAACCTCGATGGTTTCCGGCCCGCTGCGGCCGGCGTGAGTGGTGCAGTAGGCGACGACTTTGGCATCTTCCTCTGCTTCATGGAAATCCCGCACCCGAAAGCGGAAGGGTTGTTTGATCGCTCGGAGTTGAGTTACCTCACGGACTTCAGCACGGTCGCTGAGCGTCCGGATTACCTGCTTGATTCGGTGATAGGCTTGATCAGCTGGGAGGTTCCGATTATGCGTTGACCCCGAAGCTCCTTCGACAAAAGAGAAGATCCCACCTACCTCCTTTTCCAGGGCTTGGGCGGCTAGTCCATAGAAGGCTGGAGAACGCTTGCCTGGTGAAAGAGCTCCGATAGTATGCGTTGAATGGTTGAAGATAGAAGCTATTGGTTTCTCATGCCGATCACGAAAAGTCAGAAGCTGCAGCTCGGGGTCGAAAGGGCCTGTCGGCCGTACAAACTCATCGCCGGGATTAAGCCAAGCCACCATCCCGTCAGGGAGCATTAAACGACTATTGCTACCCACCGTTTCCTCGTGCCCCAAGGCAAAAAAGAAGCGACAGCCGTCAATTTTTTGCTCGTGCGCTTGGACCACCGATTCGATGATGGCCGCTTTTACCTGCTGGCAGAATCGCTCGTCGCGCTCATAACCATGGACGGTCACGGTGCTCGGCGCATGATGCGTGTGGGTGGCATTCACTAGCACATGCGATTCCTTGAGGCCGGTGCGACGGGCAATCTCCGCGACGGCGGGATCGATGATATCGCGGTTCAGCATGAGAACATCGCAAGTTACCAAGGCGATGGCGGCCGAGCCGGGTTGTTCGAGTACAACCGCGACGACCCGCAACTCTCCTTCCTGACCGCGGGCGCGACCACCCAAGATGCTACCACCGATCACCATCGTATCGTCGGCCCGCAGTTTGACGGCGGCTGCCCCGACCTGAAGGTCGTCGGCGAGCCCGACCGCTTGGGTGAGTAAAACCAGGCTGACGAAGGCTAGCAAGCTGGTTGATTTTCGGTGAACGCCGGGAAATGGCTGACGATAGACCATGGAATCCTCTCTCGATAGGCTTGGCGTCGTCGGGTTGGCCAAGCCACCGTGTTCGGCTCGACCAGCATCCTCGGACCATGACGGACCTGCTTCATGATAAACCATCTCCCGCTGGGAGGAGGAACCGCGGGGGTATGCGGCCACTGGCCAAGAGCTGCCTTGGGGCCGCTGATCGGCAGGGGCTTCGTTCTGCTGCAGCGTCGCTGGCGGAGGATCACGGGTTCACCTATTCCTGGTCCAGCCAGTGATCGGCTCAGTCGCCGGGAAGGAGTAATTCCGCTTTGCTAGCGGGAACCGACGAGCTTCGATTACGTCAGTCTTTTTAGAAGCAGGAGATTGGAGATGAGGGTTTACCGTTTAGCACCAGAGAGAGGGCCAGAGTATGAGAAATTTTTTCCGCTGTTGGTTGGTCATTATTTACTCGATATTCGCTTCGAGTGGTCTTCTCGCCGCTGACAACGGCGAAGGGGAGGCTGATATCGAGGGGCCGTTAGTCGTCCAGCGACTCCTTGCCAGTACCTGGCTGACGGAGATCGAGGCCTATGCAGATATCCTGGCGGAGTCGGTGGTTGACGACCCGGAGGTCCGCTTGTTGATTTCTCATACCGAGGAATGCCAGGGCGATGCTCGCCGTAATCTGCTGTGGCATGCCTTGCGTTATACGCGAAGTCGCCTGGCCAGGGATTTCCTAACACGGGTGATTCCGAACGCGAGTGTTGCCCTGCGCATCCAATGGATCGAGACGCTGAGAAATCCGGCACCCTTCGATATTCCGCTGATGGTGGCCGTCTACGAAAGCTTGGATGGACGGGCTGTATCCGACGAATCCTCGCTGGAGGATATCTTCGCGCAGTTCGCCTTGAGCCACTGGCGCGAGACCAGGGTGACAACGTGGTATTCGACGCGCAACTCCGAACGCTATCATCGGATCCAAAATCGTCGGGCTGCCGATGCGGATGCGGCCCAGTTACGTTTCATCGCTTACCTGATTCGGCATGGGCACCGATTGGAAGACCGTATCGCTGCCTTCCAGTATCGAGGACACTCCTGGTTTCGGGGGTTCGAAGCGGAGAACCGGCTTCAATTAACGCAGCGACTGCTGGAGACGGCGGAATCACCCGAGGAGCGGGCCCGGCTGGTCGGCGTTGTCCAGGATCAGATTCCGCCAGCATTTTTTCTAGCTTCTGCCGAGGCGGCGGTCGTCCGGTTGGCTGCCATCACCGCGATCGGTGAGTGGGTAGCCAAGCAGTGGCCGGGGAATGGTGGTTATGACAGCTTGCGTCAGGCCTATCGTGAGTTGCTACCGATCACCTGCGATCGCGAGCATCCTGAGCTTCGCGATGCTGCCTGGCGAATGATCCGTCAGTTGGAGATGCGTTACCGGGAGAGAGCGATCTCCGAGGAGATGCGGACCCAGGTCGAGCCGTGCCTGGAGGAATGAGGGTGGCGGGCACGGCTGCCACGTGCACTGGGTGCGAGCAAAGGTAATCGAGGGGCCGGCTTATCGCTTCCTCGTCCTTTCATGAAGTCGAAATCAGCATTTCGATGGCTGATCCCTCCAATGTCCGGTGAGAAACAGCCCCGCGCTTGCAGGGAACTACTTTCTCCAAAATATCAGCCCAGCCATGGGTGAACCCTGGGCATCGGTGGAGATCGTCCCATGCGGTAAGAAATCGGTCAACGGCCAAACAGCGAGCGAACGCTTTGACATGGCTTCACTTGACACCCCATTGAAAGGCGGTGATGCTCCGACGCTCGAAGGGGAGGACCGCGTCCTCGGGAAGCTGCTGGAGGTAGCGGGACAAGTCGTGAAAAGCAGCAACGGCGGCTGGCGTGAGTTGTTCCGGATTCAAAGGGATCTCCCTCAGCTCGTCTTCGATACGATAGAACCTACCGTCGGAATGCAGTTTATAATTGCCCAACCGGGCGACCCGATCGCGATGATGTTGGGTCAGGGCGAAGAGCTTCCCTGGCTGAGCATCGGCCTCGCCGGTAAGGTAGGGTCGATGGGAATGTCCGTCGATGATGGTGCCTGTCGGCAGAGGGACACCGGCAAAGTCGCAGATGGTGGGGAATAAGTCGGTGAAGTCCGAGAGGCTGCCCGTCAGGCCCGCAGCAATCCTTCCCGGCCAATGGAAGATCAGCGGCACATTGATGCCGCTCTCGCAAGTGGTGTAGAGACCTCCGTCGATGGGGTGACCGCGAAAGCGGGCACGGAAGAGGGACTCACTCCCATTATCGGTCGCCAGGATCAGCAGGGTCTGCTGGCGAATCTGCAGCGATTCCAAATGTGCGACGAGTTCTGCAACTTGCTTGTCCACATAGCGCACCATCTCCCGATACGCCTCGACATCGCCACCCGAAGGCTGCTGATACGGTGGGACGCCGACCACCGGTTGTTTCATCGAGATACCGTGGGTCAAGACCATTGGATAATAGAGAAAGAAGGGTTGGTCGACATTTGTCTGGATGAATTGCCGTGCGAAGTCCTGGCAGCGATCGGGACCAAAAAATCCGGTAAATCGCTGGACATTACCGTCGATATTCAAGACCGGATCCCAATACCGGCTTTCGATACCGCGATTGAGTGCAAGGACCTGCTCGCTATTACGAGCTTCGATGGCTTGCATGAAAGCCTGGAATTCGACCGGATTCATTTTTTCGCGATCGATACTCCCCGGCCAGACGCACCAACGTTCGAAACCGTGTTCCCTCAATACCGAAGGATGGTCGTAAAGATTATCGATCTGCCACTTGCCGACCACCGCCGTACGATAGCCAGCGGCCAGCAGTGGACGGGCGACCGTGAGTTCGCGCGTCGGGTCCAAACCGCCGCCCCGATACAAGGCCGCATCATGATGGAGCGTCCACCCAGTACGATGGGGATAGCGTCCCGTCAACAACATCGCGCGGCTTGGACCGCAAATCGGAACGGTATAACAGGTCTGAAAAAGAGCACCTTCGGCGGCCAGCCGATCGATAGCCGGGGTCGCTTGTTCCTCGCTCCCGTAACAACCAAACCACTCCATGCCGCAGTTATCGACGAGGATCAACACGATATTGGGCTTTTCGTCTGCCTGCGAAGCGACGGCGGTTGGCAGGATTCCCTCCAAGCAAGGAAGCCAAGCGAGTAAACCTAGAAAGCGACGGCAGAAGAATCCAAGCGTACCTTGGCTCGCGGGGCTCATCGGGCCAGTCCTTTACCGATTGATGGAATCGCAATCCAATCGAGATTTAGACATCGTCCCTCGTAGCCGATGTTTTCAGCGAGGAAGCCCGAGGCCGCGGGGGGACGGCTCGGATCGTACTTTTGGAGTCGAAGCTTGCGCAAGGCCTCGGTGGCGGGACGGTCCGCCAGCCAATAAGTCGCTTTCGCCAGGTGGCGAAAGTCACTGCCGCTTTGCTCGAGCCAATACTCAAGCTGCTCGAAAATATTGCGTGCCTGGATCTCGGCGTCGCCCGGTTGCGAGCTGACCATCCCTGCAAAAAACAGGAGCGAGCGGCTGTTGAGCCGCGTCGCCCGGCTGAAGACCTTCCCGGTCGGCTCGTGGTACTCGATCCAGCCAGGCTCGATGGGAAAGCCTGGTCTTCCCGCGGCGATGACTTCGATTTCGGGAGCCCCCGATCTTCCCCAAGGAGCCACCACGACCGCCGGTAAATACGGCTGATCCGCGAAAACTTTTCTGACTTGCTCATAGAACAGGTCAGGTGGCGAGGTGAGGTCGGCGAAGGCGCGGATTTGGACGATCCGATCAGCCGAACTTCCCAGCTTCGTCGCGAGCTCGATCTGCTTATGAAGACCATTGGCGATAGCGTCGGCTAACGATAGATCGGATTGCCCGACGGCCCCTGCAAGAAAGAGCACTTCACCCGCTGGGAGGAGTATCGCCGATGTCTGCTTGGGTGGACTATAAACCTCCGGGTGTCCTACCGGTAGAAGCTGCCCCTCGTTTCGAGCCGAAGCGGCGACGGCGTCCATGGTCACCAGGATCCCTTCGCCAGGCAGGTGGCCAGCGACGAAGGTCGCGACAGGGGGATGGGCAGAGAGGCTCCGACTTAATTCCACTTGTACCAGCGGGATGACATCCGGCGAGGCAGCATAGACGTTCAACCGCAATAGTTGGTCTAGAGAGCCGCCTGCGGCTTCAAGTAGCCATCGCAACTGTCGAAGGATGGCCCGCGTTTGCCCTATCGGGTCGCCTGGGTTGAGCAACTGGCCACTCGCCTCTCGCGGAGAGAGCAAGCCAGTCCACAGCAAAGCCGCATCCTCGACGCGAACGACCTGCGACAAGCTGGTTCCAGCTTCGGCTCCCCAGCGGCTAATCGATGTGTCGAGCTTGCCTTGTGTCTGGGTTACGACCCATCGGCCGACTGCTGGCGGCTTGTCCCCGACGAGGAGTTCGTTGGCGAGTTGGCTCGGCGAATTCTTTCCCGTCGCTCCGGTTTCCGCCAGGAGTGGGGAGCAAGCCATGCAGTAGGCACCCAGCAGCAGCCACCCCCGTCGTCTGGTCCACGCAGCCATCATCGGCTTCCACTCTCGCAAAGATAGGATCGAAGCAGGTCATCACCATCGACTTGTTTTGGTCATCGCCTTGATTTTACCAGGGGGAGCGGCTGATGACGATGCAAGGTGCCATGCTCACCGATTCAACAGTCGGTTTTGCCTGGAAGAAAGTTGTCCTCGACGGCCGTCGAGCAGGGGAAGTGGTATCAGGGAGCAGCGGTCACCGGTGTCCCCGCAGTGGGGGCTATTTCGCGAAGCCGCAGGTCTTTGAAAAAAAAGATGCTGCGGTCGTCGTGAGCTTGGAGAGCGATTGCGCCTCCGTCGGGGCGAAGGAGTCGGCCAGCTCGTTCAGGTGGCCGTTCAGGATCCTCGGGTTCGATGTAATCTACACACAGCCGGTCGTTGATTTCCACGACGACACGTT
>JBILTQ010000037.1:0-23434 GCA_044371435.1 Pirellulaceae bacterium | reverse complement strand
ACGTTAGTCGCTTGCGGGCGACCTTCTCTATCCAGGAAGCCGAACTGTCGACAGTCCCCGTGGGGAAGAAGATTCATTTACAGCTGGGCAATGGTCAAATCGTCCCGGGCAGCGTTGAGTTCGTACCGCCTGTGGCCGATCCGGAAACAGGCTGGTTCATGATCAACGTGCTGATCGACAACGCCGACGGGCAGATCCTCGGGTCGCGTTGCCAGCGGCTCACCGATAAGTGAGCCTGTCGCAGTTCCAATCCTCCTTCAGCCTGGGACGGTAGCCATGAACTTGCCCGCCTTGACGCCAGTCCATCATCACCCTGACCCTCGAGATATGGCCGGGGCCATCGATCGCGATGAACTCCCTTTTCGCTGATCGAAGCGTCCGCCGCCGACTACCCGCTCAAACTGGCATCGCAACTCGATCGCACATTAGGTTGCGCCGTTTGGCTGACCCAGCGCAGCGGCAGCGGTCGGATTCTGGAGAATGCCGCCAGTCCAACCGCGAAAAACCTCCTCCTGTCGTTGCAGGATCTCGAAGCCATCACCGCCGACGCCTCGCAAACATCGCTCCCGATCGGTGTTCAATGCCCGGACGGCCTGCCGACCTCGCCCAGCGCCATCATGGACCAGGTCTGGGCAACTCGCCACGGCCTGGGGTCGATGTCGATGAACTTACCGAGCGACGAAGCCGCGCGCGAACGCTGGATCATCACTTTGGCCTGGAAAGATGCGGTTGGCCATGAGACCGCGCTGCAAATAGCCAGTTGGCTCGACCTGAACGCCGCAACTCTCGGCAAGATCCTGGCCTTGTGGAGCGTGCATCGCCTGGGCTTCTCATGGCAGGCGCGGCTGCAAAAACTGCAGCGAGCCGGGAAGCGACCGCTCCGCTGGGTGCTCCTGGCCGGACTGGCCCTCGGTTTGTTGATGTTGGTTCCGCTTCCTTACCACCCCAAACGCGAATGCCGGATCGAGCCGGGCATCCGCCGCTATATCGCTAGTCCCATCGAAGGTCGTTTGCAATCGGTGGCGGTTCGCCCAGGCGAAGAAGTCCGCACCGGACAGTCACTAGCCAAGCTCGACGATATGCCACTGGTCCGAGAACTGGCAGCCGCGGAAGCTGAATTACAGACCCACCATAAGCGCCGCGATGTGGCCTTGGCTACTCGCGCGGGTGGCGATTTACGGATCGCGCAGCTCGAGATGCAACAAATCCAGTTGAAGATCGATGCCCTCAAGGATCAGTTGCAGCGGTTGGAGATCACCAGTCCCTGTGACGGGGTCCTCGTTCAGGGCGATTGGTTTGGCAACGATGGGATGCCGGTCAGTTTCGGCCAGAATCTTTTCGAGATCGCGCCACTCGACAAGATGGTCGCCGAGATTCACTTGCTGGCGGAGGACTTGCCATGGGTGGCCGTCGGTTCGCAAGCGGTGATGCGGACAGATACCAGCCTCCATCGAGCCTGGACGGGAACCATCGATCGTATTGAACCACGGGCGGAAGTGGTCGATGAAGAGGCGGTCTTCATCGGTGAAATGGAAATCGAAAACCAGGAACATCTGTTCCGCCCAGGGATGAAAGCCCGTGTCGCGGTCGATACCGGCATGAAGAGTATCGGCTGGATCCTCTTCCGTAAGCCCTATCGCTGGCTACAGAATCAATGGATCTGGTAATGATTTTTCTCTCGATACAGCGACTCTCGGCAATTCAAGGCACGTGATCCCGACCATGCATCCAGCGACCTGCTCGACGGCTCCCGTCCCAAAGTTTCGCCTTCATGGCCAACTTCGCTTTATTCCTCAGCGTTCGGCCTCACGTTGGAAGTGTGTGGTCGAGGATCCGGTCCATAAACGCTACTTCCGACTTGGCCGCCGCGAATACCTCATCGCTTCGGCCTTCAACGGGCAACGCGACCTCAACGAGATCCTGAGCCTACTGCAACGAACGGCTCCCGAACTGTCCTGGACAGTCGCCGATATCGAGAAAGTCCTGCGCTGGCTGATCCATACCGGGCTGGTCGAATTGGCGACTGCCGCTAGTGGTGGCGAGACGCCGAATGCGAGCCAACCGCCGTCACCATCCGCCAACCCGGCTTCCGCCTCAAGGATGCTGGATCCTTTCATGCTGCGCATCCCGTGTATCGATGGCCCGTGCTTGACGCGCTGGATTCGACCATGGACCTTCCTGCTCTCGACGCCAGCCGTCGGCTTGGCCTGCCTCATCCTATTAGCCGGCATCCTTTGCGGCCTGGGCAGCTATCGAGAAATCATGGCGACCAGCGCCGAACTCTTTGTCCCGGCTAGCACCGGGTGGTGGTTCCTCGCCTGGCTGGTTATGAAGTCGGTCCATGAATTGGGGCACGGGGTGGTGTGCCTCCGGCGCGGTGGCAGCCTTCGCGGCGCGGGAATCAGCCTGTTCTATCTAGCCCCCGTCCCCTATGTCGACACCACCGACATGTGGCGAATTCCCAGTCGCCGCGCCCGAGCGTTCTGCGCTGCCGGGGGAATCTGGTTCGAGATGATCGTAGCGGCCTTGGCAGTCATCGTCTTCCAACTGACCGAGGATCCAACCCTCGGCTACTTCTGCGTGACCCTGGCTGTCCTCGGCTCGATAACGACGCTGGCTTTCAATGGCAATCCTCTGGTACGTTTCGACGGCTACTTCATCCTCAGCGACCTGCTCGATCGCCCCAACCTGTGGATGGAAGGACAGCAGGCTTTACGACAGGCCCTGAGCAGTCCCTGGTCCGCGCTGCGGCGGCGACTCCAAACATTCGAGGGAGTGGGGCTGATCGTCTACGGCGGTCTCAGCAGTCTCTATCGAATCTTCATGCTCCTGGCCTTGGCCTGGGGAGCCTGGATTACCTATCGTGGCGTGGGGCTCGGCCTGATCGCCCTGGCCGCCTACTTGTGGTTCATCGGACCAAAGCTGCGGATGTACCGTGAACGCAAGGTGCATGGTGGCCCTGCGACCAGTCCTCTATCCACCACCCTCGGCTCGCCCAGCCTGGCGGGTCGCTACGCTTTGGGAGCCTTGGTGGTCGCCGTCGCCTTGGCTGGTCTCTCGCGACTCCCGTCGCCGATCCAGCCGCTGACCCCGGGCTACCTATCGTATGGTGAGCCGATGACGGTGCGCTCGCCCTCCGACGGTATCCTCTGCGAAGTCTTTCATCGTCACGGCGAGTATGTCGAAGCCGGTACGCCCCTGTTCCGCTTGGAAAATATCCATCTGGAACTGGAAGCCAAAGAGTTAGCCTGCCAGGTCGGAATCACCGAAGAGAAATGCCGGCTGCTTCGCGCACAAGGCAGGATGGCCGAATACCAAGCGGAACTAGCGATGTTAGCTTCCATCCACGAACAGTACACACAAGTTGATCATAAAGTCCAGCAACTGATCGTCACCGCCCCGCACAGTGGGCGACTCCTTGCCCGCGGACTCGATCGGATGCTTGGACAGTGCCTTAAAACCGGTCAAGTCGCCGCAACCGTGGCCGCCAAGACCGAACTGCAGGTCAGTTGCTCGCTCCCCCAAACGGAAGTCGATTACTATCGTCATCATCTCGGTGAATCGATGACGGTTTCGCTGGAAGGTCAAGCTCCCATCCGCGCCCGCTTGACCGAGGTACGACCGCGAGGCTCGGATATTTTAGACAACCCGATCCTAGCCGCCCGCTACGGGGGGCCGATCGGCGTCGAGCTGAACGCGGAGGCCGAGGACGAACAGACGACCATCAAAACCTTCAAGCCACGTTTCCAAGCCAAACTGACCCTGGAAACCCCGCTCCCTGAAGACTGCCTGGTCGGCCAACGCTGCACGGCGCGCCTCTGGGACAGTCGGATTACCATCGGCAATGTCCTGCATCGCTGGTCCGACTCACTGTGGGAATGGCTCTTCCCCAGCGATACCGACCAAGTCGCCTGATCGAGGTAGTGCCTAGTAGCGCTCCCTGGAAAGCCAACGATACCGCCCAAGGCTTGGCCGGGGCGTTTGGCAAGTTGCCTGGAGTGACCCGCTGGGCTCTACGCGTCGCTAAAGCATGGCTCGGCAAAACTGGAGCCTCTATTCTCCGCGTTTCCCTCCAGCGACTTTCAGCAACGGTGTATTGTGCTTGGGGAGCCAACGAGCCAAGTCTTGTTTGATGGAGGCGAAGGCAGGATCATTTGCCAGATTGGTGAACTCGTCGGGATCCTGGCGATGGTCGTACAATTCTTCAGCGCCGTCGGCGTAATGGATATATCGCCAATGGCGGTCGACTACCGCATGATTATTCGGTAACCATGTCGAGACCACACCACGCGACCATGCCTGATCGGGGGCATGCATCAGCGGGACCAGATCGCGGCCCTCCACTCCAGGCGGGAACGCCAGGCCAGCGAGGCTGGTCAAGGTTGGATAGACATCGATCAAACTTACGGCCGCCTCGGTAGTCAAACCCGGGCGGATACCTTTCCCGGCGAAGATCAGCGGAACGCGCGTCGATTCGGACCACAATGTTCGCTTGGCCCAGTGCTGCTTCTCGCCGAGATGAAAACCGTGATCGCTCCACAAAACAATGATCGTGTTGTCGGCATGCGGTCCCTCTAGTACCGCCCTGGTGATTGCTCCCACGCAGTGATCGACGAAGCTGGACGAAGCCAAATAGGCTTGAACCAAGTCGCGCCACTTGCCCGAACGGAGTACTTCGGCGTGCGACGGAGCGATAGCTTTCTGGCGAGTGATATCGCTTTCGGGAATATCGGCAAGGTCCTCGAGCGGAGCTTTGGGCAAGGCGATCGACTCGCGATCAAAGAGTTCGAACCATCGTCCTGGGACGTGCATCGGCACATGGGGGCGATGAAAGCCCGTCGCTACGAAGAAGGGCTGGTCGGCTGGTTGGCGGAGGAATTCAGCCGCTTGGCTGGCCAATTGATAGTCCCCCATCGCCTCATCCTCGGCGGGATAAGGCCCAAAGTCCCAGACTTTGACCGGCCAATTCATCTTCGCCGCTGGCGATGGATTGTGATCAGTCTTCCAGTGAACATCGAAGGTCTCAGCCAAACGGCCTTGGAAGCCGGAATGCAGGAGCTTACCGCCACCCAGGGTACGATAGCCATGCTGTTTGAAGTACAGCGGAATCGGCAAGCAATCGGCCAGGGTTGGGGCCTGATGGAATTCAGCATTAAATTCATAACAACCAGTGGTAGCTGCCAACCTTCCCGAAAAGACCGATACGCGCGAGGCCATGCAGACCGGCACCTGGCAATGTGCGTTGCGGAAGAGGATGCCGCGCGCGGCCAAGGCATCGATATGTGGCGTCCGAGCATCCGGATGCCCACCAAGGCATCCCACCCAATCGTTGAGGTCATCGATGGCGATGAAGACAATATTGGGCGGCTGGGGCTGGCTGGCCGCGGTCGGCTCCATGCTTCCAACACTCCATGCCGACAAGGCGGCGATCATGCCACCCAGGATCGATATCTTTTTCATCGGTAACTCGCGGTGAAGAGAGGGGGCGGCCCGGCTGTGACACCGAGGTCATGATGTGCCGGCCAAGCCGCAGCGGAGCGTGATGCTAATCGCGTGGTACCCGGGTACCTTTCGTGAAGGCGTCGCCTTTCGCCCTGTGTCGCCAGTATCCTACTCGATGCCCCCCTGAGCCAGCAACGTGCCGCTTGGCCAGCCTTTCACCCGGAATAGAAAAACCGCCGGTGTTTTTCGGCAGCACCGCCGGATTTTTTCCAAGATCGCCGCCATGGCCCGTCCGCTTGTAGAGTGCGGTTGGATTCGCCAGCCGCGGCGATGAGCTGCTCAACCAAACCATGGCCATAACGTTCCAGCGGCGTCTAGCCACTGGAGGTCGCGGGCGAAGTATCCTTCGGATCGTTCGGGTTCAAGCCCTCGGCCTGCCCCCATCGATCCTGCCGCCCATCGCTGTCCGCGTCTGCCGCGTTTGCTGCTCCATCGCCACGAAGCCTACCGCCCCCGGAAAAGCCTGGCCTGCGAGTTTGCGCGCCCCCGCGAGCTGAACACAACCCCATCACGGCAGAAGACCGGCCACGGCCACCCAGCAGGCCGCGAAAAATCTCTCCAAGCTCATGGCGGAGAGACCTTTAAAAATTCACTGCGGCTTACCAGGCCATCGCCATCGCGATCGAAGCCCTTGAAGCGTCCCTCGACGTTGACCTTGTTGGCCAGACCCGCATGGTACTCTGGCAGGGTCAATTGACCATCTTGATCTCGATCCCAACGGTCAAACGCCCGCCCGCGATCGACAGGAGGAATCGGACCAGCGCCTTTGGTTTTCGTCGCGGCACCAGCCACGGCTTGGGTTTGCAACCGGGGGTCGATCGTCTTGGGGAGGGTCGCCAACCACTGGTCGATGGCTGCACGCATGCGGGCGACCCGGTCAACCTCCTGGCTAGCGAGATTCTGGGCCTGAGAGCGATCGCGGATGACATCGAAGAGTTCGACCCTTTGGCGAGTCGCATCGAGAATCAATACCCAGCGATCATCGCGCATCGCAACCTCCGGCCAATCGTCCCCTCCATGATTGCCTCGCCACCACCAAAAGATAGGTTGGGTGCGTACCTGCGGCCTCCCTCGAAAAGCCGGCAGCATATTTTCGCCGTCGGTGACATACCCGGTGGGAACAGGCAGTCCGGCGGCCGCCAAGACCGTCGGAAAAACATCGACCCCCGCCAAGGCGGTCTCTTTGTCGACTCGTCCAGCGGGAACCACTCCCGGCCATCGGACCAGGAACGGGACATTGACCCCACCCATCAAGAGACTGCGTTTGCGGCCGCGCAAACCACCGGTGATTCCCTGGCTATGATAGAACTTTTCGCCCGGTTGCGTATGGCTGTTTTCCGGTCCATTATCGCTCGAAAAGATCACCAGCGTACGCTCGGCCAACTTCAATTCATCCAACGTCTCCAGGATGCGACCAACCTGGCGATCGGCTCGCGTCACCGCTGCATAGTAGGTGCGATGTGGTTCGGCGACCTCGGGATAAGGAGCTTTATCGGCTTCTGTCGCGGATACCAAATGGTGTGTTTCATGCAACCACAGGTTGAGGTAGAACGGTTCTCCCGACGACTGGCGGATAAAGCGGATAGCATGATCGGTAGCGGCCACACTGATCCAGGAGGACGCCTGGCTGTCATGAGCCGAAGCATCACCGCTGGTAAATCGATAATCCAGACCATCAAATACATGCGGGCCTGGACCGGTCCACACCGCCGCCTGATCGTAGCCATAGGCCGCGGGCAGCGGCGCGTCGCTGATTCCACCACCTGACAGATGCCATTTCCCGAAATGGGCCGTCCGATAACCGGCCTGCTTCATCACCCGCGGCAAGAGTGGTGCTTGAGGATCCAGCCAATCCGGCATGGAGCGTTCGGCGTTCGATGCATGGGTAGCGAAATGCTGATGCACTCCCCACCGCGAAGGAAACTGTCCGGTGACGATCCCAGTGCGACTGGGTGAGCATACCGGGTTAACCACGGTAAAGCTCCAAAAATCGGTCCCTTCGCCAGCCAAACGGTCAAGGTTTGGGGTCTGGATCTGCGGGTGGCCATGGCAAGCGAGATCGCCGAAGCCGAGGTCATCGGCGTAGATGAAGACGATATTCGGCCGCCCCGCCGCCCAAGAGTTCGTCGCCAGGCCGCCAACCAGGATCCAAATCAACAAGGAGCCGAGGATCAAATTTCCTGTTCGGCGATTGAATCGCAGGGATAACATCTGTCCTCTTTCAGGTCGGTTAAAGTCAGCGGATCTCACCATCGCACATCTCTCGAATACCAGCGGATGATAGACGCTCATCACCGCTCGATCTACACCACAGCCCAGATATCCATGAACTTTCGCCCAGTATGCTGATCTGCCGACGGCTAGTCGTCGTCAACGATGGATGACGCGTTGGGCTGGTCAGGCTGAACAAGCACCCAGCAGCGATCCTCACCCAAACCTTGGCCGATGGCAACGGTCAGCCGATGAGTATCACGCAAGTTGACTTACCCTCCATTCGTCTCCATCTAAACCTACACCAACCTGCGATCGCCTGGACACGCGTTGGCCGGCGGTCGACCTGGAACTTCGCCTCTGCTCCCCAATAGCCCGGGCAGCATCGTTGAGTGCAACAAGCGTCCACGAGTGCTTTGATAGCTGGCATGGAAAGCACTCTCGATAACACCTCGTCTCATCCTGCCGCCGGATGAAGTTCCTGTGAATTTTTTTCTTGCAGCCCCCAATTTTTTTAGAAAAACCCACAAGAAGCTTGGACAAGCTCCCTAGCCATTCCATCTCGATCCCTTGTGCCGGCCAAGCTTTTCATATTCCTTGCTGATATACGGCAAGGCGGTAAGCAAGGCTCGCATTCCGATGGCGCTCCGTACCGATGCAGCGCGATCATGCTCAAGCGTTTTGCAGCCGCGACTTTCTTTATCAATACTCAAGATCATGGTGATGGCGATGTTTTCGAAAATAGCTGCGATCGTGCTCTGTGTTGGGCTCTTCTCCAGTCCATACCGCTTCGTTTGGGGGCAATCCGAGAACTACGTTGCGCCCGCCGGAAATCGCTTTGCCACCATTGTTCCAGGAGGCGAGACCATCTTGCCGAACGGGCGGTTGCTCACTCCGCTCGGCAGCCGTCTTTACACTGGCGAGAATCTTTGGAATGTGGTCCGAAGCCCTGATGGCCGATTGATCCTCGGCTTGTGTGGATCAGGAATTGCGATCTACCCTGAGCAGGGTATCGAAGACTCCCGATCGTCGTACCTCATCCCCTGGAAACAACCAGCTTTTTGTGGCCATTTCACTCGGGATGGAAAAAAATTGATTATCTCCAGCGGCGATGAAGGCCATGGAATTCGCGTCCTGTCGACCGAAGGGTGGGATCAGCCACCGCCGGATCGGCTGGTTCCTCTGCAACCGAAGGTCCTGATGGAGCTGTCTGCCGATCCAGAGACCTACATCAATGACCTCGTCTTATCACCCGACGAACGTTTTGTCTTTGGCGCGGACGTAGCTCGTCAACGACTGGTGGTTTTCGATCTGACCGAAGGCCGCGTGATTGCCGACGTAGCCGGCGGTCGTGAACCTTTTTCTCTCGCCATCACGGATGATGGAAAGCGACTTTTTGTCGCCAACATCGGAATGCTTGACTACTCGCTGATCCCGGACGGCGATGGTGATCCGCGAGGCTTAGCCATACCAGCCTTCGGTTTTCCCTCGCCGGAAGCCGAGGAGGGGGTTGAACGCGAGGGGCGTCAAGTCCCGGGACTCGGCAGTCCGCATGTCGCCGATGCGCACTCTGTTTGGATGTTTGATATCGCCGAACCGGCCCGGCCCAGCGTCATGGCCAAGGTGAAGACGGGTTTGCTGTTACACGCGCCATCCGATCGGGGCAAAACCGAAGGGGGCAGTGCGCCGAATGGTCTCTTGGTTTCTGGCAACCGTCTCTACGTCAGCAATGCCAATAATGACATGGTCCAGGTCTTCGATGCCACCACGCTCGACTTGCAGCATAGTCTCAAATTAACACCTGAACCAACGCTGGCTTCGCTGCGTGGTGTTATTCCTACGGGTATGGAATTGAGTGATGATGGAAGGCTCCTTTACGTATGTGCGGCTGGTTTGAATGCCGTCGCTGTCATCGATACCTCCACGATGAAAGTCGAACGTTGGTTACCTGTCGGATGGTTTCCCACCGCCTGTTGCCTTTCGGTCGATCAGCAGGTGCTCTACGTAGCCTCTCAAAAGGGACTCGGCCGTGGACCACGCGGTCCGAAACACCAACGCCGTGAGGATGATGAGCGTTACGCTCTGGCCGACATGCCCGGCATGATAAGTGTTATCGACCACCGGGAAATCGGACCGGCCCCCCAGCAAGTCTTGAAGAACAACGGGCTGATCCCGCATCCTGGCTCACCAGTCCGACTACCTTCTGCTATCGAATATGTGGTCTTCATCACCAAAGAGAACCATACATTCGATGGTATTTTCGGTGGGTTGCCAGGATCGAGAAGCGAAGCGGAATACGCGGAATTCGGTAAACAAGGCTGGATCAAGGAGAACGGTCGCGAGGAACGAGTACCGATCATGCCTAACCATATTCAATTAGCCGAACAGTTTGCAATTTCCGACAATTTCTACATGGAACCGCAGGCTTCGGGGGATGGTCATCGGTGGTTGGTAGGGATCTACCCGAGCTTTTGGACGACGCGTGTTTTCTATTCCGGTTGGACCTTCAAAAAGAGTGAAACCGCTCGCGGTCGGATGGTGGTCATCGGTTCGAATGGTTCGCAAATCCCGGAAGACTACTTGGAAAATGGTTCGCTTTTCGAGCACTTGGCCCGCGGGGGCGTAACCTTTAGGAATTATGGCGAGGGTTTCGAGTTCCCCGACAACGATGAAGGCCCGATGAAAAATCGATCCGGCGCTTTCACCCAAGTCAACTATCCGATGCCGAAAGTTCTCTATGACAACACAGATTTCGATTATCCAGCTTACAACAACAACATTCCTGACATCGCCCGCGCCGACTGGTTGGTCGAAGATCTGGAAGAGTATCGCCGAAACCACCAGGGGGCCATCCCTCGTTTTCTGAATATCACCCTCTGCAACGATCACGGGGCGGACCCGGCTCCGGAGCGTGGTTTCCCCTATGTTGCCAGCTACATGGCTGATAATGACCTGGCTCTTGGGCGAGTGGTCGCCTTCCTTTCACGCCAGCCCGAATGGCGAAAGATGGCGATATTTGTAACTCAAGACGATTCCGGGGGTGATAATGATTCGGTCGATCGTCATCGTTCTTTCGTGCTCTGTATTAGCCCCTGGGCCAAGCGAGGTTATGTCTCGCATGTTCACACCTCGATCATGAGTATCATTAAGACGATCTATCGCTTGTTCGGTCTAGAGGCCAACAACCTGTACGACGCAACGGCTACCGATCTAAGCGACCTGTTTACCGAAGACCCAGATTTCACCCCGTACTCCTACCTTCCGTCCGACCCCCGGGTCTTTCGCCCGGAAGATACCTTCGACCCCTTGGATCCCAACTTTGAACGACGACGGAGGGAAAGCCCTCAGGTCAAAATGGATGATCCCGCTTTTGTCGAATCCCTCCGCGACAACAACTGACAAGTTGCCGGCGAACTTTTTGCTGGCCAACTCGGCGAGAAGCACAATTCGAAAGAACGCTGCTCAAGAATTGCATGCCGCGACCTTGATTGCTCGCATGGGCTTCCTTTTACCCAATCCTTCTGGCCGGCATGGCCCTAAAAACCTGAATTTACCGAGGGACTTTCGTCGACAAAAATAAGGGATTCCAGCGTCGGCCTGAAACTGAGGGTTATCTTTAAGCTGGAAACAATAGGTAACATAGATGGGCCGCATTCAGAGCAACATCGGTCTGAGCACCGGTACCGATATCCAGAAAACGATCGACCAGTTGCTGTCGATCTCGTCGCGTCCCCGCGACCGCCTGGAGTCCCGGATCAAAGCCTTCCAGGGCCAGCAACTGGCGATCAATGAGTTGACCGCCTTGGTCATCGGGGTTCAGCTGCAGGGGACCCGGTTGGGGACGGCCGCCAACCTCTCTAGCCTGACAGCCACTTCCAGCGCTTCGGATGTGCTCAAGGTAGCTACCACCGGCACCCCGGCCACCGGTAATTACAGTGTACAAACGCTGCAGACGGCCCAAACCAGCGCCGCTGCCTCCAATACCTTCACCAGCGCCAGCGACACCGTGCAGGCTGGCGAGTTGGTTGTCCGGACGGGAGGCTTCGTCGACGCCTCCGCGCCGCTGACCGAATTGCGAGGCGGGGCCGGGGTTGCTCGCGGCAAGATCCAGATCACCGACCGTTCGGGGACCAGCCGCGAAATCGATCTCTCCAACGCCATCACCATCGACGATGTGGTCAAGCAGATCAATAACACCAGCGGGATTCGTGTCAGCGCTCGGGTGAGTGGCGATCGCTTGGTCCTCTCCGACCTTACCGGGGCCAACTCTTCGAACCTGATCGTCGGCGAAGTCGGCGAGGGTCGTACGGCGGCCGATTTAGGTTGGAGCGGCGTGAATGTCGCGGCCAATACCGCCACCGGTGATGACCTGGCCTTCCTGGATACCACGACCCGCTTGAGCAACCTGCTCGACAACCGCGGCTTGGGATTCGTCTCCGGCAATGACCTGACTGTCAGCTTGAAGGATGGCAGCACGCTGAATATCGACCTCAATGCCACCCGGAATCCCACTACCATCGGACAACTCTTGACGACCCTCAACGCCGCCAGCCCCTCGAAACTCGAGGCCAGGATCAGCAGCGATGGCAATGGGCTCGAGTTCATCGATAAGACTAGCGGCAGCGGCAACTTCAGCCTCAACGGAAACGCCGCCGAACAACTAGGGCTCAGTGGCCTGGATGGCAGTTCCGGGACCATCGCGTCACCGCGCTTACAGTCGACCTTACAAGGCCCCCTGCTGGCTTCGTTGAACGGAGGCCGAGGCCTGGGCACGCTGGGGGTGATGACCATTCGCAATCGAGCCGGAGTCACCACCAACGTCAATCTCTCCTCGGCACAAAGCCTGCGCGATGTCATCGATACCATCAACCAAGCGAACGCCGGCGTCACCGCTTCCCTCAATCGTAACCGGACGGGCCTGGCCTTGCAGGACAATACCGGTTCGACCTCGGTCAACCTGCAGATCACCGATGGAGATGCGCAAAATACCGCCACCAAACTCAAGCTCACCTCCGACGTCGCCACCAATGCTTTCGATGGCCAGGCATTAGGGCTGCAATACGTCAGCCGGGCCACCACCTTGAGCCAACTCAATCAAGGCCGGGGCGTACGGTCGGGTTCCTTCACCATCAAGGACTCGAACGGGCAGACGGCCGGAATCAACCTGACCCAACTCAACGCCAAGACCGTCGGGGATGTGATCAAAGCCATCAACGATACGACGATCGGGGTTGAGGCCCGACTGAACGAAAGCGGCGATGGGCTGGTGTTGATCGATACCGCCGGCGGTAGCCAATCGATGACGGTCACCGACCTCCCCAACAGCAATGCCGCTTTGGATCTGGGGATTCGCGGGACCAACAAAACGGTGACGGTCGAATCGGTTTCACGGAAGCAGATCGAAGGCTCTCAAACCTTTCGCTTATCGCTTTCCGATAGCGACGATTTGAACGACGTTGTCCAGAAGATCAACAATGCCTCGGGGCCTTTGACCGCTTCAATCCTCACCGCTGGCCCCTCGACCGTCCGCCTGCTTCTCTCCTCACGGGCCTCGGGGGAAGTCGGGCGCATCGTTGCCGAAGGCGAGGGAGTGGGGATGAGCCTGGCCACCACCGCCGCTGCCCGCAATGCGGTCATCGCGGTCGGCGCATCTTCCGATGCCGGTGGAACCCTTGTCCAGTCGTCCACCAACGATTTCGAGGAGGTAATCAGTGGGTTAAAGCTGACTGTGGCCGGCGTCGATTCCTCCCCGGTTCAAGTCAGCGTCACCAAAAACAGTTCCAGTATCGAAAAGAACCTGCAGCTTTTCGTCGATCAATTCAATAAGGTCGTCGAAAAACTGGACAAGGAAACCCTCTTCGACGCCGAGAATAAAATCACGGGACAGCTCTTCGGTAGCGGGGAAGCTTTGAGGATCGAGCAGACCATGACCAACCTGGTCTCGGCTCGAACCTTCGGCACCGGCAAGGTGCAATCGCTCGCCGACCTCGGTATCACCTTGGGCGAAAACGGAAAATTATCCTTCGACAAGACCAGGCTCAACCGGATCCTGGAGAGCAATACCTCCGATGTCGAAGCCTACTTCACCAAGGAAAACACTGGCTTCGCGGCGAGGGCCAAAAAAACTATGGATTCCCTGGTCGCGGTCCGCACCGGCGCCTTGGTCGTCCGCAGCGAAGCCCTGCAGCGCCGCGTCGAAGACGGCTCCCAGCGGGTAGCGTTCC
The DNA here is from genome assembly GCA_044371435.1 of Pirellulaceae bacterium. Lineage (GTDB taxonomy): Bacteria > Planctomycetota > Planctomycetia > Pirellulales > Pirellulaceae > JAIYDQ01. Next base: position 9,497 of record JBILTQ010000037.1, on the reverse strand, counting down.
TGACAGGGAGGTTGAATGCCGAACGGACACGACTGGAAAAACAGTTCTACGGCATGGAGGAATCCATCGCTAAAATCCGCGGCAACACCTCGGCCATCAGCAGCATCCAAAACCTCTTCCTGCTGCAACGCCAATAAGCAGTCGCCGGTGGCACGCTAGTCTACGGTCCGCGACGATGCCGGCCCGTCATCAGGCATCGTCGAGCAATTCGACAGCTTCAAACTTCTGACCTTCGAGCATCGACAAGCTGGCCCCGCCGCCGGTGCTGACGTGCGTCACCTGGTCAGCATACCCAAGTTGCTCGATCGCAGCCGCGCTGTCACCGCCACCGATGATGCTAGTCCCTTGGGCTTCAGCCACGGCTTTGGCGACCGCCCGCGTCCCGGCATCGAAGGGAGGCATCTCGAAGACCCCCATCGGACCGTTCCAAATGATGGTCTTGGCATTGCGCACGATCGCCGCATAGCGTTCGGCCGTTTGCGGGCCGATGTCCAAGCCTTCCCAACCATCGGGAATCGCGCCCGCTTGGACCACCTGCTTCTGGCAATCGCCCGAGAAGGCATCGCCGCAATGGGTATCGACCGGCAGGACCAGTTTCCCACCGCCGCTGGCCAACAGCTCCTTGGCCAATTCGACCTTGTCCGGTTCAACCAGGCTCTTGCCGGTCTTGCCACCCTGCGCCAGCGAAAATGTATAGGCCATGGCCCCGCCGATCAGCACCTGATCGCAGATCCCCAACAGGTTCTTGATGACATTGATTTTGTCGCTGACTTTCGCCCCACCGAGGATAGCTACGAACGGACGCTGCGGTCGACGCAGCGTATCGCTCAGGTACTCGATCTCCTTGGCGACGAGAAAGCCCGAGACTTTGGGTTTGCTCCCCATCGCTCGGGGAACTGCCACCATCGAAGCCTCGCTGCGATGGCAAGTCCCAAAAGCGTCGTTACAGTAGATGTCGGCCCACCCCGCTAGCTTGGCGGAATAGCCGGGTTCACCCTTCTTTTCCCCAGGATTGAAGCGTACATTCTCCAGCACCAGCACCTCCCCGTCCTTCAGTCCCTGGACCTTGGTTTCGGCATCCGGTCCCACCGTATCGCTGGCGAAGCCGACAGGTTTTCCCAGCAGTTCGCTCAACCGCTCGGCCGTCGGTCGCAGGGTAAATTCCGGTTCCGGTCCTTTTCCCTCGGGCCGCCCCAGGTGACTCATCAACACCAAACGCCCACCGCGTTCGATCACCGACTGGATCGAAGGAAGCGCCATGCGGATCCGCCGATCGTCGGTGATCGCACCCTGGTCATCTTGCGGCACGTTGAAATCGACCCGCATCAAAACGACTTTGCCACGAACCTCTACCTCAGCGATACTCTTTTTTGCCATGATGCCTGGACGTCTTTTCTGGTAATCTCTTGCAACAATGATGATTTTGGAATGTACACCGCACCGGTCGCATCGCCCTTGCCCGCGGTGGTCGAACGGCCGGTTGGCCTCATTATCGGAGCCGAAGCCGACATGTCGAGTAGGCTGGGGGAATGATCAGGATCGATGAAGGTTATCGCCAATCCATCGGAAGTTTATCGTCACGTTCAGGAACTCCGCTGCCGAGGCCAAACCATTGGCTTGGTGCCGACCATGGGCGCGTTGCATGCAGGGCACTATTCATTGGTGAGAACCGCCAAGACCGCCTGCGACACGGCCGTGGCGACTATCTTCGTCAATCCGACGCAATTCGGACCTAACGAGGATTATTCGCGCTATCCCCGGACGCTCGAGTCCGATCTCGAGGGGTTAGCGGCGGCTGGCGCGGAAGTGGTCTTCGTACCTGAAGCCGCCAGCCTCTATGGTCCTAGCCATGGCACCTGGGTGGAACCCACCGGCTTGGCCGAGGTCCTGGAAGGCCAATTCCGTCCCGGACACTATCGCGGCGTCGCCACCATCGTCCTGAAATTGTTTCATCTGATTCCAGCCGATATCGCCTACTTCGGAGAGAAAGACTATCAGCAACTGATGGTCATCCGCCGCCTGGTCGAGGACCTCAACGTGCCGCTGCGGGTCGAAGGCTGCCCGACGGTCCGTGAGCACGACGGTTTGGCGATGAGCAGCCGCAATCGTTACCTGTCCGCCGAAGAGCGCCAGCGGGCCTTGGCCTTGTCGCGCGCCTTGCGACAGGTAGTGGCAGCCTTTGAGGCTGGCCAGACTTCGGTCGCTGCCCTCGAAAGGGAGATGCAGCGTCTTCTGGCAGAACAGGTCGATGCCATCGACTACGCCAGGATCGTCGATGGCCGCTCGCTCCAGTCGCTGGAAGTGGCTACCCCCTCGGCCGTAGCCTTGATTGCCGCGAGGGTCGGACGCACCCGATTGATCGATAACATGAAGCTGGGGTGACCGGGCCCCTCCAAACCGGCGAACCCCGCCTTCGGGATCATACCAGCCACCGCCGAGCGAGTCCAAAACAAACGGCCGCGGGCAGGGCTGACCGCGGCCGAGAGATTATCGACGATGTTGGATCGCGCTTACTTCTTGTGGAAGGCGTACTCAGGGTTCGTCGCGTCGAAATCAGTATCGCTCAGGCCGACGTTGAATTTGATATCCTGATAAGTGTACTCCTCGAGCAATTCCGGCTCACCACCTTGGGCCGTCGGCCAGGTATAGGCTGCGTAGCGGACCGGCAAACGATACTCGTTGTCGAGGAAGACCTGCGCGATATGGAAGTCGTACGGTCCGATCTTCTCTGGATGCTCGACCTGGATCACCGTACAAGGACGACTGCTGACCTTGGCCCCCTCGAAGAACTGGACCTTGCAATCACCGACCTGCTTGTCGCGTTCGGCTCGTTCGATAAGTTTGGTCACCAGGTTCGTCAGCCCGACATCGGTGATCGGATAACGCTGCCCCTGCCGCGCCAGCCAGCCGTTGGGTTCCAGCATGTGGGTCCCCAGCATCCGCTTCAGCCCACCTTCGTGAGCCACCACCCGGCCTTCGTTCTGATTCTCGACGTAGATCACTTCGCGTCCCTTGACCTCGGCCGGCTTGAGGAAAGCCAGGTAAACACTGAAGGGGACCACGACCTGGTTGTTTTCCACCTTCCGGTTGCGGATCTTGGTGAACATGTATTCGTGCTCGCCGAGGGTATCACCGATCCGCTCGCGCTTGACCAGCTTGGCGGTGTAGTCGTGAACATTGGCCTGGATGATTCCCAAGCTCTCGTAGGCCAAGCGAATCGCCGGGTCGAGGGCATGCGGGACAGCGACGTTCCCTTGGCTTGGCTCGGCTTTGGAAAGGCGGTAGACCGGTTCTGACAACGGAGCCGAGGCGGTAGCGGCCGGCGTTGGCGTCTCTTGCGCCCATACTGTCCAGGAAGCCGACGTCGAAAGAGTCGCTAGCAAAGAAGCCGCAAAAACTCGGCGAGCTCGAAAAATCATGGCTATTACGATTCCATCCTTTGAAGACTGGTCGCCTTGCACGGCATCCGTTTTGCCAGCGTTTCTCGGCGTGTGGTGAGTATCGAAATAAGTCCAGCAAATCATGATCGAAAGCCAACTCCGCCGAACAACCCTATCCATCGCTACCATCGGAGGCGGCAGAAGCAAAGGACGGACTGAGTTCCGACAACGGTTTGGCGTTGGGAATATCCTCTGGCCAACGCGACCAGACGGCACTGTTTTGTCGCAATCGCTCCATCAGCTTCTCACGGGCATGGGCTTCGCGCTGCTTGCTCAAAGCCTTGCGAATTTCCACCTGGGCTTCCTCGAACGGAACGACCCGCGCCAGCTCGCGCTCCATGACCTCGATAATTTTGAACCCCTCATCGTCCTCGATAATCCAACTCAACCGCCGCAGCGGGATCCCGAAGACCGCTTCGTCGACCTTGGCACTCCGCAAGGAACCTTGGGTTGTCCAGTCATAGAGCCCCCCTTCAGCGGCCCGGACTCCTTGGGAATATTTTTGTGATACCGCCTCGAAGGCCGCCCCGCCAAGCACCTCTGCCCCCATCTGTTCGATGAGCAAGCGAGCCTCTTCACGGCTTGAATTCCTGGAGTACATGGCCACCAACTCGCGGAAGCGGGCCCGGGCCGGCCGCTGGAAATCGCTGAGGTGGGCCTCGTAGTAATCGCGGAGCGAAATCAGATCGATATCGAATTTCTTGGGGACATGTTGCTTGACCGCTTCCTGGGCGAAAACGGTATCCTTGAAGACCGTGAACTGGGCATTCAGGGAAGTCCCTTCCGCCCGCAAGGCTCGATCCAACTCGAGCGGTGTATCTACCTTCTGCTTTTTCATCAGCCCCGGGACGACTTCGGTGTAGAAGGCTTCGGCCACCCGCTTGCTCATCTGCTTTCGCGCGTCATCGCGTTCATTCAGCGGCTTGCCGGCAACCTGGTCATCGATGAAAAACTGCGCCAATAATTTCGATTGCACCACCTGCGACAGCGACTGCCGTGTCAGGCGCTCACGGTACATTTCGACCTGATCTTCCGGGACCTTCTGGGCGATCTCATGGAGTTGCTGGTCGAAAAAAGGGAGTAAATCTCCTGCCAGCACGTATTCCTCACCGATGACCGCCACCAGATCGCCCCGTTCAAAGCGTTGCAACGCCGGTTCCGAAGCCGTTTCGGGCGAGGGGAGGTTGAGCGATTCCCCGGCGGTAGCCGGGGGATTAGCCCATCCCGCATCGGAAGCCGGTGGGCCGCCAGGAATAGCCCAGCCCTCTGCCGCGGGACTGGCGAAGGCGGCCGGGATTCCAGCGATACTGCTCGGGCTAGCGGGAAATTCCTGACCCATCAGCGGCATGGCCATCGTCCCCAGCCCAAGGCAGGACCACAAGCTCACCGACCGTGAGCGATGAGAGTAACGGCCATCACCGACCAACCTCAGCCCCCGCTCATCCTTCACGAGGGCCGTCAGCCATGGGAACAAGGGTGGCAGCTTCCGCGGCACGGCGAATCCATCCGAATAATGTATGAGAAAATGGGTATTTAGGCCGATCCAGCCGGACCGATGGCCTAACTCCAGCGGTCTTATAGATCGCCACGCCGCTCTCCCGCAAGACAGCTTTCCGCAGAGAAGCCTGCGGGTGGCGACTGACATTCGCTAGCGATCAGGCTACAATCTGCACGATCGATTTGTCCCGTTGACCATCCTTTTGGTTTCTCACGATGCCGACCCCCACTCGATTGACTGACCCGTTTGGTACCCGCGACCGACTGCCTGCCCCCAATGGCGACCTCGGAATTTATCGCCTGAGCCGTTTGGAAGACCAAGGTATCGCCGCTGTTTCGAAGCTACCGTATTCGATTCGCGTGCTGTTGGAAGCCGTCCTCCGCGCGTGTGATGGTTACGAAGTGACCCGCGAGGATGTTATCCACCTCGCCCAATGGAACGCAGCCAAACCCGCCGAATTGGAAATCCCCTTCAAGCCGGCTCGGGTCGTGTTGCAGGACTTCACCGGCGTCCCCTGTGTCGTCGACCTGGCTGCGATGCGCGACGGGATGCGGGCCTTGAAGGGGGACCCGACTAAAATCAATCCGTTGATCCCGGTCGACCTGGTGATCGATCACTCGGTACAGGTTGATTATTTTGGAACGTCCGATGCCCTGACGCGCAACGTCGAAGTCGAATTCGAACGAAACAAGGAGCGTTATGAATTCCTCCGCTGGGGACAGCAAGCCCTGAACAACTTCCGGGTGGTACCGCCCAACACGGGGATCGTCCATCAAGTCAACCTGGAATTCCTGGCGGATGTAGTCTTCCAGGGCAAGGACAGCCTGGGTCCGGTCGCATATCCCGACTCGCTCGTAGGAACCGACAGCCATACCACCATGATCAACGGGCTCGGCGTTTTGGGCTGGGGGGTCGGTGGCATCGAGGCCGAAGCCAACATGCTCGGGCAACCGCTTTACATGCTGATGCCGGAAGTTGTTGGTTTTGAACTTACTAGCCAACTGGTCAATGGCGCAACCGCCACCGACATGGTGCTGCGCGTCACCGAGATCCTCCGCAAGGAAGGGGTGGTGAATAAGTTTGTCGAGTTCTTCGGGGCTGGGGTTTCGGGCATGTCGTTGGCCGATCGCGCCACCATCGCCAACATGGCGCCAGAATATGGAGCCACCACCGGTTTCTTCCCTGTCGATCAGGAGACGCTTCATTACCTGCGGCGTACTGGACGTCCTTCCAGCTTGATCGACCTGGTGGAGCGTTACATGAAAGAACAAGGGCTCTTTCGCACCGACGGTGATTCCCAGATTCAATACACGAAAACGTTGCGACTAGATCTGTCGACGGTCGAGCCTTCGATGGCCGGCCCCAAGCGTCCCCAGGACCGCGTGCCGCTGAAGACGCTCAAGCAATCCTTCGGCAAAGCCCTTTCAGCCCCTATCGCCGAACGCGGCTTCGGTTTGCCGGCCGAGCAGCTCGGAGCCAAGGCGACCGTGCACCAGGATGGCCAAAGCACCGATATCGGGCACGGGGCGGTGGTGATCGCGGCCATCACTTCCTGTACCAACACCAGCAACCCCTCGGTGATGCTGGGTGCTGGCTTGCTAGCGAAGAAGGCGGTCGCTCGCGGCTTGAAGGTGAAGCCCTACGTCAAGACTTCGCTCGCTCCTGGTTCGCGCGTGGTCACCGACTACTTAAAGAAAGCCGGACTCCTCGAGTCCCTGGCCGAACTCGGTTTCCATGTCGTAGGCTACGGTTGTACGACCTGCATCGGAAATTCCGGACCGCTCCCCGAAGCGGTCGCCTCCGCCATCACCACCGGGAACCTGGTGGCTGCTGCCGTCCTCAGCGGCAATCGGAATTTTGAAGGTCGCGTGAACCCGCTGACCCGCGCCAACTACTTGGCCAGTCCCGCCTTGTGCGTCGCCTATGCCATCGCCGGCACTGTCGACATCGATCTGGAGAAAGAGCCGATCGGTCATGATTCGGCCGGTCAACCTGTCTACTTCCATGAGATCTGGCCCAGCCAGGCCGAAGTCCAAGCGACGGTGGAAGCGGCCGTGCAACCGGAACTCTTCGTTGCCCAGTATCGCGGCGTCTTCACCGCCAACGAAGCATGGAACCAGATCCCGATCACCCCCGGCGAACTTTATCGGTGGGATTCGGCCAGCACCTATATCCAACGCCCACCCTTCCTCGAGGGAATCACTCCCGAGGTAGGTTCGATCCAACCCATCAGCGGTGCTCGCGTTTTGGCGATGCTAGGCGATTCCGTCACCACCGATCATATCTCTCCGGCCGGCTCGATCACCAAGGATGGACCGGCCGGCCGCTACCTTCAGGAACAAGGGGTCGCTGTTCGCGAATTCAACAGCTACGGAGCCAGGCGTGGTAATGACCGAGTCATGGTCCGCGGCACCTTTGCCAATATCCGGATCCGCAATCAGCTCGTCCCTGGCACGGAAGGAGGGGTGACCCGCTACCTGCCCACCGGCGAAACCATGTCGATCTACGATGCTGCCATGCGGTACAAGCAGGACAAGACTCCGCTGGTCATCGTGGCAGGCGCTGAATACGGTACCGGCAGTAGCCGCGACTGGGCCGCCAAGGGTACGTTGCTCTTGGGGGTCAAGGCGGTGATCGCCGTCTCCTACGAGCGTATCCATCGGAGCAACCTCGTCGGGATGGGGGTCCTGCCGCTGCAATTCCTGGCCGGTCAATCGGCTCAAAGCCTCGGCTTGAACGGCGAAGAGACCTTGGCCATCGCCGGCTTGAGCGATCAGCTCAAACCGCGCGAAGTCATCACCGTCACCGCTCAGCGTCCAGACGGGACTCGGCTAGAGTTCCAAGCCATGGTGCGGATCGATACCCCGGTCGAAATCGACTACTACCGCAATGGCGGGATCCTGCCCACCGTCCTCCGCAAGTTGGCGACCGACTCCTAGGGGCGAGCTTGCGATGACGGCGAGCCAAGCTAGCCGGTGGCGGTTGGCCAAGGGTGCCTCGCATGTCCTGACCAAGATTTCGTCCTGCCCGATCACCCGCACCCCAGCCGGCCTGAAAGACGCCGCGACTCGGCCGCTGGCTGGGGTTGGCTGCTCCCCAGGCAGCAGCACCTAGCTTCGTTCGGGGAACAAGGTCGATCTTCGGCTAGCCCTGGCTTCTCCGGGCTTCCGATGATTGCGGAGCGTCGAACCAAACGTCAAAATCATGGGGCAACTTGTCATGGGGCAACCTCTCCTCATCAAGGACCTATTCCGTGGATCCAAACTTACCGGCCGAGCAGGCCAAGACCAGCCCGTGGATGCGGGTCGGAGTGGCCTTGGTCTTTCTCGGCTTGGCAGCGACCGCCATCGCTTTCGCAGCCTACCAATACCAGCGAGGCCATGAGGCCAACCAAGGACCGACCGATATCGACACGACAACTCGGATTGAAGACTAAGTCGACCACCTTACCGAACACTAGGCGGCAGCTCGATGGGCCGGTCGCTCGCCTCCCCCCTTTCGCTTTATGAGCGAAGTGGTATGACCTGTCATCTCCAGCCCTGCCTTCCCGTCGCTCTTCGATAACTGCTCCGACATCATGCAAAACCTGGACGAACGCCTCCTACCTTACCGCCATCATCTTCAAGCCCTCCAGGAGGTCGGGCATCACTTCTGGACACGCGGTTGGTCTCTCGGCACCAGCAGCAACTATAGCATCGTGATCGATCGCGATCCCTTGCGATTGCTGATCACCGCCAGCGGCAAAGACAAGGGGCACTTGCAGCCCAACGATTTCGTGATCGTCGATCAACACGGCCAACGAGTCCCACCCGATCAACCCGCTTCCAGCGCCGAAACCCTGTTGCATTGCTCGGCCGCCGCCCAACGTCAGGCAGGAGCCATCCTCCATACGCATAGCCTGTGGAGCACGCTCCTCTCCGACCGCTTCTTCGCCCTCGGCGGGATCATGCTGGAGGGCTTCGAGATGCTCAAAGGCCTGGAGGGGATCAAAACCCATCAAGCCCGCGTCTGGCTGCCGATCTTCGAGAATACCCAGGATATCCCCGCCCTCCAGCGAGAGGTCGAAAGATCGTGGCAAGAAAACCCGGAGCAAGCGTGCTGGGGATACCTTATCCGACGCCACGGGATGTACACCTGGGGCAAGAACATCCAGGAAGCGGCGCGACACATCGAAGTCCTCGAATTCCTGTTGGAATGTGTCGGCCGACAAATCTCGCTGGCGGGTTAAGCTCGCGACGATGCGTTGCTAACCTCCCTTTCGCTAGGCCCCAAAGCGAGTCGTATCGATAGCCAGTCCATCGTCGATGCGTCGCTGGTCAAAGGCATCGATAAAATGATAATCGCCACGGAAGGAATAGATCTGGGCATTGTGGAATCGCACCGCCAACCGCAGGCACTTGCCCACCAGTTCCCCCAGATTTTGCCGCTCCTTCCATCGCAGCGAATAGGCCAGCGAATCGGCAAACCGCATCGCCTGGCAGTCGTCGAAAGTGTAGCCCGTCACCGGTCGATTCGTGGTATCGCGAATCTCGAATTCAACGCGACCGGTCACCGCCTGG
>JBILTQ010000365.1:0-5676 GCA_044371435.1 Pirellulaceae bacterium | reverse complement strand
CCTTCGACTGGAACGACATGAAGCCATCGCGCCGCAGCCGATGCATCAAACAACCCTTCGGCGCATCCTTGAAACGGGGAGGGACTGGCGTACCGTGGGCCGAAACCCCGCCGTCGGAATAAAATCGAATCTCATCGTCCAAGACGACCATCCCCTCGGTCCGGATCGAATGGCACCCCAATTCGCCAGGGGCGGTAAAGGGGATAAAGTTCTGGCGGACCGGGCGCACGAAATACTGTCCATCGAGACTCATCGCTAATTGCGATGCCTGCGGACCTTTGTGCAGGACGGTAAAGTCGGGGCCATCCGAAGTGGCAAAATGGGATCCCCAGACGAAGCCGATGAAGTACTGGCCATAAGCGAAGGTCGGCATGGTGTAGAACTCGACAATCCCGCCATCGAGCAGGTCCGGTGCCTGCACCAAACGCGGCTCAGACCATTCCACAAAATCCTTGGTCGTCGTCAAGCATACCCGGCGATCCCCCAAACCCGGACGACAGATCAGCGAATGCTCTTGGGTCAGGTGGTTGAAGAACATGAAATGCGGCTCCTCCGGAACGATCCGACCTTGCCCCCAGTCGTAGTCCAGCCGCTCTTCCCAGTGCAAACCGTCGCGGGAAACCATGAGGAAATGATCGAACATGTGCAGCCGCGGCTCGTCGAATCGCTTGGTCAATTCATGCCAGCGATGCTGCGGATCGGCCTTGGCGCGATGATAGACGATCGGCCCTTTCTGAATCACCGGGATTTTGAAGGGATAGCCGTCCGTTGCCAGCGGGTCGAGGTACAGCCACCCGTAGGAATCCCCCTCATCGTGTAGCGAGAAGACATGATGCGGTGACTTCTTGGTCCCCGCCGGCCGAATATGAGCGTAATCAGCCGGACGCCAATGGATCCCATCGTCACTTTCCGCGACGTAGTAGTCGGACGCCCCCCAAATCTTCTTCCACTTGCCCGCCGCCCGATCAAAGAACACGCGCCCTGTCCCGGGCGATTTCGTATAGGGATCGATATACGTCGCCTCCGGCACCAACGCGGGAACCCCCGGCACCAACTCGACATTGTCCATATGATGCAGCTTCCAGTAGTCCCAAAACAGCATCGTCTTGGGGCCGCGCTGCCCGGGATATTCACGGAAGGTATGGAAATCCAGACCATGTTCCGCCGGCGGCGTTTGGGTGTCGCTAGCCTGCGTCTCGGGACGAGGCACCGTCATCAAAGCCGAAGCACTCACCGTCCCTAACGCTTGCAGGAAATTTCTTCGTTGCATCATGTTTCTTTCATCCCAAGTTACTGTTTAGGCGTTCAAGGCTTGCTAGCCGGTTGGGCCGGCTTGCGACCAGGTCGCGCCGCGACCGGACTAGCATCGCGTTGTACCTCGCTCCGCCAGCGTTGGAAGCTAGCATCCAGCTGCCTTACCCGGGCTGGGTACTGGTTGGCGACATCCTGGGATTCGGTCGGATCGCGATCGAGCTGATACAATTCCCAGGGCTGGTTGTCCCGAGTCCGCACGATCTTCCACGCCCCCTCGCGCAACCCAAAGGCTTCGCGATAATTATAAACCAATGCTCGCGGCGGCGCGGCCTGTTCCCCACGCAGCACCGGCAGCGGATCGATCCCATCCAAAACCCGCTCGGGCGGCCACGGTTGCCCCGCCACCGCCAGGCACAACGGGAGGATGTCGAGCTGACAGAGGACTTCCTCGAGGACAGTCCCCACAGGTAGCTTCCCCGGCCAACGAAAGATCGCCGGCACCCGCACCCCTCCTTCGTAGACCGAAGGGGCTCCATCGCGATACGGTGCATTCGAAGCGACCCCCAAGCCGTGATGCGGTCGCAGGATGGCGCCCATATCCGAAAGGAACATAACCAGCGTGCGTTCCGTCAGCCCTTGCTGGTCGATGGTATCCAGCACTCGCCCGACCGCTTCGTCCATCGCCGTCACCAAGGCCGAATACAGATGCTTCTCCTCCTGGTCATCGGCCGGCCAGCCATAGCCTTCCAAATACCGACTCGGAACATGCCACCGCGGCTCCTCACCCAGTTCGGTGTTGACACTGCTCACATAATGTGGCGCATTGAAAGGGAGGTAAAGGAAGAAAGGCTGCGAAGCCTGGCGTTGAATAAAATCGCAAGCTGCCTCCGCAAAAATCTCGGTGCTATAACCCTCGACCCGATAACGCTCCGTCCCGCGAAATAGATCGTACTCACCATGGTAGAGGTGCTTGAAGTAATGGATGTTGCCCGAGCGACAGCCGAGGAATTCCTCAAATCCACGCTCGGTCGGGCGACTGCCGACGGCGAAGCCGATATTCCACTTGCCGAAACAGCCGGTGGCATATCCCGCCTCCTGAAGGTACTGTGGCAGGATCCGCTCGCGATGCGGAAGCCCGATTCCATCCCAGTTTTCGGTCGTTGCCAGCTGATGCGACAACCCGTTGCGAAGCGGGTAGCGACCGGTAAGGATCGCCCCCCGCGATGGGGTACAGCTCGAAGCTACCACGTAGAAAGAGGTGCAGCGGACCCCTTCTTGAGAAAGAGCGTCCAAGCGTGGTGTGCGGATCACCTCATTCCCGTAACACCCCAAATCGCCATAGCCAAGGTTATCGGCATAGAGCAGTACGATATTGGGCTGCTCCGTGCCTGCTCCCAAGACCAGCGTCGCCCCCAACCCCGTCCTGATCGCCACCCCAAACAACCCAAGCATCCACCCCAGGACCCACGCTTGGCTGGCTTCCCTGAACCGTCTCAGCACCATCGTATCGCCAACCTTCCTCGGCCATCGGCGCCGAAACAGGCACTCTATTACACGAATTTCATTACACGAATTCCATTGCTTCTTTTCCCGCCGTCTCCTGGACCACCCCCTCATGGAGCGACCCGCCACCGTAGCCGTGACCAACTCAACGCGGGACGTCGCTCCGTGAAAGGGTCAGCTGTTTGAAGTCGATGAGTTGCTCGCCAATGAGACTCTTGGCTTGGATGGTCAAGCGGGCAGGTCCGGCCGGCAAAGCCACCATCCCCAGCTTGAGCTTGGCCCAATCGCGGTTCCGATACTTGGCATGGCCATCAGCATCGCGATGCGGCAACCGGATATCCACCGGTGGCGCCGCCGGCACGACCGCTTCACAGCGTTGATCGCCGACCAGCACTTCGATCGTTGAGCCGGCATCGGCGTTCGGGCAAGCGTAGCTCATCTCGAGCTCATATTCGCCGGCAGCCACCACCTCGAGCTCGAACCAGACCTTGGCTCGGGGGTCGGTCCAATGCGTCAACCAATCGTGAGCAAAACCCGGCCCGCAGGCAAACTGCAGCGGCTTGTCGTAGAACGCTTGCGGGGCATGCAGTTCTACCGGCATCTGCTGTGGATAACCGATCGGCAAAGGAAAACGTTGCAAGCCACCCTGCGAGATATCATCGAACCAGGCCTCGTACTTCCCACTCAAATCTTCGACAATCGCCGGATGACTGGCCGCGATGTTCTCCTTCTGTTCCGGATCGGCTTCCATGTCGTACAACTGCCAAGGCCGCGCTCCGTTGTCATCGGACTTGGCCCCCGAACCGCCGCTGCGTCCAGGAATCTCACGCACCAAACGATAACGCTGCGTACGAACCGCTCCCGGATAACGGTTGCTCTCATCGATCGGATTATGAGTGAATAAGGTCCGCTCGGGCCACCCCGGAGCCTCCGCTTCCAACAACGGTCGCAGGCTGAGCCCATCCAGGCGACCAGGCTCGGTCGGCTTCAAGCTGCACAGATCGAGGATCGTCGGGTACAGGTCGACGTGCGCTGTGATCGGCTTGACGACGTGCGGTCTCCAGCCGGCCCCCGGCCAATGCATGAACAAGGGAACGCGCGTCCCCCCTTCATGCATGCTGGTCTTTCCCCCACGCATCCCGGCATTGTAAAGCTTGACCCCCGCCGTCCCGCCATTGTCGGTCAAGAAAACGACCAGCGTCTCATCGATCAGCTTCGCTGCCGACAACGCCTCCAACAAGCGCCCGACGTTGTCGTCGATGTTCTCGCACATACCGTAAAAGGCCGCCACGCTCTCCTCGAGCCCTTTGGCACGAAACTTCTCGAAGTAACGATCGGCTACCTGAAATGGCGAGTGCGGCGCATTGTAGGCCAAGTAACAAAAGAAAGGATCGGTTCCTGGCCTGGTCATGAAACGGATAGCCTCGTCGGTCAGCACGTCGCTGATATAACCGGTGGTTTTTTCCGGCTGGCTGCCGCGGAGCAAGGTAGCGTCGAAATAATCGTTGCAGTGACCGTTATGAAAGCCCAAGGCTTCCTGGAACCCTTGCCCGAGCGGCGTATAGGGATACTGTTCGCCGTTGTGCCACTTGCCGATACAGGCTGTCCGATAACCGGCTTCCCGCAGTGTCTCTGCCAGCGTCACCTCCGAAGGCCGCATCGCCTCACGGTTATGGGTAACACCATGGCAACCGGTGCGCAGTGGCCAGCGTCCCGTCAGCAAGGCGGCCCGGGTCGGAGCGCAGAAGGAATTGACATAAAAACGGTCAAAGCGGACGCCGACCTGCCCCAACCGATCGATGTTGGGGGTCTGCAGGTAGGGATTACCGTGAAGCGAAAAATCGCCGTAGCCCTGATCATCGGTGATGATCAAGAGGATGTTCGGTCGATCCGCATTCGCCCTCGGCCACGGCCACAAGCTCCAGCAAGCTACCAAAAGGGCAAAGCAAACACGGTTCATCACTGGCTTCTCGCGGCGGGGTTCGGTGGGCAGGCGACCGGGCGGTCGATGGGGACTGGAAGATGTCCCTAAGTGTAGGTAAAAACGCCGTCCACTTCAATCAAACGTCAGGCCATCGCCGGCGATGGCCCCCCGCTGCTACTAGCCTGGCGCTTTCCTTACCCTACCTCAAGCGTTAGAACAGAAGCATGACGCTTCTTTTTATCCTTGGCTGTTTTTAGACTACCCTGCCTCGAACGTTCAGCCGTCTTGGCTAGCGGAGAACTTCGCCCGATGCCACCGAAACCTCCCAGCTTTCGTCGACATTCTCTGCCGCAGCTTCTTCAGTTTGCGATGCAACTACTGCTCGGCTTACTCCCCATGGTTGTTTGGGCGAATGGCCCAGACCAGCGTCCCAACATCCTGCTGTGTATCTCCGACGATCAATCATGGGCCCATGTCGGCGCCATGGGTGATCCCGTCGTCCAAACTCCGGCCTTCGATCGAGTGGCGAAGGAAGGGCTGTTGTTTACCCACGCTTTTTGCGATGCCCCAAGTTGCGCCCCATCGCGCAGCGCTATCCTGACGGGACAACATATCTGGAGGCTGCAAGAGGCAGCCAACCTTCACTGCCGACTCCCGGAGAATCTAATTACCTACGTACAGCTCCTCGAACAAGCCGGCTATGCGACGGGCAGCTATGCCAAGGCCTGGGCGCCGGGGCAATTCAAGACTACTTCCGGATGGGTCCACCACAGCCAAAGCCGACAGAATCCGGCAGGCCAGCTCTTCGATAATTTCGAGCAGTTTTTGCAACAGCGAGCAGTCGGCCAACCCTTCTGCTTCTGGCTGGGAAGCCACGATGCCCACCGCCCTTATGATCTGGATGCTGGCCTTCAGGCCGGGATGAATCCCGAGGCGGTGCAGGTGCCGCCTCATCTACCGGATACCCCTGTCGTACGTCGCGACCTTTTGGATTA
>JBILTQ010000329.1:0-6311 GCA_044371435.1 Pirellulaceae bacterium | reverse complement strand
AGTCGATGACCGGGCCGCTGTCGCCGCCACTCAGCAGATGTTCGCGCGAATCCAACCGTAGATTCCCATCCTGACGGTCGCGTCCATGGCATTCAAAGCAGGCTCGATTCAGGATCGCATAGGCGGCTTGAGCCAACTTCTCCTCCGCCGGGTTGGCTACCGCCTGCCCGAGGGAAAGACTGGCCAGGCTGAATAGATTCCACACTAGCCCCAGCCCACCATGCCGCACGCCAGTTCGCCAGGAACGCACGCGACCGCTTCGTCCGCTCGGCCCCCTAAGCTCCCCTTCCAGAAGCGAACCCTTCCTCCCCGACGCCCATCGTTGGACGAGGTTTCCGATCGCAGGAAAATCCGTGAACAGCATGAACCATTCCTCTCACCCAAGGGAAGCATCCACCACCCTTCTATTGTGGCTGATCCGGGGGGCCAAGGTCTAGCTTATTCAGCGCAGCGAATTGTAAAAAAACCGCACAACAAGCTGAGCGAGGGACCTTCAGCTTACCCGAGAACGCCGGCGGTCGAGACGGCGGCCCCGAACAGGCCGACCGGCAAGGCGGACCGCGACTGGATGGGAGGAGGCTGAGCGACGTTCGCCTTATTTGGCTGAAAGGATGCGGCGCTCGAGGATACTCAGCGGCATCCCGCCATCGCGAAGTACCTGGTCGTGGAAGGCAGCGATCAAGAAGGTATCCCCCAACTGCCGCTGGCGGGCCTGACGCAATTCGCGAATCTTCAGCTGACCGATCTTGTAACTCAGGGCCTGGCCGGGATAGGCCATATAACGCTCGACTTCGGCGATCGTCCCTTCCTCCGATAGCGGTTCATTGGCCATCATGTACTCGATGGCTTGTTCGCGCGTCCAGCCTTTCCAATGCAGTCCGACATCCACGACCAGGCGCAGGGCTCGATGCATCTCATCACCCAAGGCCCCGATCCGCTGCCGAGGATCTTCATACATCCCCAACTCTTCGCCAATCGACTCGCAGTAGAGCGCCCATCCTTCACCGTAGGCGCCGTACCAGAGGAAGCGGGCAAACAAGGGCAAGGCCTCGTTCTCCTGCTGCAAAGCGATCTGGTAATGATGACCGGGCAAGGCCTCGTGCAGGAATAGAGACTCCATACCACTGGTGATATTGAATTCCAAAGCGTTGGGGATCGGGCAATAGAACACGCCGGGGCGCGACCCATCCGCGGCACCGGGCATGTACTCCGCGCTGGCGGTCTTCTCGCGAAAGGACTCGGTTCGCCGGATCTCGAAGGGAGTCCGCGGCCGATTGAGGAAAAACCTGGGGAGTTGCGGCTCGAGCTTGGCATGGATGCCGTGAAAAAATGCCAAGACCTCTTCGGGGGTGCGGAACGGCTTGAATTGCGGCTCGGTCCGGAGGTAGCGGAAGAAAGCCAGCAGGTCGCCATCGAACGCCATCTCCATCCGCACCCCTTCCATCGCCTGGCGAATCCGCGCCACTTCCGCCTCGCCGATGGCGTAGACTTCATCGGGGGTCAGGTTGGTGGTTGTCCAGTAACGGACACAGTATCGATAATAATCCTGACCACCAGGCAAATCGCCAACTCCCGCCGTCGTCCGCGCGGCGGGTAAATATTCATCGCGAAGGAATTCCCCCAAGCGGCGGTAGGTGGGGATGAGATGCTCGGCGATCATCGCTCGATAAGCCATCTCCAGCCGCGCACGCTCGGCGGGACTGAAAGACTCCGGCAGACGTCGGACCGGTTCGAAGAATAAACTGCGGCCCGGATCTTCGGTGACGATGGTCGGATCGAGCAATTGCTGGATCATCCGCTCCACTAGGATTTTGGGCAGGACAAACTCTTCCTCCATTCCCTGACGGAATCGCTCGATCGCCGCCGCGGCCCAACCCTCGAAGGCGAGCAATCGCTGCAACCAATCCTCGTAGTCCTTGACCGAGCGAAAGGGATGAATTCCGCTCCCGCTCCCCATCTGCCCCATCGATAGCGGCAAACCCTCGAACTGCGTGAAGGGAATACGCTCGGGGCGATGGGTCATCCCCGCCAAACGCGTGGTGGTTTCATAATCCAGAATTTCCGCGGCCAACCGTAAATTCTCGCTCGCCCGAGCGAAATCGATGGCCCTCAGCCGCTGCTGGATCCCTTCGTAGAATTGCTTCTTCTTGGCGAGGAACTCCGGCCCGATATCGATCTGCAATTGATCGTTGTAGCGATTGTCGCCAAAGCTGGTGGCTTCTACCGGAAAGAGGATCAGGAACTGCTCGTGATAGTCGGCGAACAACCGATTCAATTGCTGGTCGACCTGTCCATCGCCTTGCGCATACACCGGTCCCATGGTGGAAGTCCCCCAACTCAGCATCAACAAGCAAACCCAGCAGCAACGACTCCTTAGACTTCTCATCACGAGTACCGATATTCCTCTCCGGGTTGCAGGACGACAGCTTTGGCCGAGGTACGAGCTCCGACTTCCTTCGCCCATCGCTGCGCATCCTGAGCGATCGGCGGCCAGGTGTTGTAATGGGTGGGCAAGACCACTTTCGGTTGGATCCACTCGATCGCGCGGATGGATTCCTCGATGCCCATGGTATAGAGATCGCCGATAGGTACGATCAGGATGTCGATCGCCGGTTTGGCCCACAGACCAAGATCGCTGAACAAGCCGGTATCACCGGTATAAAACAGCCGGACGCCTGCGATGTCGCAGAGGAAACCACCCGGATTCCCGCCGTAGCTCCCGTCGGGCAACTGCGATGAATGGAGAGCCGGGGTCATGAAGATTCGGCCGCAGGGAAGTTGAACTGCCCCACCGATATTCATCGGCGTCGTGTGTTTGACCCCCTGGGTTTGGCTGAACCAGGTGGCAATTTCGAAGTTCGCCACGACGTTCGCTCCACAACGGTTGGCGATGCTGGCCACATCCTGGACATGATCGAAATGCCCGTGGGAAACCAGGATCACTTCGGCCTCCAGCTCCTCGGCTTGCCTGGCCGCTTGCGGATTGTCGGTAAGGAAGGGATCGATCAGGAGCCGATGCTTGCCGGCTTGCACCCACCAGGCTGAATGTCCCAACCATGTGATGGCCAAGGCCATGGTTCCATCTCCTCCAAGATTCGTCGTTACCCTTGACTTCCATCGTTTCGACCGTCCAACGTCCCACGGTCAGCGTCGAGGTGCACCAAGGTTCAGCTCCTCGACCGATCGTCATCGTAGCCGTCGAAATCAATCGTTGGTAGCCTGGCTGGACCGAGACAGACTGGTCATCGCGCCGAGATTCAAGCAAGCCCGTAGCCTCGGGCTCCGAATTCACTTGGCCTCCGGCGGCGTCTGGTCCGTTCCAGCCCCCCCCACATCCGCGCGACCGTAGCCACCGCCCCCCGGCGTCAGCATCCCGATCCGCTCCCCAGCCACGACTCGCAGCTGGCAGACGGAGGGGAGCGCGTGGTAGCGTCCCTGACGATCGATACGATAGTTTTCACCGGCAGCCCCCGGCTCCCCGCCAGCGGCTCCGTAGGGTGGGGTGGCGCGGCGACTGGTGACCAGGGAAACCTCGAGGTCCTCGAGGAACTCGAGCTCGCGATGCATCCCATGCCCGCCGGCCATGCGTCCCTGACCACCGCTATCGCGGCGGATTTCAAAGCGGGTCAAGCGGAGCGGATAACGACTTTCCAAGACCTCGGGATCGGTCAAGCGCGTATTGGTCATATGGGTATGCACCGCATCGCTGCCCGGCCCATCCGGCGTCGCTCCACTGCCACCGCCAACCGTTTCGTAGTAGCCGAAGCCTGGATTGCCAAGCAGCAAATTATTCATCGTCCCTTGACTGGCAGCGGCTCCCCCCAAGGCCCCCAACAAACAATCGACGACCCGCTGGCTGGTCTCTACGTTACCGGCCGCCACCGCAGGTTGACGGGGTAAAGCAAGGTGGGGTTGGTAGGGCTGGAGGAGCCCCGGCGGGATCTCCAACCGCACCGGACGCAGCACGCCACTGTTCAAGGGGAGGTCGTCCTGGATGACGGTGCGAAGCACGTAGAGGACCGCCGCGGTGACGATGGCGGGATTGGCGTTGAAGTTGCCGGGCGATACCGGCCCGGTCCCATGGAAATCGATCCGCAAACCTTCGTCTGAAAAATCCAGCTGGACCTGGATCGGCGTCCCGTCGTCCATCCGATCCACAAACCGCAATTGCTGGCCCAGTTTTCCCGCAATCCAACGACGAACCTTCGCTTCGGATGCCGCCAGGATATGCTCGAGGTAAGCGTCGACCAGCGGCCACGGATACTCCTCGACCAATTCCAGCAACATCGCTTGACCACGGCGGTTGGCCGCCTGCTGAGCCGCGAGATCGGCGAGATTCTCGCTGAGGGCTCGCGTCGGATAACGTGCCTCGGTCAATTGCCGTTCGACATCGGCCAGGCAACTCTCTCCACCCCGCGTCAGATACATCGGCGAAAGAATAGCTCCCTCTTCCTCGAGATGTCGCGTGGCCGGCGACATCGAGCCAGGCGCTAGACCGCCGATCTCCGCATGATGAGCCCGGTTAGCCACGAAGAACCAAAGCTGGCCGGACGGCGCAAAGACAGGGCTGATGACGGTCACATCCGGAAGGTGCGAGCCGCCATGATAAGGATCATTGGTGATGAATGAGTCGCCGAAACGCATCGCAGGGAACAGACGTAAAAGATGCTTGACCGTCTCGCTCATCGCCCCCAGGTGTACCGGGACATGCGGCGCGTTGGCGATCAACTCACCCTGACACGAGAAGACCGCACAGCTGAAATCGCGGCGTTCCTTGATGTTCACGCTCAGGGCCGTCTGCTCCAGTACAAGACCCATCGACTCGGCGATGGCAGCCATCCGCTGGGCCAAGACCTCGCGAAGGATCGGATCGACCCCACCATCGTTGCTGGCCGCCATCGCGACCGCCGTCGGCACGGCCGAGGCGGCCTCGGTGCTTATCGCTGCCCTCCTAGCATTCCAAGAGCCATGGTGAGTTTCCTCGCGGGTGCAGCGAAGGGTACCATCGGACAAGACTTCGAGCGCCCAGCCTTGATCGAGCACAGTGGTATGCCCCGAGGACAGGACGATGCCAGGTCCTGCCAGGCGAGTCCCAGGAGGTAACGCCGCCCGGGGCGTCGACCAGCCCTCGCGCCATTGGCCGGCCGAATAGAGACGGGTCGTCGACAGTCGTTGCCTGCGCTGCGGTGCCGGCCGTCGCTCCAACGAATCCCAAGCCAGCGTTGTTTCCCAACGCGTCTCGACCCGGACGGCCATCACTTCCAGCGGATGTCCAGCTCGGACATAACCAAACCGTTCGCGATGCCTTTGATGGAAGCCCTCCAGCACAAGCTCTTTCACCCTGCCGCCCGCCGGCCATGGCAACTGCAAAGGTTGATCGGCGCCCGCATACCGCAATTCGACCCATCGGCGGTGACGCATCCGTTCCCCCGAATGACCTTCGCTCGCCAACTCCGCCGTCCCCGCCGCCTCGAGAGCCAAAAAGGCCTCTTCGAGCTCTCCCTCCGAGAGGGCCATCAGCGGCCGGTAAAGGCCCTGAGCATGCCAACGTTGAATATCGGCCAAGCCCATCCCTAAGGCGCTGAGCAGGCCTGCGTCGGGGGGATCGAGGATCGTCTCGATCTGCAGGATATCGGCGATCTCACCGAGATGCTGTCCCGCCGCTCCCCCAAAACCAATCAACACATGCTGCCGCGGATCAGCCCCCTGGGCCAACGATATCCTGCGGACCGCCGCCGCCATATGCTCATTGGCGATGCGGCGCAAGCCTTGAGCCATCGTCTCCCGTTGCTGATCCGTGCACGGTAAACCAGCCTGTTGCAAGAGTTCATCCAGCCGCGACAATGCGGCCGACCGCTTCAGGCTGAAAGGAAAAGCTTCGGGGACAAGCCGTCCCAACAGCAGATTCAAATCGGTCACGGTCAATGGCCCGCCGCGGCCATAGCAAGCCGGACCGGGATCCGAGCCGGCGCTGGCTGGCCCGACATGCCATTGCACCCCATCGTAACGGCAAATCGAACCGCCGCCGGCCGCTACCGTATGCACCGCTAACATCGGCGTCATCAACCGCACCCCTGCCTTGACCGACTCGTACTCCACCGTCGGCTGGCCTTCGATGCGGCAAACATCCGTACTGGTTCCCCCCATATCCAACCCCAGCACCTGGCGAGCGCCAGCAGCCGCCGCTAATTTGCTGACGGCGACGACTCCGCCTGCCGGCCCCGAGAGGACGCTGTCCTTGCCTTGAAAATTGGGATACGACACCAGCCCACCACTGCTGGTCATGACTTGCAATCGCCCACTGGCCGACC
>JBILTQ010000233.1:0-8561 GCA_044371435.1 Pirellulaceae bacterium | reverse complement strand
TCCAGGGGGTCAATATCCCGACGGTCAACAAACTTTTCATCCATACGCAACCGGCCCACCTGCAGAAGATCCGCGGCCAGAAGCTTGGGACGACCGATCGCAATATCGAGCGGGCCACCTACCTGCAGCAACACCTGATGGACCGGCATGGGGAAGCTTCGCCGAATTGAGGCGGTATGTCGCGCAACGTCGCCCAAGCCTGAGCCTCACCGTACGTACCCGCCATGGCCGTAAGCGATCGCGCGATTCCCGTCCCGGACGCTTCGCCCTCCCGCCCTTGCTCGCCCCGCCAGCGCCGAAGTCGGGCTGGATGGATCCAGGCGAGTGGCTAGCGGGCAGCGGCCTGCATCTCGGCTTGGTATCGATCGAGCAGTTCCAGGGTAGCCGGCTGATGGTTTCGCCGCAGCCAAGTTTCATAGGCGATGACCTTTCCAGCTATCGGCAAGGCTTTGTTCCAGCGGAGGCCGTCCCCGTCGACGCTGAGGACGACCTGGCCATCCCGTGCCCGTCCGCGCCAGGAGATCTCCGCCTCGCCTTTCTTGAAGATCACGAAGGTATACTCCTCCGAACGCAGGCCACCTTCTTCGGCGATCCAACCCAGCGAGCCCAGTTGCTTGATGTATTGTTCGGCGGCTTGCAGCACGCGCGTGTCGGGGATGACGCATTCGATCTGCCGATTGTCGGCATCGAATTTGGCTGGTTGGGCCCGCGGTGGGATCGGGAAGTCGGCCGCTTCCAACCCACCATCATCGGTTGCCGTGGGAGCAGTCCCCTGGCTGTCGGCCGTCGCGGCCCACTGCCAGGAGTTTCTCTCCGGGCGGTCGCCGACCAGCACCAGCGTTCGCCCGTCGGCGGTGCGTTGCAAACCGAGACGGAGATCTTGCTGCCCGCGAAAGTAGGCCAGCCAACCTTGCTTTTCCTCGACCTTGGACCGCTCCACAACCGGCCTCCAGCCCTGCGATTTTAATTCGATATCGAAGTAATCTCGCAGTGCCACCAGCGGTTGACGGGAACTGGCGACCAGCGTTGGTTGCGTCGTCCCATCGAACTCCACGTAGCTGGAGTCGGTCGGAAGAGGGAGGGAATGCGGGTGCAGGAAACATGCGTACTGGATAGTGTAGGCCTCCGGCGCGGTGGGAAAACGCCCGATGGATACCCGGAGTTCGTGACCATGTTGCAGGAAGTTCAGTTCGCGTTGGTCGGCGGTATCTTGATAGGACGAGTTCAAACGCGAAAACGGGATCCACCCCGCTGCGTTCATCTTCTCCAGCAGGTCGACTTCAAGCGATAACAGCGATGCCGGCGACCGATAGATCACGACCTGCGGGCTTTCAAAGGTCAACTCGATAGCTGCCACCTCGGATTTCGGTAAACGTCGCAGATCGACATTGCCAAGATGGGTGAGGTTGACCCGTGTCTTGTCGCCGGTGTCCCCATAGAAGGTGGCGGTCAGCAGCGAACCATCCTTGTTGAAGACCAGGCTTGTCGGCATCGTCGGATTCGCCGGTTGTTCACGCCAACCCGCCTGATGGAGGAAGTAGCGGTAGAAGAGTTGGGCTTCCTCAAGCCGGACCGGGGCCGTCCCATCGAAATTGGTTTCGCCGATAAGATTCACGCTGGTTCCCGGTAATCGCGGGAAAATTCTGAGATCGATCGTCTGCAGGATTTCGACCGAGGTCATCGCTCGCGTCAGGGACTCCGGCGGGGGAGCGATGACTGACGACAAGGGGCTGCGCTGAAGTTTGGCGGCGGTCGCCGAGGACCCCCACTGCCGTAGTTCGCCCGTCGCCGAGGCGACCAGTAGCAGCTCCGAGTTGGGGAGCCAAGCCATGGCGACGATCGGTGGCTCAAAGGTATCCTCGATCTGCAGCAGCCGCTGGCTGGCGGTATCCCAAAGCCGCAGACTGGAGGCATTGGCAGTCGCTAGCTTCGAACCATCGGGTGAGAAGGCGACCTTTTCATCCATGGCGAACCCGGCTGAGAAACTAGCCAGCTCTTTGGCTTGAGCGATATCCCAGAGCTTCAAGCTCTCCTGCTCGCCGTACAGCAGCCATCGCTGGTCAGCCGTACGGGCTAACGAAGTTCGGTAGTTGCCGACGGACAGCGGTTGCACGCGTTCACCCGTGGCGGTATTCCACAGGCTGGCGGTTTGGCCAGCCACGACCAAACGCTGATCAGCCGTGTAGAGGATGTTTTTCAAGCTGTTGGTGTCGACAGCGAATTCCCGCAATTTTTTCAGTGGCTGTGGAGAACAGATCGTCACCTGCCGGTCGAAGGAGATTGCCGCCAACTCCCGGCCATCGGGCGATACCACCATGGCTACGGGGTCCTTGTCGAGGATAAGTGGCTCCTCGAGTGGTTGGCCGTCGGGAAGGCTCCAGCGATGAAGCCTCCCTTCGGTGTCGCCAGCTGCTACCCAGCTGCCGTCGGGAGCCACCACCAGCGAACGGATAAAGTAGTCGGTCGCGGATGGCTTGGCCTCCAGCAACATCGCTCGCGGCCGCTCCCCGTCGATATCCCACAAGCTGACCCCGCTTCCTGCCACGATGAAGGAGCGACCATCGGGTGTAGCGGCCAGGCTGGTGATGATCCCTGGATCGACCACCAGACGATAATTCAGCAACTGCAGCTTATCCCACGTCGGTGTCGTCCATGCCTTGCGTTGTTCATCGGAGAGGGTGGGCACGCTGGCGGGCGGCTCGGCGTTCGTAGCTGCCGCCGCCGTTGTCTCTGCCTGGGTCGTCCCGCCGGGCGCGGCCGCACCTTCGGGCGCTTCCACCTCGGGCAGTTCCTCGACCTCGGCCACCCCCGCGGTGGGCGAGGTTCTCTGCGGCAACGCCTTCTCCGCCAAAGCGCTAGCTTCGGCGTTCGTCGAAGGGGCCGCCGTCACCGACGAGGCTGACGACCCCGCGGACGATGAAGGCTGGCTGCAACCGGAGACGTTGGCTACCAGCCATCCCAGGCAAGAGCCGAGGAAAAGCAGGTGACGCCCCAGGCTCAACGACGCGCTGGAGCGAGGGGGAGGTCCCGCGATCGAGGCGTCGAGGTTGGGCTGCGCAACGAAAGCCAGGGAAATGGTCATCGGTTACCTTTCAGCGAGTGAAGAATTCCAGGTGGCCGAGCGACAGGCGAGGACCATGCCTGCGGCCTGCGGATCATCGATTGTATGCTATACTTGTTCCTTACCTACCCACCTTTTGGCGGCGGCCTACGCTGATTTCTCCATCGTCGCTCTGATGCCTGTCGCTAGGCGTTGGGTTTTGCATCGTCTGACGAACTGAGGACTCCGATGAGCATTTTGCGTTATCTCTCGTTCTTGGGTTGCTTCGGCGGAAGTCTGCTCTCCGCCTGGTTGGGGGGGGCGGCAACGGGTCAAACCTTCCGTCCTGTCGACAGCCTGGAAACGCTGCTCAAACAAACCCCCAGCCAGCGATTGAGCCAAGAGATCCATCGCCGAGGCGATCCTGCTCGGGGAGCCCTCGTCTTCTACCGTTCCGCCGCCGCCTGCGTGCGCTGTCATGCCAGCGGGGACGGGCCTTCGCCCTTGGGCCCGAATTTGGCGGACTTGTCCAAGGGACTCAGCCCGGACACGCTCACCGATGAATACTTGATCCGCGCCCTGCTGTATCCCTCGGCGGATATTCGCGAGGAGTTCGCCGTGCATACGCTGCGGACCGACGAGGGGTTGGTCGTCAGTGGTTTGATCGAATCCGAGGATGAACAACAGCTCACGTTGCGGTCGGCGGCGGAGATCGATAAGCCGATCCGCCTGGCCAAGGCGAACATCGAAGCTCGGTCTCGGTCGCCGCAATCGATGATGCCGGAAGGTTTGATCTCCTCGTTTCGTGAAGTGGGCGATTTTTATGACCTGGTAGCCTATGTGATGGCGGTAGCGAGAGGCGGGATGGCCCAAGCTGCAGCGTTGAAGCCTTCGGCCGAACAGTTGGCGATCAAGGAGGATTGGAGCAACCTCGATCATGCCGGTATCCTCTCGCGGCTCAAATCTCGCGACTTCGAATCCGGGAAAGCTATCTACCATGGCTATTGCGTCGATTGCCATGGGCCGGATGGCAATCGTCCGAACCTTCCCGCGGCCAGGGCTTTCGGAACGCAGCCGATGAAGTTTGGGGCGGACCCGTTTCGGATGTTCATGACCCTGACTCGCGGCAACGGCTTGATGGGACCGATGTCGCACCTGACACCACACCAACGCTACGAAGTGGTGCATTACATCCGCGAAGAGTTCATGAAGGGAAAGAATCCCGAATACCAGAAACTCGATCAAGCCTATCTCGAAGGGCTTCCGCGCGGGACAGAAGATGGGACCGCCTTGCCCTTGGTGGTGCGCGACCTGGGGCCTGCGGTCGGTTCCCACCTCTATCGCCAGTTCGAAAGCGTGCTCAGCTTCCGCGTGGGTGACTACAGTTTGAGTTATGACTTGCATACCATGAATCAGGCCGCGGTCTGGCGAGATGGCTTCCTGCAGCTGACGCAGACCCATCACGCGTTGCCGCGCGGGGAAGGAGTCATCGAACCCGAGGGAAAGCTCATGCCCGAACTGAGCGGTTGGGAATGGGGGCACGCCGGAGGTTTCGACTACTCCCGAGCTGAACTCCGACCGCGCGGCCCGATGCCTGCTTCCTGGATGAAATACCATGGCTATGTCCTCGATGGTCACCAAGTCATCCTGCAGTACGCTATCGATGGTCGCGGGTTGCGCGAGTCAACCTTCGAGGGGCACCTGCCCCATCGCCTGCACCGGGTCCTGGAAATCGCCCCCGGCCCAGAACTGGTTTTGGCGGTGGCCAAGGGAACAGGCGAAGCTGGGCTGAACCCCGAGCCGATCGGTGGCGGAGCCCAAGGCACCATGCGGACGCAAGCTGCAGCCGCCGACAGCCTTGCCTGGTGCTCGACGGCTACCAATGAAACGCGGGTGGTGGCGGCTGTGGTCGGCGATGTCGACGGCGTGTCGTGGTCGATCGATCCCGAGAAAAGGGTAATCCTTACCATCCCTGCTAGCGATACCGATCGGCAGTTGGAAATCTTGATCGATACCTCGAGTGGTGGGGAGGAGCTTTCGAACTTCCATCGCGATGTGACGCGGCAGCGATCGCTGCCGGCGCGTCCTCGCCTATCGACCCTTGGCCGCGGTGGACCATTGCGATGGCCGGCAGTGCTGGCCACGACTGGCTACCTCGGCCTGCAATCGGGGGCATACGCTGTCGATACCTTGACCACCCCGGCCTCGACACCTTGGAATACCTGGTTTCGCACGACGGCCCTCGATTTCTTTCCCGATGGTCGGATGGTGGTGGCGACCTATGGGGGGGATCTGTGGTTGGTCTCGGGGATCGACGACGAACTGATGAACTTGCAGTGGAAACGCTACGCGTCGGGACTCTATGAACCGTTTGGGGTGAAGGTGGTCGAGGGGCAGGTCTATGTTACTTGCCGCGATCGTTTGGTTCGGCTGCATGACTACAACGGCGATGATGAAGCCGACTTCTATGAGAATTTCTCCGACGACACCGATGTGGCCATCCACTTTCATGGCTTCAACTTCGACCTGCAAACCGATAGCGACGGTAATTTCTACTACGCCAAGTGTGGGCATGGTTCGGACTATGCCTTGCCCGGAGCGGTGCTCCGCGTTTCCCCGGATGGGACTCGGCAAGAGGTCTATTGCACTGGTTTTCGCGTCCCCAACGGGATGGGGGTGTTGCCGGATGGTCGGCTGACCTGCAGCGACAACCAAGGGCAGTGGATGCCGTCCTCGAAGATCAATCTCCTGAAGCCGGGCGGCTACTACGGCTGGGTACCGACCTACAACGATCGCGGTCGATGGTCGGCTGATGGAGGGAAGATCGATGTCAAGCAGGTGGTTCCGCCGCAGTCCTTCGACGAACCGCTGGTCTGGATGCCGCATGCTTTCGATAATTCCTCCGGTGGGCAACTGTGGGTCGATGATCCTCGTTTTGGACCTTTATCGGGACACCTGCTGCACACCAGTTTCGGCAAAGGGTGGTTGTCGTATTTGATGATGCAGGAGGTGGACGGGGTAAGCCAGGCGGCGATCATCAAGTTGCCATTCGATTTTCGAACCGGAATCATGCGCGGACGCGTCAATCCCAAGGATGGTCAAGTCTACGTCGCAGGCCTGCAAGGCTGGAATGGTGGCGGGCGACCAGGACTGCTCGATCAAGGGATCCAGCGTCTACGCTATACGGCACAGCCAGCGGCGATGGTGACGGCTGCCCGGGTGGAAGCGGATGGACTGCGATTGGATTTTTCGTTCCCGATCGACCCGGCTTCGCTCGACCAGCCAGACGCCTTCGTCGCCAGCCACTGGAATTATTTGTGGAAGGCCTCCTATGGTTCGGACATGTATTCGCCGACGACCGGCAAGGTGGGGGCGGACCCTTTGACTTTAGAAACAGCCGAACTCAGCCCGGATCGACGCCAGTTGAAGCTGCGGTATCGGGAATTGCAACCGGTCGATCAACTACACCTGATGATGAAACTGCGGGCGGAGGATGGGACTCCCTTCCAGGAAGAGGTGTTCTGGACAATCCATCGCATCCCGACACCCCCGCCGGCACCGTGAGTTCGTGTTAGGGGTATTCGCTTGATGGACTGGCAAAGTTGGTATCGCCATCGGGGATTATGTCGCGCAGCTTGCCTGCGCACTTCGCGGAGGGGAAGCCGCTGGTCATGGGAAGCCCACCTGATCGGGCTACTATGGTTGATGAGCGGGTGGCTACCTTGCCTGGTCAACGCCACCGAGCCGCTCAACGTTCTGTTCCTGATGGCGGATGACCTGAATACGCACCTCGGGTGCTATGGCCATCCGCAGGTGGTTTCGCCTCATCTCGATCGTCTAGCGTCGGAGGGGATGCTATTCGCCAAGGCCTATTGCCAGTATCCCTCGTGCGGGCCCAGTCGGGCATCGATGCTCACCGGCATGCGCCCGCAGCGCACCCAGGTCTTCGATAATCGAACCCATTTCCGTCACCCGGGGCCGCCGGTAATGACCCTGCCGCAGTTCTTCCGTGAGCATGCATATCATACGGTGCGGGTAGGGAAGATCTTTCACCAGGACGTCCCGACCGATATCGGCCAGGCGGGGCTGGATGATCCGCCGTCATGGGATGAAAGTTTCAATCCCAGCGGCCGGGATGTGCGCGAGCAGGATCTCCTGACGGTGTATACCCCGAGCTTGCCGATCCCGGACCGGATGTCTTGGTTGGCGGCTGCGGGAGACGACGGTGATCAGAGCGACGGGATGGTGGCTAGCGAAGCCATTCGACAGTTGCATGCCAATCGCCATCGCCCTTTCTTTTTAGCGGTCGGCTTCTACCGACCGCATATCCCGTACATCGCCCCGCGTCGATACTTTTCGTTTTATCCAATCGAGCAAGTGAAGCTCCCGAGTTGGGAGCGGGTGGCCATGGGCCGACTTCCCGACGCGGCCTTGGCTTCGACGCCGGTCTGGCCTAATTTCGGGGTGAGCGATGCGCAGGCGCGAAACTGCATCGCGGCCTACCATGCCTGCGTTTCCTTCGTCGATGCTCAAGTCGGTCGGATCCTCGATGCCTTGGAGGCCGAGGGTTTGGCTGAGCGAACGATCGTCGTCTTTACCAGCGATCATGGTTACCATCTCGGCGAGCACGGACTTTGGCGGAAGAATAGCCTGTTCGAAGAGGCCCTGCGCGTTCCACTTATTTTTCGCCTGCCAAAAACGCCAACCGCCGGCAGGGTCTGCCACCGGATTGTCGAGTTGCTCGATCTTTTTCCGACCCTGGTCGAACTGGCCGGTTTGCCCGTCGATGAGGCGATGGTTGGACAGTGGGATGGGCAGAGCCTGAGCGATTGCCTTCAGACGAATGCCTCGGCGACGGATGTCGCTTCGAGCCAAGTACAATTCGCCGATATCCCAGGGAGTTCGATACGCACGGAACGCTATCGCTACACCGTGTGGAAAGGCGGCCAGGATGGGGTCGAGCTTTACGACCATACGATCGATCCCCAGGAACAGCAGAATGTTGCCGACCTGCCGGAGTATCAGGCGGCAATCGCGGAATTACACCACCGGTGGGAGCAAGCCCATGCCCGTTCGCTTGGCGAGCCATAAGGTGGTAGGCCGCTGCTCGCGATCTTCCATCGCGATGACTTGGGGGGGATCTGAGCTGATATTCTCCAGGGCTTTTTGCCGTAGAATAGGGCGGTCGCTGTCGGAGGAGCCGTGAGACAAACGCGTTCTGTCGATTTTCCGCCGAGCGAATGTGCTGGCCCGATGGCTGGATAGCCGCGCGAGGTAACGGTTGATGAGCGACGTTGACAGTCCCGATAGATGGCGCCGCCTGTTGGTCTTCTGGTTGGCGGCCACCGCCTCGTTTTTATTGTACCTGCATCGCTACACCTGGAATCTCATCCGTCCGGAACTGGAAGCCGAATATCACTTCAGCAACATCCAGCTGGAGTCTTTGGGTTCGGCATTTTTTTTACCTTATGCGGCGGGACAGATACCCAGCGGTATCCTCTGTGATCTCTTTGGCCCTCAT
>JBILTQ010000231.1:0-8579 GCA_044371435.1 Pirellulaceae bacterium | reverse complement strand
CGCGGATCGATTTCCCGATTGGGATCGAGGATGCTCGTCAGCAGCTGGGCAGGCGATTTCTCGTGCAGCGATCGCAGCGGGGGACCGACGTCGTTGCCGAGATTCCCGAGACGATGGCAGGCGGCGCAGACCTTTTCGAAGGTGACTTGGCCGCGGCCGAGGACGGAGGGATCGGCCGTCGCCGGTTGGGCTTCGGCCAGGGGCGTGTAGGCTTCGATCAGCAACTGGATTTCGGCGGAAGTCGGTTGGCTAGCCGCCAGCAATTGGTTGAAGCGTTGTCGCAATTGGCTGTTCGGATGCCGCTGCATGCTCTGCCGCGTGCTTGGAAGCAACAGGTTCAGGGACAGACGTTGCTCCTCCAGGGCTGTCGCCAGGGCGGAGCTGGTGGTTACCTGGCCGAGCATCTGTTGCAGGCAGTACTGCTGGATATTGGGGGAACATTGAGACAGCCGCGGCAGCAGCCAGGCGGCGGTGGCTTGGCCGCGGCTCCACATGCAAGCTTCAATCACTTGCCGCTGCTTTTCCTCGGTTTCACGGGGTGAGACGTGCTGTTCTAACCAGACGGCCTGAGTGGCTTCATCGGTAAAACGCAAGCGGGGTACCCACCGCGACTGCTGCTCGGTGGCCGCTTGCGCTGTTGCTAAACCGCGTTGAATGAATTGCTGCCAGGCATTCCGATCCTCGGGCTGCCAGCAATCAAGAAATTTATCCGCCTGCGATGGCGAGGGGAGCGAGAGCAAGGCTTCGGTCCAAGCTTCCAGCCGGTCGGGGCCGCGGCTAAGATCGCGATGGATCCAGTCGCCGATCCTCGTTCGCAACTCCTGGGTATCGAAAGCCG
Organism: Pirellulaceae bacterium; assembly: GCA_044371435.1. Taxonomy (GTDB): domain Bacteria; phylum Planctomycetota; class Planctomycetia; order Pirellulales; family Pirellulaceae; genus JAIYDQ01. The sequence goes on along the minus strand of JBILTQ010000231.1, from coordinate 7,741 downwards.
CAGGTGATGAGGTCGAGGGCTGGGCTTGGCCAGCAGCGGCAGCCGATTTCGTTTTCGGTGTGGCTTGAAGCAGCTGTCCCCAATATCCGACCAGCAACCTTCGCCAGGCCGCCTCGGTTTTTTCATCCATGCTCGGGCTATTGCTGGTCGCATCCCCGGCCAGCAAACGCCAGCTCTCCGGGCCGGCGGCGGCGACGATGATCGATTGCAATAACGGATCGGCTACCTGTGAGGCCAAAACGCGGAGGAGGTCGAGGCGAGCAGAGGTCTCCAAGGTGCTGCTGGCCATCGCCAATTCCAGTTGCGTGGCAGCATCGCTTGCTTCGACGAGCCGGCGAATAGTCGCGGGCTCAGCCAACCAGGCTGACCGCTTGGCGTCGGCTGCTAACAAGGCGATCGCATGGCGCTGCACGCGCGGATCGCGATCTCCAAGCGAACGCTGATGGGTGGCCGGGTCCAGCTGTCCCAGGCGAGCGAGCAGGTGCAAGGCCAGGATCCGTACCTCCGGCTTGGCCTGGTCACCGACCAACCCCTGTAGCTCAGTCATCACATCCATGGCCTGGCGTTCGATCAATAATTGGCTGGCCATCCGTCGTTGCCAAGCGATCGGCGAGGATAGCTTGCCGACCAATTGCTGATTGGACAGTTCTGCCAAAGCGGATAGCGGATCTCTCGCCGCCACCGTCCCGGGTAGAGCAGTCGTTGGTCGTAGCCGCCAAATGCGGCCGCGATCGTTGCCGCTCGTCAGATCCAGATGCTGCTTGATCATCGGCGGCAAACTCTTGGGATGTTCGATCACTTCCCGGTACATGTCAGCGATATACAAGCTACCATCCGGGCCGTCTCCCAACTGGACCGGTCGAAACCAAATATCGGTGGACCGCACCAGTTCCGTTTCCTGATCGATGCGGGTTGCCTTCCAAAAGAGCCCCTCGCGTTCCAATTTCTTGCGATGGATCAAGTTGCTGCCAACATCGCAGACGATGGCCGTATCGAAACCGGGGAGCCCGAAGTTGGCTTCGGCATCCATCAGGCAGGTACCGGTGGCACCGGTAAAATACCCGGCTGCGCGTCCGCCTCCCTCGACAGCCCCGGGGACCTCGCCGCTGACACGCAAGCGGGTTCGGACAATCCGCCAAGGTTCGACCGGGCTGGCCCGATAAACTTCCGCTTGCGGCCCATCCTCGGCGATGCTGCGGCGCGTCTTCAACGGGAGGGAACCGGTGGTGTGTGCGCTGAGCCACCCGTCGATGTCGATGATTTGCTGAAGGTGATCGCTGTTGCTGGTCACAAAGCGATCACCCCAACGGTTCATCGCCATTCCATGCTGGCCTCCGCCAGAAATTCCGACTATGGCCTTGGCCAGCGGGTCGATGCGGAAATCGCGACCGCGCAGCACCAGCGGCCCATGATCGATGAAGGGACCCTCCAGCTCGGCACCGCTGCTGCTGGTGGCCCCTACCAGGTAGCCTTCGATACTCCAGCGCAAGCTGTTGGCCATCCCTTGCACGTTCGATCGGCCGAAACCTTGGCACCACGACTCGACGCGATCGTGCTGCCCATCGCCGTCGGTGTCGCGATACCAGTTTAGATAAGGGGGGGCGAGTACGATGACGCCATCCTTCCAGGCATGCACCGCTGTCGGCCATGAAAGCCGTTCGACAAATGAACTCCGCTGATCCATCTGCCCGTCCCCATCCTGATCTGAAAGCAACGCGATCCTACCCAAAGCCTCCTGCTCCTGCTCGCTGTAGTCGATCATCTCGACTACGAACAAGCGACCGCGACTATCGAAGCTGAAAGCCACCGGGTCGACCACCAACGGTTCGGACGCTACCAGGTCGATCGCGAAACCAGAGGCCAGCTGAAAGCTAGCTTTTGCTTCCTCCGGCGAGCGTGGAGGAATGCGAGGTAATTCGGCTGCCAACGAGTCCGTGGTATTGGCCGGGGAGGGGCTTTGGGCGAAGGCAGGGAGGGCTAGCACGAGGCACAGCATGACCCCCGCTACCCAATCCCTCATAGATGTCAGGGGAAGACGCAATGAATATCTCATGACAGTGACCTGGACGCAGCCTTTCGGGTTGGGCTAAAAACTGATTACTCGTAATTTTACCACCGGAGCTATCGCTATGCATCCTCGACGATCGAGCGTTATTGGCACTGTGCTTATGGCCAGTGGGCTTTCAGCCGCTACTGCTTGGGGACTTCAGGCAGCGGAGTCGGCGTCGAAGCCGACCCCAGCCCAACGTCTCCAGGAACCGACCCCAGCCCAGGGCCGGGAGCCCCAGCCCGCCACGGTTGCTTCGAAGCCTGCTCCGCCGAACGTACGTGGAGGGGCTCCGGTGAGTTCAAAGAAAAAGGGTGAGCCGAGTCGCCTGGCTTCGGTTGCCGCCGCTCCTGCCACCCAAGGGGAGACGGCTGCAGTTACCTATCGCTTGCGCTATGCTATGAAACCGCAGACGAAAATCGTCAGCGAGGTGGTACACCTGGCCAAAACGAACACCAAGATCAGCGACGTGGAACAGATGAGCCAGTCGCGGACGGTGAGCCGTAAAGTATGGACGGTGACCGAGGTAGCGGCAAATGGCGAGATGACCTTTGTCCACCAGGTCGATGCAGTCGATATGTCGCAACAGGTAGGTGATGCTGACGAGGTGCACTATAATTCGCGAACCGATCGCGATCCGCCGGCCGTCTTCCAACAGGTTGCCGAGACCATCGGCAAACCGATTGCGACCGTGACCATTACCCCATCGGGCAAGGTCGTCGATCGCAGTGGGGAAGCCAATGGTTCCAATCTGGGGATGGGAGACATCACCATCCCGATGCCGGAGCAAGCCATCAAGATCGGTGAATCCTGGGAGACATCCCGGGAAATTCGTGTGCGTCGTCCCGATGGGACCCCGTTGACGGTCAAGGTTCGCGAGGTCTACACCTTGGAAAAGGTCAGCGCTGGCGTAGCCGTCATCGATGTCCGCTCGGAACCCTTGACACCGATGCGTCAACCGGAGGTGGAGGCCCAGGCGCTCCAGCAAATGAGCAATGGGACTATTCGTTTTGATCTCGATGCCGGTCAGCTGATCGCCAAGGAATTGGCGTGGGATAAAACCGTTGTCGGCTTCAGCGGCCCCGGCAGCGTGATGGATTACTCGGCCAGGCTCGAAGAAACCGTGCAGAAGCCGTAGCCTCTGCGCTTTCCGCCTCCGCAGTCAGGTAGGCTGGCTGCGACTAATCGTGAACGCAGCCTGCTCCGGTGACGACTCTCGTTGGCGAGCGTTGGTCGCTGCCCACCCCTTATTTCGCATCGGCTTTCTTGGCTCCGCCAGAAGCTGCCTTGGCCGGTGGAGTCGTTGTCGTTGGGGCGGTCGATGGTCCAGCCGAGTCGGCTTTGACCGGTGGGGCGGCCCCCTTGGCGGCGTCCGCCGGTTGGTTCTTGTCTACCGCCGGCGATTCCTTACCAGTAGCTGACTTCGCCCCCGCGGGATCGGCTTTCCCTTGGCCTTCTTTGGTGGAGGCGGCTGCCGCCTGCTCCTTGGCGTTGGCCGCGGGTTCTTCCTTGATCTTGCCGGCCGCCACCAGTTTGGCGCGACGCTCCTTCACATTCTCCCGCATCGTCGCCCGTTGCACGAAATGCCCGTTGTTCTTGACCGCGGCTTCGAAGGCCACCAATGCTTCGATTTCCATCCCCGCCTGTTCCAACCATCGACCGATGTAGTAGAGCGTCTGCGGGTTGGCTGTCCCGCGAGCACCAAGCTCTCCGAAAATCCGGTTGGCGACGTCGGTCGTCCCCAGTTTCAATTCGATCCAGCCATAGGTCGCGATGGCATTCTCATCGTTAGGCGATCGGCGGACGTTGGTGAGGGCCAACTGTTGAGCGCGAACTTTCTTCCCTTGATCGGGTGACTCGATCAACAGCAAGGCAAGTTGATCGGTCACTTCCGGCATCCCCGGGTTCGCGTCGTGCAATTCGGAAAGAGCCATCTCCGCCTCTTGATTCTTTCCAAGGTAACGCAAAGCGAAGGCATCGAGGAACTTCATCATCGGGTTTTGGCGAAACTCTTCAGGGGCCTTCTTCAACAGGGAACGCGCGTCCTCGGGGCGATCATGGACCAGCAGCCAATTGGCGAAATCAAACCAATTCATGATGGTCGAGGTTTCGGTCTGCAGCAGCGCCTTCTTGAACCACTCCTCCGCTAGCTTGTCGCGGTCTTCTTTCGCGGACGCAGCCAAAGCTTTGGCCATCTCCAATTCCGGTTGCGGAAGATTCTTGTCAAGCTCCTTGGCTCTCTTCAGCAGCACCATCCCTTCGTCCAGCTTTTCCTTGACGACCTGGATGCGTCCTTGGGCCCAAACCGGATAGCCAGCCTTGGGCAGGAGTTTTTCCAGTTCCTGATAAAGCTTCTCGGCTGTTTCCAGGTCGTTCCTGGCTTCGGCCGTCTCCGCCCGCAGTTGCGTCAGCCGCATCATGAAGTCTTCCCGCCGAGCTTTACTCAGTCCGGAATTACCCAGCAGTGTCATCGCTTCGCGGAACTGGAGCCAGGCATCGGACAGGCGACCGGTGCGGAGCGCGATTTCACCCAGCGAAGCATGGGCCTCGACATCCTGATCATGATTGCGAATGTAATTCTCCAGCCGGATCAAGGCATCCATGTATTGACCCTTCTGGATCAACAGTCGCGACATCATGACGTCGACCTTCGGCAGGTCTTTGGAATCCTTGTAGGCTTCGTTGAGCAACTCCTCGCACAACCGCAGGTCGCCGCGTTTAAAGGCCGCGATGGCGCTGGTCGCCTTGGCGTTCTTGGTAACCAACTCCGAAACTTCCTTGTTCTCATTGGCATCGCTCCCGAAGGTCAGCGATACATCGGCCAGCAGTCGGCCGGAGAACAACGAGCAGCCGGCGACAACGAACGCGGCGGCAGACATCAGGATGAGACGATAGAGCATGGACCACGAACCCGCTTAAAGTTTGGAAGAGGAAGTTGGCTATCGAGCTAACCTATTTTGGCCGAGGATTCCCACCGAAACAATTGATCCAAGGCTAGTTTTCCGAGATTGACTCCCGGCGAGAGGCTGGAGCGTTTAGGCAAAGATTACGGCGGGGTGGTACCCTTCCATTACCCGCCAGCCGCTTGCTTGCCCATCGATCCCTTGGGGAGCTAGACGATTTTTTGGTATTGGCTCATCGCCCACAGCAGCCGATTGCGAACCTCGGAAGCCGAGATCGGTCGCGAGATGAAATCATCGACTCCGGTTTTCAGCACCGCTTCTACGAATTCGGGGGAAGCTGGTTCGGACAAGGCCACGATGTGGGTCCGCCGCAAGCGATGATTCCCCCGGATCAGCGATACGACTTGCCTGGCCCCTTCGTCGGGCAGTTGCCAATCGACGATAACGATCGGAAAACGCGACGTCGATAGACGCTGCTGGGTCGATTCCAGATCGGTGGCCGTCTGCACCCGAAAATCGCTGGCTTTGATCAACGAGCAAAGCTGCTCCATGGCCATCGGATCACGATCGATAATGAGCACGGACGAGTTCATCTCTCAATTCCTGGGGACAGGGTACCAGTCGCCTTTCGAACCTTCTCCGCTTAGCCACCGCCGTCCTTGACGCTGCCTAGTCCAGCCCCCAGCACCGGCAGCCTGACCCGCAGAGGCTGGCTACCCTCCATCACCTACCCTGCGAGCCATGCCGGGCAAGGATCGACTGGTCGAGGGTTCGGTTTTTTGCATTTAACGATGACAACGTGTAGCGGAAAGGCGGGTTGGAAGGGGGATATTCCGAGCCAGGCTTTCAGCTGTAAGGAACATCCGCCACCTTGAATACCGTCTCAGCTCGAGAAAAGCCTAACCGCTCATAGAGCCGGATGGCGGCCGAGTTCTGCACGGTGACTTCCAACGATACTTGGCGGCAGCCGGCCGAGGCGAAACCGAAGAGGGCATGCCAGATGAGGACCGAGCCGAGGCCGAGGCCGCGAAAGTCGGGGATGATTCCGATATTCTGGATCGCACCGAGTTCGGGGCCGGTTCGCAGCCCCTGAATGGTGCCGACCGGGAGCCAGCCCTTCAGCTCTTCATCTTCGCGAACAGCCAGCCAGGTAGCGGCTGGCAAGAAATCCTTGCGTTGGGTTATTTCCCGCATCAAGAGCGCGCAGCCATCCTTGCGGCCCAAGCAAGGAAAGACGCTGGCATCGATTTCATGGCGAAAGCTCTCGTACTTCACCCGCGCGTGATCCTTGACCAGCCCGCTGGCCCAGGGAAGGAGACGAAAGCCGGCTGGAAGTGGAGGCGCAGGACGGTCTACCAAGGGCAGTCTCGTCTCCATGCGAAAGCGTTTAAAATAGGTGGTGACCATGATCGTCCTTAGCCGGCTCGGGAAGACGCTATAATTCTGGACGTTGAATCCATGTCCGTCAAATCGCTAACGCCGCCAGCCGGTAACTCTCCTCCATTCGAAAATCCTATGACCATCTATTTCGCTCAAGGCAGCACCACGACCGACCTGGGAACCGAAGACTTACGGGCCGCCCTGGCCGGAACCCTGGATCGTCTCCAGCCGCGACGGGTGCTCGCGCTGCCTCCAGACCACACACGCTACGATAGTCGAGCGGGCGAGCTTACTTGCCTGGCACACCAGCTCCTGGGGGATCGGTTGACCGACGTCATGCCGGCTTTAGGCACCCATGAAGCCATGCATCCGGAACAGCTCGACATGATGTTCCCTGGATTGCCGCACCAGCTGATCCGGGAGCATCGCTGGCGGACGGATGTTCAACGCTTGGGGATGGTCGAGGCGGACTTCGTTCGGGAGGCGACCGAAGGGCTGTATGCGAAAGCCTGGCCAGCCGAGGCCAACCGGATGCTGCTGGAGAGGAAACACGACCTCGTCCTTTCGATCGGCCAGGTTGTCCCGCATGAAGTCATCGGCATGGCCAACTACACCAAGAACATCTTTGTCGGGATCGGTGGCTCCGCCGGGATTCACGAAAGCCATTACCTGAGCGCTCTCTATGGGATGGAACGAACCATGGGGCGCTGCGATACACCCTTGCGGCGGATCCTCAATCATGCCGCCGATCAATTCTGTCGCGATCTGCCGATCGTCTACGTTTTAACCGTCGTCGAATCGTTAGCGGACGGCCGCAAAGTCGTCCGCGGTTTGTTCATCGGCGATCATCATGACGTGTTCGAGCAGGCCGGAGCCTTGTCGGCCAAGGTCAATTGTTTTCGCCTGGAAAAATCGCCGCAAACCGTAGTGGTCACCATGGCGGCGCACAAGTATTCCAAGACCTGGCTGGCGAATAAGGCGATCTACCGTACGCGGATGGCGATCGCTGACGGAGGGACGCTGGTGATCATCGCGCCTGGGGTGCGGACCTTCGGAGAAGACCCGGCCGTCGATCGGCTGATTCGCAAGTATGGCTATCGCACCACTCCGGAAATTCTGGATTTCGTGGCCCGCGATCCGGAATTGCAGGAGAACCTTTCGGCCGCAGCTCATCTGATGCATGGTTCCTCGGAGAATCGCTTTCGCATCGTCTACTGCGCCGATCAGCTTTCCGAGGCGGAGATTCGTTCGGTGGGGTACGATTTCATGCCTACCGACGAAGCTCGACAGCGTTATCCGGTCGAGGGGCAACCCGATGGTTGGTACGAGAATAAAGCAGGGGAGTCGTTCTACTATATCCGCGATCCCGGGTTGGGTTTGTGGATGCATCGCAGCCACCCTCATGCCTTTT
>JBILTQ010000230.1:0-8623 GCA_044371435.1 Pirellulaceae bacterium | reverse complement strand
TTCGGGAAAGAAAGCCAGCCAGAGCGACCAGACCAGCATCAGCACCGCCGCCAGCCAGATCGCTACCCGCCCCAGCAGTGTCTCCCAGCGATGCAGGCAAGCATAACCGATCAACCCCAGCGTCGAACCCCAGATGGTCCAGCGGCAAATTTCCCACAGCATGTCGTAGGAGAACGGGGGCTCGCCTTGCAGCCCTTCTTCGGCATGGGCGCCGAGGATCACCACCGCCGTGATGGTGGCCCCGACCAAACAGAAGGCCAAACCAGCTACCAGTTTGGGACCTTTGGCGACCAGGTGGAAACGCGTCAGCTTGGCCGCGATCAGGTTGACCAAGAGCACCAATCCGATCAAGGCACCGCCGGGTAGGATCAAACCGCCGACCAAGCGTTCGCGCTGATCGAGCGGGAAAAGGGTCACTGGCAAAAAGACATCGAAGGGGACATAAGCGATCCAGGAGTTGAAGTAATCGCGTTTGACGTCGACGATGGTCTCTTCATCTTGGGCCAGCGTCCCGACAAAGAGGATGAGGATCGCCAAGGCAAAGCCCCAGACGGTGATGTGCAACGAGCCCATCCAACGCAGGATCCGCCAGCTGGTTTGGTCCCAGCTCTGGGCTGCGTTCCCTGGCAGGCGGTCGGCGGTGACGGGGTTCAATGCTCCGGAAGCCATGGCGATTTTCCTTTACCAAGCGAGGGACCGTACCAACTGCAGGAACCGTTCACGCTGCGCTTCGACCAGCTGCTGTGAACCTTTCATCTTGACGAAAATACTCGACCCCGATTCACCGACCGGAAAAATCGCCGCCGTAATGGCTGGTTGGTCGCCCCCTTCGCCCGCTCGCAGGCTGTACACCGCTCCCGGGAGCGCGTCCGCCGACTCGATCGGTAAGGCTGCCTCCTGAACGCTTCGGGCCGTCGCCGTCAAGGCCTCGGCTTCCGCCGATGGGGTCAACTCCTTCTGCCAACGTTCGAGGTTCGCCAGCAGTTCACCGCTGGCCACGATGACCGAAACTTCTCCCCCCTCCCCGTTCCCCTCGAACCGGAAGGACGCGGCTCGCATTCCCCGAGCCCCCTCGTCGACCCAGCCTTCGGGAAGCTGGTAGCGAACTGAGGTGGGGACCGGCGCGACCTCCGCCGATGGTTGGCTTCCGGGCTCGGCAGCTGACCCTTCGCCGCCGGAATTGGCGGCAGCACCGCTGGCGGCGGACGAGTTCTGTAGGTCGAGCAGGTACGCGGGAAACTCGCTCCCCGGCCGGGGGACTTCCTCCCACGCCGAGCCGGCTTCCCCGGGCTCGCTGGGGGCCAAACCTAATTGCCCCCGCCAGCGGTTGAGGTTCGAGGTGAGGAAGGAGGGTAAAGCTTCGGCCGAGCCGGGCCCGGGCAACCGCGTTACCACGAAGCGGACATCGCCGCTCGGACCCGGCGCTTGGAGGACGGCCATGGAAATCCCGCTTCCCGGCTGAGCTTCCCAGCCGTCGGGCAAAGACCAGTCGACTTCTCCTGCGGTCTGGATTCTCATCCCTTGGGTTACCTGGCGAAGACCTTCGATCAGCCCCTCGAGCTTGTCCGGCTGATCGCTGGCCTTGATGAAGTAGGCTTCGCCTTGGTCCAGCACGATCGCGATCAGGAAGCGGGTGGCCTCCTGAGTTGGACCGCTAGCCATCGCCGGAGGTAACGGGTCCTTCGGGGCATCGTAGACCCGGACCATCGGGTCGCGGTCGCAGCCCAAGCCGAAGCCGACGAGACCGACAAGGAACAGCCATGCAATCCAACCTCGGGGAAACACTGCCATAGCCCGAGGAATCACCGTGGTCTTAGGAATTTTCACAGGTAAGAATTTTCAGGCGGGAAGGGCGATTGCCGTGGCAGCGGAGCGCCGCGGCGACTTCTACGGAGTATGATTGTACGACGGAATCCGTGTCTCTACGAGGTCGAACCTCGGCGAGCATCGACATTCGCCCCCGTTTTCCCGATCGCAACGCTCCTAGCGAATGGAGAGGACCATGCAAAAAAGTTCCCGTGGCTATGGCTGGCTGCTCATTTTCTTGGCTTTGTCCGGTATTGCCTGGCCCGGCGCCGAGGCCCTGGGGGAGTCGCCGGCAGGGCGATGGCGCGGACAGTGGGTCAGCCGCCCGACCGGTCACCAAGGACCGATGCGGGCCAACATCCGCCCCAACGGCGATGGGACCTATTCGGCCCGCTATAGCGGGCGATTCTTCGTCGTCCTCCCCTTCACCTATCGCGTCGACTTGATCCCGACCGGCCATGGGAGCTACGTAGCGGAAAAGAAACTCGGTCCGCTGCTGGGCAGCTACCGGATGCAGACCCAGTTCGGTTCGCAGTCGATGTCGGGGAGCTTCCAGGCGGCCAAGGACGTGGGGACCGTGCGGATGAATCGGATCGGATGGTAGCAGGGCCGTGAAGGTCCGGCCAACCGCCGGCCCGGATGGAACCTCCGAGTTATTTCGAATTCGAAAGAAAGCCTCGGTCGGGTGAGGGCGAAGGCGATTCGGGGTGGCCTGCACGGGAAAGCTATCTCGCTGGGGTGCCGGGGCGTCGCTCCGAAGAACATCCTGGCCGAGGCCGCTAGCGAGACCGAAGAAGATTGACGGATATGAGGGATTTCCTGTTTGCCGCGAGAGAAACGTCCGAATGACTGTGGATGACGGTACGGATTGGACGGAGAGGCCGACGCTTCGGCGGCGACTCCGAGCTTCTTTCGGAAACGGATTGGCCATGATCGTCACCAGCGTTCGGCGCCGCGCCCCTTGGTTGCTGGGTAGCCTCGCTTTGTATTGGCTGGCGATCTTCATCGCCACCCACCTGCCGCGGGTGCCGAGCCTTCGCGTCCAGCACTCGGACAAACTGGTTCACTTTGCCGTCTTCGCGATCCTGGCTTTTTTCTTGACAGCTCTCTTTCCGCGATTGCATCGGCGATGGGAATGGAATGTGGTCTGGGCGACGCTGTTCGCCAGCCTCTATGCCGCCTTCGACGAATATTCGCAGCCGGCGGTCGGGCGGACCGCCGACTTCTGGGACTGGGTAGCCGATAGCGTGGGAGCCCTCTGCGGCGCCTTGGCTTGCCTGGCTGTCCGGTGGCTGATCTTGCGGCTCATGCGCGACAAACGGTCGCCAGTTCCGTCGCCCACGACTCGAGAAGCCCAGCCGGCGTAGCGTTGCGATCGATGTCGCTTTGCGTCGCCAGGCATACCTTCAGCGCCGCCACGACGGTGGCTTGATCCGCCTGCCGGCTACCTTCGGATCGAAGCTGTTGGCGATAGAAATCGATGGCAAAATCGAGCAGGATTCGCAGTCGTTCGCGTTTGAGTTGCGATTCATCACCGAGGCTTTGGAGGTGATTGACCAGCTGCTTGGACAACCTGGCAAAAGGCATCGGCCGTCGGCTGAGATCCGCGGTCAACGACTGCTGCAGCTGTCGAAGATCCTCGTCGATCAAGATCTGAGCGCGGGTCAGCGAACCTTCGGCCAGCTGGGAAATCTGTTCGGCGAGTTGCTGGTCGCTGAGGAGCGATTGCTGCAACAGGAGTTGAGCGGTGTGCTTTGGGCTGAGCCCTTGGAAGCGGACGATTTGCGACCGGGAGCGGATGGTCGGCAATTGTCGCTGTTCGTTGGAACCGATCAGAAAGATCACCGCCCCCGGCGGCGGTTCCTCGAGCGTTTTCAGCATGCTGTTGGCGGCTTCGACCTGGATGGTATCGGCATCATCGATGATGGCGATCCGCCGCTTGCCATGGAACGGCTTGATATGCAGTTGATAGCAGAGCCCGTCTCGCAGGCGATGATCGATCGAACCGACCAGTAACTCCAAAGGAAGGCTGGCTTTGTCGGGCGGCTTGCTAGCCAGCAGCAGGTCGGGATGCGTTCCGGCTTCGAATTGCACACAGGATTCGCAGGCCTCGCAGGCTGCTGCCCGTTCGGCGTCGTGCCGTCGCAAGCAAAGCAGACGCTTGGCCAGGTACCGGGCGAAAGTCCGTTTCCCGCAACCGGGAGGGCCGACAAAGAGGAAAGTGCTGGCCAACCGCTGCTGACGCAGGGCATTCTCGAACCAGGCCTTCTGCTTGTCATGACCTAAGATGTCGGACCACATGCGGGACTATCTTAGAGCTGTGGAAGGCCACTGTCTATCGGATGCATGCACCGTTCCGCCCAAGGCCGTTGGATTGCGACCAAGACGTCGATCGATGCCCGGCGTCTGTCGAGCGCCTCTCAGGCTTTACCATTTGATCTCGAGACCGCCGGTAGCACCGTGGAAGAAGACGATGTCGTCGGCGTTGTAGCTGGTCCCGGAGTTCGGGGTGACCGGGGTGTAGTTTTGATCCGAGGAGGTGGCCACACCGGCCAGCACCCAGGCTTCGTAGCCAGCCATCGTCGAGATGCAGCGGGTGATTCGGTACCGAGCCATCCCACCGAACTGCATTTGGGCGGCGAAGTCGGTGCTTCGCCGGGAGGCATTGATCAAGACCGAGTCGCGGTTGACGACGCTCATCTCCCCTTTGTTACAGTTGGCGTAGAGGCCGATGCGGGCCTGCGTTCCGAGGGAAAGCCGCTGTCCGACAGGCCGCATGATGTCCGAGCCAATCTGTCCGCCGATGAGGAAGTTTTCCAATCGCGAGCGAAGGGCGCCGACCCCGTTGTCGGGCGAGGGTGTCACCGAGCTGAACAGGAAGTTCTCGTTGTAGGTAAAGGCGCGGAAGCCGATGAGGGTGCTCGCGATATCCCAGGCGAACCAGCGGCGGTTGGCTTCGTAGCTGGTGAGCTCGATGACTTCCTCTTCGTAATGGACTTGCCCGTTGTTGAAGGTGTCGATCTGTGACGGAATGTAGCCGGAGGATGCTGTCAGGATGCTTTCCAGCGGGGTGGTCACGGCTTGTCGGACGCCGCTGCGGTTCCACTCAAAGGGCCCGGTAAAGACGAATTCGACTCCGTCGGTGCAGTCGAGCATTTGCCCGATCGTGTACCGACCGCCGAATTCGAAATCGAAATCATCCATGTACAGACGCGGCGAGAGGCTGAAACTTTTATCGGCCACGCGTTTGAAGAACATCGCTTCATAGCCGACGTAGTAGTCGTGGCAATTCTCCGGGCAGCAAGGATTGCTTCCCGGGGAACCATAGGAGGCGTAGCCGCTGTAAGCCCCACCCCCCAAACCGTACTGGGCGCCGGGGACGTAGCCGCCGGCTCCCAGGCCACCCTGTCCCGAAGGCATCCAACCGTAACCATCGAGGCTGGGCATCGGGGAGTAACCTTGGGCGTTCATCGATACCGGTTCGCCGCCGGGAACGGTTTCGATGATCCGGTCTTCGCCGGGAGTGATACTGAGGATCGTCCCTTCGCTCGATGGACCGATGGCCAGCGGTTCTTCGGCGTTCGCCGCGGCCACCGGCGAGGCATCGGTGGCGGCGACGACCACCGGTCCGGCAGTCGCTGCCTGATCGCCCAGCGAAGCTTTGGCCGAGGCTGGGACGACCCCGCCTGGAATTCCGAGCACCGCAGCCCGCTCGGCTTCGAGCATCGGATCGCTGATGGCTGTCCGCACGCTGGGCGTTAACGTTTGCGCTGTTCCCGGGCTGGCTGTGGCCAGCAAGCCCTCGACGGCCCCCAGCAAGGCGGCCGACGCGACCCCGGCTCGGCATAGCCTTCCCAACCAACGCTCGATGAGCGAACGTGTGACCTGGACGGAGAGCAACGCAGGGTTGTTGTCTTCGTGGAACATAACTGCCTCGGGATAGGATGGCGATCGAGAGTCGATGGGTAAACGGTTGGTGTAGGGGGCTTGGGCTGCGGTGCAGGCCGACGGCGGTCGGTGACCGCGGCGAGGGGACAATGGTCCGATGATGGTTTGTTTCATGGTGTGGTCACCGCAATCCGGTCAATGACAGGGACAAGGAACATCTTGCGTACGAGCTGGATGATTTGTTTCGCTTGATCGTTGCTCTGTGCTTTGCCGAACACGGAGAGCGAGCCGTTGCTGTGCGAACGCAAAGACAACGCGGAGTCGGGAAAAAGTTCCGACAGGGAGGCTTGCGCCTCATCGAGTAAATTCCGGTTGCGCATGTCGGCCGCATCGACGGACCAGGCATCGCGGACCGAGACGCGGTACTGCTGCGGTGGAAGGTCGAGGCTTCCTGGTTGTGGCCATACGGTCAGGCTGGTCGTTCCCTTGCCGATGCCGAGCAACAGCAGGTTGGTCGATTCCGTCGCCAACACTTTGCAGATCGTTTCGTCGTCGACCTCGATCCTCGCCACGGGGTAGCTGATCTCCAGGACCTGGGCATCGCGATGCACCACTTCCAGTTCACGCACGGCGGTCATGGCGGGGGCGGCGACGGTCTGGGGCTGCCCAGGGACGGCTGGCTTGGGGGGCTCTAGCGTTAAAGCGACACTCGGCGTTGACGGTTGCGACGCCGGGGAAGCCAACGTCCTCTGGACTGACAGGCTGTTGACGGCAGAGACCGGGAGGGCGACGACGGTCGGTTGCCGCGAGGTATCCTTGACAGCGAGCGTCACCGCGGGCTCGTTGGTAGGCCCGGTGCCCGCGATCGCGGGAAGGCGTGTGTTCGCCGCGGTTGGGGTGGGGATCGGCAAGGCTGGGTGCGGCAGCGGCGTTGCCACCTTCATCGCGGCCTGACCAGGGGCTGGCGCTGCGGGAAGACTGGCCGTTTTTGCCGGCATCGCTCGCGGTTGCCGCTCCGCATCGGCGGCCAGCGCACTTGGGTTCGCGGGAGTATCGGCCGGGCTATCAGCTAGCCGTTCGCGGGTGGCTGCGGCACCGGCGGGTTGGCTTCCCGCCGGCTTGGGCGTGAGCGCCGCGTGAGCGGCGACGGGGGCTGCCGACGAAGGCTGGGACACGATCGATTTCGGTGGGAGTGACATCGGGATGCTTGGATCGTTCCTGACGCTCGCTCCCGCCGACTGCGGCTCGTGGGCGGGGTGGCGGGCGGCGACGGAAGTCGACGGAGCAGGCTGGCCGGATAATGTCATCCCCGGGATGCGAACGACCTGCACCGGCTTGCTGTTCGCGGTAGGGATAGTCTCGTTCGACGTACCCGTCGCCCCAGCCGCCAACGTTTTCTCCGGCAGGAGAGCCAGCGGTCCGCTATCGGCGGCCTCGGACGCGATCCGTTGGGGAGTTAGCGTGGTGCTCGAAGATGGCATGGCCGATTGCGGCGAAACCAAGGATTCGGTGGGAGCGGGCGGCGTGGCGGCCTTCGCCGTGCCACTCTCCATCACCTCTCCAGGTTTGGCGGCGACTTTCGCCGGGACCGGTGGCGTCGCCCACGGGCCTGAGGGGAGCGAAGGCATGTTGGGAACTGGGATGAGGTCTGCCACAGGGGCGGAGGTTGACTGGATTTCGCGGATGGCCGGCGACGATTGCGGGCCTGACGTCGGCCTCGCTGAAAGGTCGTTTGACGCCGCCGTCGACTGATCGCTGATTGTCATCCGGGTCATGGCGCTGACCGGCGACGCCTGCGGCCGCATTTCCATCTTGATGACGGGCGCCGCCGCCGACGAATCGGGGATCGGTGCGCTGGCATTACCGGCCAGCATCGGCGGGAATTGGAGGTCGGCCCGGGGTTCCCCAAGCTTGACTGGCGGCAAGTGACTTGTCCGTGGCTGATTGCCAGCGTCAGGCAACGCAGGGCGGTCGGCCTGCAGGCTTCCGGTCGAGGAGCCGCTGGCTGGGTCAGGCGTTTCCGGCGTGCGGAAAGATATCCCTACCGAGGGACTGCGACCGGGGGAGGCTGTGGTCGGTGTCGACGCCTGACCGTGATCCTTCATTTGAGCCAGGCTGATCGATCCGAAGACACCGATCGAACCGATGGCTGCGGCCAACGCCCAAGCCAATCGCAAACGCCTGCGGGCTGCCCGAACTGCCTGGCGGTGATTGTTATCTCGACGGTACATGTCGATACGTCCTCGAGTGCTGGCTTTGGCGGTCATGCTCGGGCTCGACGCTACCAACCGAGGTAGACACTTCGAGCCTTTGCGCCATCCTTCACGAGAGAGTATCGGAAGTCCGATTAGATAGAGTTTAACGATTTTGCGAAACGTATCGCGTGTAGCGATCGGCGAATGCTGGCATGGCGTAACGCCGTGAAGCCTTGGGGGGGGCGTCGAGCGGCTCACGCGGACGCCGGAACACGAGACGCTCGATGGCAGCGGCTCGCAATTCCGCTTCGCCAGGGTGTCAGCGTCCTCAGCCAACACCATCCCGGCCGGTGCGGCCATCGACCCCTGATTTCATTTGAGTTCGCGGAGCGATCCCCAACTTAGCCAACCCAGGACCAGACTGGAAAGGATCATGACGATGTCCAGAAAAAGACTGCTCAGTTTGAAGGGAGCCAACGCACCCATCCCGGTGAACCCGAAGATCATGTCCATCCGGCACAGTAACGCTAGCAGGCCGGCGACAACGAGCCCGGTGAGGCACAATAACTTAGGCATTCATTTCCTCGAGGAATCTTCGCGGAAAACTCCGTCACCGGACCGCATTTCCAGGCGGCTAGTATAGTTTAACTTTAGCCTCTGTCATCGGTGATCGGGTCGGTCGCCCCTAATTCTGGGGCAGGGAAGCGAATTTCGGATGCAATCTTGATGGTAAA
>JBILTQ010000229.1:0-8647 GCA_044371435.1 Pirellulaceae bacterium | reverse complement strand
ACGGCGACCAATTCCAGCGTTCCACCGGAGTTCTGAACGTTAGAAGTCGCCCCTAGGTTGATTACACTCGAATCGGAAATCACCGTTCCAACGCCCAAAGCCGGCTTGATCTTCAGCGTGCCTTCCACCACCGAGGTACTACCGGTGTAAGTGTTCGTTCCGGCTAGAACCCACGTCCCCGTACCTGCCTTGAGCAGCGAGGTGGGATTTTGAACGTTTGGCGTTGTGATGGTGACTGGCGAGTTACCCGCTGCTGTTGCTGCCGCTGTTAGCGTCACCACCCTGGTTGCTGTATTGATGGAGGCCACGGTGGTGGAGATGCCGTTTCCTGAAATGGTGTCTCCAACATTAATTCCTTGGACCGACGCTAATGTAATGGTAGTTGCACCGCTTGCGTAGTCGGCAGATGTCTGGGTCTGGCCGTTCGCATTGTTGACGATTGCGCCATTGATGATATTGTCCGCCGTGCTTGTCCCACCTAAGGTCAACGTCTTCGCGTTGATACCGCTAGCTGTGAATGCCGAATTGAAGATCACCGGATTGGAACCCGCCTGATTGGCGTTGATGGTGGCTCCGTTTGTCGTTCCGGACAAATTGATGACTTTGTTGGTAGTCAAGCCGCCAGACGTTGGCGTGGTGGCCGAACCGATGGTTAAAACCCCAGCCCCGTTGTTGTTGCTCGCGTTGAGTCCACTGTTCGATGCGTTCGAACCGATGTTGATGGTCCCGGTGTTGTTGTTGAGCGATCGGAAATCAGTGATGACCAACGTCCCGTTATTGATGTTCACATCGCCAGTGAACGTCGAACCGGTTCCCTGCACCGTCACCGTTCCCGTCCCGTTCTTGGTGAGCTCATGGGCTGCCCCGCTTGCCGTGACACTTCCCGTGAGCAGGCTGGTACCCGTTCCATTTAAAACCAAGGACCGTGCTGTACTGTTGGTATTTCCCCAAAGGGTACCGCCGAACGTGGTCAAACCGTTCCCATTGTTGGTGAAGGTACTGTTCCCTCCTCCATTGCCGACTGCAGTGGCTGCACTAAAGGTCACGTTGTAGCCGTTGCGAGCACTGATGGTGAGCGCCTCCCCGGCATCGTAATCGAGATTGGCCAAGGTAAAGGTTTGATTGAGACCGCTTCCACCGACCGCCCGATCGACGGCCAACGTACTCGAATCGTTCAGATTCAACTTCCGCGTGCTGAAGTCGGGCGCATCGCTGCGAAACTCCATGACCCCGCCGTTCAAGTCGAGAGTGTTATCCGCAGTACTCGTGCCTAAGGCCGCGATGCTATTGACGCGAATCGAGCCGCCGTTTACCTGGATGTTACCGCTGAAGCCCGAGGAACTCGAGGGGGTCAAGAACAGCGTGCCGCCCCCCGTTTTGCTCAATGTCCCGGAACCCGTCAATGCCCCGGTAATCGCATAACTACCAGCACCGCCACCGCCGATAGAACCCATCGTTAGAAAGTTCGTTCCCGCCACGCCCCCCACCTCGACGTTGGTCAGGCTTAGGAGACCCGCTGACGAACTCATGACGGTGCTGGCAGCAGTTCCATTGATCACATTCGTGACATTCCCTGAAACGCTGTTGGAGCCGACCGAGTTCAACGCGGCACCGTTGGAACTAGCCGTTGGCCCGTACCCTTGCAGTTGCAGGCCACGACTTAGGGTCACTCCCGAGCTATAACCACCTTCCAATACCAAGGCGCCACCCGGAAACCCGCGCGTGGCCGTCCCGTTCACGATGATGTCCGAAGCGCTCGCACCCAAGGCACCCGCGTTGTTGATGATCAACGAACCGTTGTTGATCGTCGTCGTCCCCGTATACGAGTTGCTGTTGTTGCTCAAGCGAATGGCACCGCCACCAGTTTTGATCAAACCACCGGTCCCTTGTAGCAGGCTGGTGATATTGGTGTAGGTTCCAAAATTCGCATTCAACCCAGGATTGGTTCCGCCCAAGGTGATGTCACCGCCACTCAGCGTGTAACCGCCGCGCTGGAACCATAAGCTATTGGCTTGAATGCCAGAACTCACGTTGACCGTGTAGGTACTCGGAAGAGTCGATGAAGGTCCGGTGAAGATTGCTCGATCGCTGTCCAAGTTCGACCACGCGATCAAGCTGCTCAAGTCCCACCAGGTAAGTCCAGTAGTGTCCCATGTGCCACTACCGCCTAGGCCTGTCCCATTGCTTTGGTTGTTGCCGGCAGTGCTCCCATCAGCGTCCCAGTAGTAGTCAGCAGCCAGGATCGGCGAAGTGACTTGCCAGAGGAATACCAAGCCGGCCATCAGGAGATGGATGGTTGCGCGGACATTGTTGCTGTGTATCTTCATAGGATTGCCGCTCTTGAAAACTTAAAGGCATCGCTGCCGAGAAGTGAGACGCACCACCATCGCTTGAACAGCCTACCTGCGAGGCTCGCCCTTCAAGCTCAACGCCGTCGCCGCCAGTGAGCGACAGTTGCACTTTGGGCAAAGGTTAACGGCGGCTATCCCCCCATGCAAGGATTTTGCTGGCGTATTTTGCTGAAAAAAGCGATTTTAAGGAGGGAGCCAATCTGCCTCAGGGCCGGGTTTACGGTCGCCAGAATCCCATTGCGACTCGGTGTCTGAAGGTGGGAAGGGAGGAAAAAGATGGGGGCGAGCGATAGCCGGGAATCTCCTGGAACTTTTCCAGAGCCAACCCCACCATGGAGGGGTATGCGGGGTGGCGGGAGTTAGAGGGGAGCCAAGCGAGGCTCGTAGGGCACCGAGCGGTCTGGCAGCCTAATAAATAGACTAGAACGGCGGGGCCGCAATGGCATTCGCCGGCTGATTTCGTGCCGGCCCTCCGGGCTCGGAGAGGATAGGTGGGGGTGGGGAGCGGGGGGGCGCGGACGAGGCAACTCGAACTGCAGCTCAATGGCCGACGCGGCCGAGGAGGACGGCGAGGATGGTCTTGAGCATCAGCCGCAGGTCGACGGTGGGGCTGCGTTGGGCCAGGTATTGCAAATCGAGCCGCATCCATTCATCGAAACATTCCACCCGGTCCTTCATAATCTGCCAGGTGCAGGTGATCCCAGGTTTCGTGTCGAGCCGACGGCGATGCCACAACTCGCACTGGGCATCTTCGTGGCAAGGGAGTGGCCGCGGCCCGACGATCGACATCTCGCCGCGAAGGACATTCCACAACTGTGGCAATTCGTCGATCCCGGTAGCGCGAAGGAATCGTCCGACCGGGGTTATCCGCGGGTCATCCTTCATCTTGAAGGCCGGGCCGTCGCGCTCGTTTCGCGCCTGCAGGGCGGAACGCATCGATTCAGCCTCGGCCACCATCGTCCGTAACTTCACGATGCGAAACGGCTTGCCATGGTGGCCGATGCGCCACTGCTGAAAAAGGACAGGGCCGGGCGAGGTAAGCCGGATCGCCACCGCGGCGGCGATCATGATTGGGCTGGTGGCGACCAAGCCGATCCCGGCCACCACGAGGTCCGACCCCCTCTTCCAACGCGGGAATGAGGGGGCGATCAGCGGCGTCGGATCAGGGAGCGGCTGGCGGCTGGTCATGGTCACCGGGATGGTCGTTCCGGATCCCGTCGTCGCCGGTTCGGTGCGTCGCGAAGCCGAGGTGGCCCTCGGTCCACTTTCCGGTGAGTCCTCAGAAGCCGGGGGCCGACCAACCCCTACACTCGGATAATCATAGATCCTCGCCACCAACGGGAGACCGTCCGCGGCGGTCAGGTCGACGATCGATTCCAGGACGACGGTCGCTCCGTCCCGGTCGGTATGCGGCAGCAGGGCCCCCACCATTCCCGCTTCCATCAACCCGCACTCGTCGGTAAACCGCAAGCGGCGGCGCACGATCTGGGCTAGCCGCAGTTGTGGCGAAGGGGATGGGGAGACAGCGGCCGGGTCGGTTTCGGCCTGTGGCTGCAAGATCAGCAGGGCAAAGCCCAGGCCATGCCGGTCGCTTCGCATCCGTTCCTTGGCCAACGCCAGCTGGAACTCGGCGGGAGCCAGGATCCGCGGGGCAAGGAGGGCGGAATCCGGCTCAGCAGTCACCGGTGATTCCAGGGAAAAGGGCATGGCGAACGACGATCCGAGCAACGAAATCCAAGCAAGTCTTGCGAGGCATAGGGGGACAGGGGGCCGAGAGAGGGAGAAGATCGCGTCTCAGGATGCCCGCCTTTACCGAGATTAGCTAGCTTGCCAAAAAAAGATAGTATTTCCCGCAATATTCTCCCAAAATGCCGTCGGCCTGCGTCGCTCTTGACCGAGCTCCATTCCACGTTGACGATCCAGCGGCCTGGCTGTTATTCTTTGCAATCTTCCCCACCGCCAGCAACCGCGTTTGCCGGCGGGGCCGAGGTGGTCTCGCCCGGGGTTTGCGTTTTTTCATCTCCAGATCGATCGCTGAAGGTCGTTTCGACCTGTGTCCGGGATAGCCCGCGGCATGGCGACTGGGGGAAATAGAAAGGGAATGGTTCGTCGTCATGGCAACCGAACTAGTACAAAAGCTTATCGAGGCAGGGACACACTTTGGGCACCGGGTAAGCCGTTGGAACCCGAAAATGGCCCCGTACATTTACGGGCGCAAGAATCTGATCCATATCATCGACATCCGCGAGACACTCCGCGGGATGTTGCGAGCCAAGAAATACCTCAGCCAAGTGGCCGCTGGTGGTTCTTTGATCCTTTTTGTGGGGACCAAGCGTCAGGCTTCGGAAGTCATCGAACGCGAAGCTACCCGCTGCGGCATGCCGTTCGTCAGCGAGCGTTGGTTGGGTGGGGCGTTGACCAACTTCCGCACGGTCCGCAACCGGATGAGCCGGCTTGAGGAACTCGAAAAGATCATGAGCGGGGAGGAGTTGAACTCCTACTCGAAGAAGATGCAATCTTCGCTGAAGCGTGAATACGCCAAGATCTATCGCAACCTCAATGGCTTGCGGATGCTCAATCGGATGCCCGAATGTCTGGTGATCATCGATCCCAACAAAGAGAAGAACGCGATCAAAGAAGCGAGGAAGCTGGGGATCACCACCGTGGCCTTGATCGATACCGACTGCGATCCATCGGTCGTCGACTTGCCGATTCCCGGCAACGATGACGGTATCCGCTCGATCGACCTGATCGTCAAGCAACTGGCCGATGCCGTGCTGGCCGGCCGGGCGGAAAATCCTGAGTTGCAGAAGACTTCTCCGCAACAGCCCGCTCGTCCGGCGATCACGCCGGAGGAAGCAGAAAAGGCCCAGGAATCCCAGCCAAGCTAGGGATGTCCGCTGGCAGTTTTGTCCTGGCCGGCCGAGTTCCAAACGCGGTAGGCCTGGGGTGTATGCCTGCCGGCATAAACCTGACTAGGCCATTGGCTGGTAGGCGTTCATCCCGCGCCGAGGTTGGAGGTGGAGTCGTTCCGTAGTGGCAGGGAGTAGTGGCCACAGCGACCGAGGGTTTGCACGAATGGGTTGGCCAGGCTTTGGAGAGCGGGCCACGATCGAGCAGCGATCCGAAACTTATTCCATATTTATTTTCTATCCATTGGAAGCATTGTTACAGAGGATTGAGTAGACATGGCTGAAATTACAGCGGCATTGGTCAAGGCCTTTCGTGAACGGACGGGGCTCCCCTTGATGGACTGCAAGCAAGCGTTGGCGGAGGCTGGCGGCGATGAGGAAAAGGCAGTGGAGATCCTTCGTAAGAAAGGTCAGAAGCTCGGCGAGAAGCGGGCCGATCGCGAAACGGCCTTCGGTCGTTTCGGGATTTATGCTGGCTTGGACAAGTCGTGCGGGGCGATGGTCGAATTGAAGTGCGAAAGCGCTCCGGTCACGCAGAACGAAGAGTTCATCCAGCTGGCCAATGACCTGGCGGAAGCTTTGGCCAAGAACCCGCAAGTCACCAGTGTCGAGGCTTTGCTGCAATGCAAGTCGGCCAGCCGACCGGGGCTGACCGTGGGTGAGCAGCGGGACGAATTGTTCAATCGCATCCGCGAGAAGTTCGAAGTCGGCCGCTTCGTTCGGCTGGAAGGAGCCAGCGGCGGCTACAGCCACAACAGCACCACCGTCGCCGGGGTATTGATGCAGATCGAGGGTGGGAGCGACGATGTCGCTCGGGATATCGCCATGCATGTCGCCGCCATGCGTCCATCGTCCCTGTCGACCGCCGAACTCGACCCGGCCTTGGTCGAGAAAGAGCGAGAGATGCTGCGACAAGCGGCCTTGCAGGAAGGGAAACCGGCGGCGATCGTCGACAAGATGGTTGAAGGACGGCTCAAGCAATTCTATGCCGAGAAGGTGCTGCTCGAGCAACCCTTCGTGAAGGACGACAAGCAGTCGGTGGGGCAGTATGCCAAGAGCCACGGAATGCAGGTCAAGAAGTTCGTACACTATGTTTTGGGCGAAGCCTCGGCTTAGTCGATTCCGTCCCTACGAAAAGGAATAGGACGCATGGCTGATTCCAGCGGCACGACTTCCCGGCCGGTCTACCGGCGGGTGATTTTGAAGCTATCGGGCGAAAGCCTGGCTCACACCGGAGAGCGTGGGATCAGCATGGATGAAGTCGCCGCCATCGCGCGGCAGGTCCAGCAAGCCCATCACCTGGGTTGCCAGATCGCCGTCGTCATCGGCGGCGGGAATATCCTGCGCGGCGGTCAGTTCAAAGGGACCAGCGGCGGGATGATCCATGAAGCCACGGCCCACTACATGGGGATGTTGGCGACCGTCATCAATGCTTTGGCCATGCAGGACGCCTTGGAGGGGATCGGCTGTGTGACGCGTGTCATGTCGGCTATCCGCATGGATGGGGTGGCTGAGCCTTACATTCGTCGAAGGGCCATCCGTCATTTGGAAAAAGGGCGGATCGTCATCCTGGCGGCCGGGACCGGTGGTCCCTTCGTCACCACCGACACCGCCGCCGCGCAGCGCGGTCTGGAATTGGAAGCCGACATCGTCCTCAAGGCCACCCGGGTGGATGGGGTCTACAGCGACGATCCGGAGAAGAACCCGCACGCGGTTCTTTTCCGCGAGTTGGATTACGAAACGGTCATCGCCAAGAATCTCAAGGTTATGGATTCGACAGCGATCGCTCAATGTCGCACCCACGGGTTGCCGATCCTGGTCTTTAACTTTAAGAAGGATGGGAATATCGTGAAGGCGGTCAGCGGCCAGCAGGTTGGAACTCGAATCAGTCCTCAAGGAGACAAAGTATCATGAGCCGGATCGAAGAGATTACCTTGGATGCCGAAGATCGGATGGAGAAAGCCCTCGCGGTCCTCAAGAATAATCTGGCTGGGATCCGCACCGGGCGCGCCACCCCGGGGCTGGTCGATTCGGTCCGCGTCACCGTCTACGGCTCGCAGACACCGCTGAAGCAGTTGGCTTCGGTCGGGGCCCCCGAGCCCAACCAGTTGGTGATTCGCCCCTTCGATCCCAGCACGATCAAGGATATCGAGAAAGCCATCGTCGCCAGCGATCTGGGGTTGAACCCCCAGAACGATGGTCGGATCATCCGCATCAATATCCCTGCCTTGTCGACCGATGTTCGCAAGAAGCTGGTGACCCGTATCAAGGAGTTGGCCGAGGAAGCTCGGATCAGCATCCGCAGCATCCGTCGCGACGCCAATAAAGCGGTGGAGACCGCCGAGAAAGACAAAGCGATCAGCGAAGACGACAGCACATCGGCCAAGGAAGAGGTCCAGGAGCTGACCAAGAAATTCGAGAACATGGTGGGTGACCTGGCCAAGGCCCGTGAATCGGAAGTGATGGAAGGCTAGCCGTGACCAGTCTCTTTCAGTTGAACGGCCAAACGGCGGTAGTCATCGGCGGGACCGGTGGGTTGGGTGGGGCCATGGCGATGGCTTTGGCCCAGGCCGGGGCGGCGGTAGCGGTCGTCGGACGCAATGCGGAACGCGGCCAGGAAAAAGTGCGGCAGCTGGAAGCCCACGGGGCTCGGGGGATGTTCCAGGCGGCGGATGCCTTGAACGCCGATTCGTTGTTAGCTGCCTGCGATACCATCGAAAGGACCTTGGGGCCGGTGCAGGTCCTGGTCAATGCGGCAGGCGGCAATCGGCCCGACGCCACACTTCCCCCCGGCGCTGATTTTTGCGACTTGAAGTTGGATGCCTGGCGCGATGTCTTCGACCTGAATCTGGTCGGTGGGGTCCTGTTGCCTAGTCAGATTTTTGGTAAGCGGATGGTGGCCCGCCGCTCCGGCAGCATCATCAATATCGCCTCGATGGCCGGAATGATCCCGCTGTCCCGGGTCGTCGCCTATGCCGCCTCGAAAGCCGCCGTCATCAACTTGACCCAGTTCCTCGCGCGGGAATGGGCGACGGTCGGGGTCCGCGTCAACGCCATCAGCCCCGGTTTTTTTCCCGCCGAGCAGAATCGAGCCTTGCTCTACAACGCCGACGGCAGCCTTTCGGCACGCGGCGCGCAGATCATCGGTCACACCCCGATGGGTCGTTTCGGCAATCCCGAAGAACTGGCGGGCGTGGTCGTCTTCCTCGCCTCGCAGGCCGCCTCTTCCTTCGTCACCGGTCAGAACCTGGTGGTCGATGGCGGGTTCTCCTCGACGACGATTTGACGCCTAGGATTTGACGACGATAACGCTCATCGAAGAGCAAGTTTCCCAACCCAACCAACACATCTGATTGATCGGCATTCGCCCCACCCTCATACTTT
>JBILTQ010000228.1:0-8665 GCA_044371435.1 Pirellulaceae bacterium | reverse complement strand
GGGCTATTTCGCGGGAATCGACCGAGAGGGCACGGGTTATCAGGAGGCACTTCGCCGTTTGGCTCAGAGTTTGGAGGTCGAGCCTTGGGTTCACTTCCTCGGGTTTCGCCGAGATACTGAACGTCTGCTGCAGGCAGCAGACTTTTTCATTCTTCCCTCGGAGCATGAGGGCCTGCCGTTATCGATCCTGGAAGCCCAAGCAGCCAAGATTCCCGTCCTGGCGGCACCGACGGCCGGTGTTCCCGAAGCGGTACAGGATGGTAACACTGGTTACCTCATCCCCGCCAGCGATGCGGAGGGATATGCCCATACCGTGGCGAAGTTGTGTGAATCTGCTGAGCATGCCAGGCCCGTGATCGACAGGGCGTACGAAAAGGTTCAAGCGGAATATAGCCGGGCCAGCTATCACCGGGCCGTCTCGGATTTATACCGTGGTTACCTTGAGCGAGGATAAGGAGTGGACAGCGGCGATATGAAAAAGCGTTGGTATACAGTCACGATCGACACGGAGGAGGAATGGGATTGGTCCAGCGGCTATCCGACGCATTTGCCAAGCGTTTCCAACATTCATGCCTTGGAACGCTTCCAGCAGGCTTGTTCGGAGCGTGGGGTACCGGTCACCTACTTTACCAATCATGCGGTTCTCTCGCAGGCGGAGACTCGACCGATCATGCAGCGCTTGCATGCCACCGGAATGGCCGAGATTGGTCTGCACATCCACCCGTGGAACACCCCTCCTTTGGCATCGCAGGCGGTGGTTCCATGCCGCCACAGTTTCCTGGCGAACCTGCCGCGCGAAGAAGCGCTGGCCAAGCTTGACGCAGTCTATGAGTCCTTCG
Organism: Pirellulaceae bacterium; assembly: GCA_044371435.1. GTDB lineage: Bacteria > Planctomycetota > Planctomycetia > Pirellulales > Pirellulaceae > JAIYDQ01. The sequence goes on along the minus strand of JBILTQ010000228.1, from coordinate 7,826 downwards.
AACAGAGTGGATTACCCGTTCCCACGAGTTATCGGGGAGGGCGATACTCGACGTCACCCTGGATTCAAGAGCACCTTGTTCAGCGGGGGTGCAGGGCCGATGCATCGATCCTTCCTTATACGACATGGCGCGATGAGGGTGCGCCGGATTTTCGCGACCGCGACCCGATGCCTATCCGTCGATTCCAGCCGGGATGGCAGCATGCCCTTTGGGAGCTTCCCTTGACCCTGGCCTTCACGCGGCGTCCCTGGAGCGGATGGGGTTGGTTCTATCAAATGGGAGAGAAGAGCCCTTGGCGGCAGTTGCGTTGCATCGGGATCGCCGAACGCTTGTGCGTCCGTCGCGTTTGGGTCAACCTCGAACACGACCTAGGTGAATATGCTACCGACTTGCTTTCCGTCATTCGGCGGACAGAGCTTCCGCACGTAAATATCACCCTGCATAGTTCGTCGCTGAAAGCAGGGTGCAGCCCCTATTCGGCGACTTCCGAAGACGTGGAACGTATCTATCGAAGGTTGGATGCGATCCTGACATCTTTACAGCAATGGCCGGAGTTCCGGCCGATCACGATTTCCGGTTTGGCAACAGAACTAGAGAGTTTCTATCATGCGAATAATCGGCATCAGCCCTCTCGATAAAGACGCAACCGTCTCGCTCTTTGAGGATGGCCGCGTCATTTTTGCTTGCGGCGAGGAGCGTTTGAGTCGAACGAAACTGCAGGATGGTTTCCCTCACCGCGCCTTGCAGTCCGCGCTCAAATGGTCGGGTTGGACGATCGACTCGATCGATAAAGTCGCCTATGCCTTCTTCGAGGCCAGCGAGGAAGCGGCCTTGATTCTTCAGTCGCAGGCGATGGATAGGGATTACCAAAAAGGGGGGGGCTATGCGGAATTAGGCAGCGAACGTCGCGCGTTGTTCACTAAGGAATCGAAGCTGGATAAGGCCCTGCCGATCCCCGGGATAGAAGAGCGTGCAGCTGAGTTTTATCCGAAGAAACCATGGTACAAACGCTTGAATTACTGGCAGGCTACCTGTTCTTCGCTGGGGGAGAGGCGGACGCACCAGCGATGGTTTCAAAGGTGGGTCGATCAAGCCATCAAGGATCATACCTATTGGAATCAGGTTCTACTGGCTGCCCTCCGCGAGTACGGTCTGGAGAGGAAGCTGGTACGTTTCCAGCATCACGATACCCATGCTGCCAATGCTTTTTACGGTTCGGGCTTTGACGAGGCCTTGGTATTGGTGCTCGACGGCTATGGAGCGGGGTGTGCAGGCGGTGTTTACTCCGCGACGAGTCGCGGTTTAGAGTGCTTGCATCGTTACCGGTTCCCGCACTCACTGGGTATCTTCTATGAACAGGTGACGAGTGGTTTAGGGTTTAAACCCAGTCGTCATGAAGGCAAGATTGTCGGGCTGGCCGCTTATGGCAACCCAGAGTTGATCTCGCCTTACCTGCTCAAACGTTTCGACCTCGATGCGGGCGATATCCGTATTCGTGGCGCACAGAACGGACTCGTTTGCCGCGCCTTGTCGCAGAAGTTCGCCAAACGCGATATCGCGGCCGCGTATCAATTCACCTTGGAGAAAGTCGCTTGTACCAGCTTAGCTTATTGGCTGCAGCAAACCGGACACCGACGGGTAGTCATGTCGGGCGGAGTCCATGCGAACGTGAAGCTCAACCAGCGCATCCAGGAAGTCCCTGGAGTCGAGGGAGTTTTCGTCTATCCGAATATGGGGGATGGGGGGTGTGCCACGGGAGCTGCCATGCTGGCTTATGGGCAGGAGAAACTTGTGCGTCGTCCTCTCCAGGATGCATACCTCGGTCCGGAATATACGGAGGAGGAGATTCAAAACGCTGTGGAGGCCGCTGGTTTGTCTTACGAACGAATAGACCAGGTCGAAGAATATATTGCCAGGTTACTAGCGGAAAACGCCATCGTAGCCCGCTTTGCCGGACGCATGGAGTATGGTCCACGGGCCCTCGGCAATCGCTCGATTCTCTATCCGGCGCGAGATCCCCAAGTCAACCAATGGCTGAATGAGCAATTAGGACGCACCGAGTTCATGCCCTTCGCTCCGGCCGTCTTGGCGGAGGAAGCTCATGGATTGTTTCATGGTGTTCTACCTGCATCCCTCAAAACGGCGGAATTCATGACCATCACCTTTGACTGTACTGACCGCATGAAGCAGCATAGCCCGGCTGCCGTACATGTCGATGGTACAGCTCGTCCACAATTCGTCAGTGAGTCCTCCAATCCCAGCTTCTATGGGATCCTCAAGCACTATCAAGCGATAACCGGCATTCCGGTTTTGATCAACACCAGCTTCAATATGCACGAGGAACCGATCGTCTGCTCACCAGCCGATGCTGTTCGGGCTTTTCTTTTGGGAAATATCGACTATCTGGCTGCCGGTAACTTCGTGGTGAAACACCCTCGCTCTCAGGAACGACAACACAAGGAGGCGAAGCTGGTGACCTCCTCGGTAAGCTAAGGCTGGCGATGGCATCGGCATTGAGTCGACTGGTTAGCGGGCAACGCGGAAGTGAGCCATTCGTGATACGATCACCAAGTCTAGTGAAAAGGCTCTGCAATCCACGCGGGCAGTCGGCAGACGAGGGGCGATCCACTGGACAGACTCACCTCGTCCTCAGCGAAATTTTCCCTCCGACCAAAGGCGGGAGTGGTAAATGGCTATCTGAGATCTACGCACGCCTGCAAGGGAGCTCGCATCTCATGGTGGTCGGGGGTGGAACTCGGCAGAAGCCCGAGTTCGAAGCTGATGAACATTATCCGCACCCTATCATCCGCGAAGACTTGCGCATGCCTTTCCGGGGCATCGCGCAGCTTTCTAGCCTCCTGGACTATTATCGGATCTCCTCGAGAATCTATCGACTAGCGAAAACACATCGGGTGACAGCCTTGCATGCGGCTCGGCCATTATTCGAAGGCTTGGTAGCTCGATGGATCAAATTGCGAACAGGCCTCCCTTACCTTTGTTTCGTGCATGGGGAGGATATTAACGTTGCTATGACCAGCCGTGAGCTGCAGTTCCTGACGGCGGCTGTTCTCAGGAATGCAACCAAGGTGATCGCCAATTCCAGCTTTACTCAGGAATTGCTGATGACCGATTGGAAAATGAAGGCGGGGCAAGTGGAACTGATGCATCCCGGGGTGGACTGTCAGTATTTCACTCCGCCCAAACCTGGCGGGGAACGGGAATTATTTCCGGAAAATCGAAGGATTTTACTGACGGTCGGCAGGCTTCAGGAACGCAAAGGGCATGATTCCTTGATTGCAGGGCTGCCTGCGATTCAGCGATTGTTTCCCGACGTGCTTTATGCCATCGCTGGTGACGGTGAGCAGCGTCCCGTGTTACAAGCACTGGTGAAACATTTGGGGTTGGAAGAGCACGTCGATTTCCTGGGCGAAGTCGATGATGGGAAGCTCCGGCAGTGCTACCGCGAGTGCGACCTGTTCGTTCTTCCGAACCGGGCGGTGGGGCGGGATGTCGAAGGTTTCGGGATGGTATTGCTGGAAGCTCAGGCCTGTGGTCGACCGGTCGTAGCTGGGAGAAGCGGCGGTACTTGTGATGCCCTAAAGGCTGAAGAAACAGGGCTGCTGGTCGATTGCCAGGACCCCGAGCGGCCCGAGGAACTAGTGGCAGCGGTCTGTCGCTTGCTGGGGAATGCCACGGAGCGCGCGGCCTTCGGAAACGCCGCGCGGTCGTTTGTCCAAAGCCGCTTTGATTGGTCAATACTGGCCTCCCAGGCGGAACGGGTTTTGACTTGCTCGGACGTGGTGGCGCTTTGAGCGTGGAAACCGCCAAGGGTTGGGCTCGATCGATCCACTCTTGAGGATCCTGAAAACGTGGGAATCCTTTTCGTCTATTCGCTCTTCCTCATCAGTTGCCTGACCGCGCTCTCGGTGCCGGCTTTGGGCTGTGCCGCATTTTATTTCTTCAATCTACTCGATCCGGCTTGGAACTGGCGTTGGGACATTCCGCAAGATCCAGGCTTCCAAAAATGGTTGGCGATCGCTCTTCTGCTAGGCTTTATCGCCCACCATGGTTGGCGATCCGCGATCGACCGGACGTCCGTGACCGCCTTGGGTTTACTCCTTGGTTTCGTCTTGCTTTGCTATACCAGTTCGGTTTTTTCAGCTTATCCCGATAAAAGCGCTTTATACCTGGATATGCTCTGGCGAATCGCCTTGATCGTCGCCGTCAGTTTCTTTGTCATCGTCGACGAAGACCGCGCGATGATCATGGCGATTGGATGTGTAGTAGGCCAGGCCTATAACAGTTTTCAAATCAATCTCGAGTATTTCCAGCTCGGTTACTGCCGTTATGCCTCAATCACCGATTGGGGTTTCAAGGGGTTGGATAATAACGGCTATTCGATCCTGACCATTCCGGTCCTGGCATTATCGATAGCTATCGTCGTCTCACCCTGGAAATGGTGGATTCGAAGTCTAGCTGGAGCAATCGTTCTACTACAACTACATCAGTTGATGCTGATGGAATCGCGCGGGTCGATGTTAGGGGCCATGTTAACGGCCGCAATCGCGGTGTGGTATTGCCCGAAGACGCTGATGACCAACACTATCTTACTGCTGGGATGTGTACTCATCACCTTCCTGGCCGGACCGCCGGTGGTTCGTGAGTTTGCTTCGGCTTTTGCGGACGAAGGTTCGCTCGATGTCTCAGCGGAAAGCCGCTTCCATCTTTGGAAGGCGGGGGCAGCCATCATCTGGGATTATCCAGTCCTTGGAGTGGGGCCCGGTTGCAGTGGTTCTTACGTACCGCTTTACTACCACTATGAATTGCTCAAGGCCGAGAATGAGAAAGCATTGCATAATGTATTCTTCGAGGTGATGTGCGAAAACGGTGTGTTGGCCGGTACGATGTTTCTGATGTTCTTCGCGCTGTTATGGGGCAAAGTTTGGTTGAGGAGACGTATATTCTTTGCCGGAAACCCACGACAGTGCACGCTCGCTCTGGCGGTAATCGCGGGTATTCCCGGATATTTCCTGGCGAGCATGTTCTCCAGCGGGACACTGATTGAATCGAGTTACATGCTACCCATCATGGCTGGAGCTTTGTTGGGTACTAAGCCCAAGGACTTTCCGATCGAAAAGGCCGAGATCGCGTGCTAGGCCGAGCAAGAAATGCCTGGCTTGATTCGCTTCGAGCCTTCGCCATCTTAGCCGTGGTCTGCTGCCATATCACTTCGACTTTCAGTCAACGGCATCCATCAGCCAATAGCGGTTGGCTAGCGATTGCCGGTATCGGTGGACATGGCGTCGACCTTTTCTTCGTTCTCAGTGGATGGCTACTGGGTTCCTTGTTGCTTGAGGAGCGACGGGTAACGGCCACCATCGACGTGTGGCGGTTCTGGAAACGCCGATGGCTGCGGACCTTGCCAGCCTACTATGCGGTGTTGCTTTTGACCCTCGGTCAACGCGGTTTCCAGCGAAGCTGGCAAGTTGACGATGGTTTTTATTTCATCTTTCTTCAGAACTATGCTTTTTCGGAATTGCCTTTCCTCGGTATTAGCTGGTCGTTGTGTATTGAGGAACAGTTCTATCTGCTCATCGGTCCCCTGTTGCTGTTGCTCCCGTCGCGAGCGATGATCGCTTCGGTTCTCGGTCTATTGGTTGCATTACCAGCATTAGCCCGTTGGTGGCTAGCCGATCCGACTACTTGTTTGACGCACCTCCGCCTCGACGCCTGTGCTTTGGGTGTATTCCTGGCACACCTTCATCTGAGCTTCCCGAAGATTTGGGTGCGACTGCAAGGTGCGGCGCTGTGGGGGATCCTGCTTGGGGGAGGTCTGATATTGATCATGATGACCAGACGTTACCATGGGTTTAGCGGTGACCTGCCCTTGCTTGTTTACGCGTTGCTTAGCGGCCTGCTTGTCGTTCAAGCCCAAGGGGGAGAGTTTTGGAGGACGCGGGCTACCCACCCTCTCCTCGAGTATGTCGCGGTGCGGTCTTACTCACTTTATCTCGTCCATATCGAAGCGTTAGCGATCGCCCGACGGTTACCGATCGAAAGCTATCTCCTTTTCAGTATCGTCTGTTGGGTGATGAGTCTTATGCTGGCGGAACTCCTCTACCGTTTGGTGGAAAGACCCTGGATGAACTATCGCGATCACAGGGTTTGGTGGAAGTTAGCGGCAAATCAGGATGCCGAAAGCCTCTCACCAATAGACTGCTCGGATCGTAGGCTGGATAGTCCCCGAGTACCGTTGGCGGTGTCGGATGCGACGGTCTTCAAGGAAATCTGAGTCCCTACACGCGTATTGATCGGTCAAATCCTGCATGTTCTTCTCCGGTGTCTATGTACTTGCTGAAAAACCTTGGGTGATCGCGGTTGCCGATAACACACTGGTTTCGGCTGCAAAGCATGCGAATACCGTCGGTGCTCGCCCGCATTTCCTTGTCTTTCGTACCTGGTATGGAGGCGACCTGCGCGGAGGCCTTTCGGCCTTGAGACTTTGGGCTCGGGCAGGCTTTCCGAGGGTAACGTGGATGTGCAATGCGCTGGCCGAGGTCAGGATGCTGCGAGCTTTAGGGCAAGCGGCGATTTTCTGTCACCATAATTTGTTCTGCAATGAACAGGTCTTTACGATCGGATCAAACTCGGTCGACTACGACGCGATTTATATTGCCAGGCTGGATAGTTACAAACGATTGTGGTTAGCCAAAGATATCCCGCGACTGCGTCTCGTCACCGCGAATCCGCAGGATGCTCATCGTTTGGAAGCGTGGAAGTGTGGGCATGCGGTGATCAACCAGCAATTCATGGAGTATCCGATGATTGCTGCAGAGATCAGCAGAGCTAAGTGTGGCTTGGCCCTTTCAAGGAAAGAGGGGGGGATGTTGGCGACGACCGAGTACCTGCTCTGTGGCAAGCCCGTGCTGTCGACACCATCGCGTGGTGGCCGGGAATACTGGTTGGATGAAAGTAATTCGTTGAAGGTAGCAGCGAGTTCCCAGGAGATCGGCGAAGCTGTCCGTGGGCTACAGTCGTCGGCGTGGAATCCGCAACTCATTCGCGATCACACCATCAGCCGTATTTGGGGGCAGCGACAAATACTCTTTGATTATGTCGGGCGCCTGGCAGAGGGCGGGCGTTGTACTTCCAGTGCGGAGATGGATGCGGATTGGCTTTACCAACAATTCGTGAAGGAAAAGGACATCCCGCGACTGCTGGGCAAGGGTTGACCCCAATCGCTTCGTGGAAAGCCGATCGCTCGCGAATAGTTGGCCAGAAGACCGAATAGCCGAGCATGCAAGGTGAATTTTAGGGCCCTCCGCAAGCCGACGAGGCTCATAGAACCATCGATCCGTCTCGCTAGAGATACGCCTCGGCCTTGGCGTTGACGTGGATCCAATTCAGCGAACACTTCGAGGAGAAGAGTATGACTTATTTAACGCAAATCCAAGGGCACACTCTTTGGCGTCCGGGCTTGAAACAGCAATCGCTAGTGGTCGACCTCGGTGCCAATCGAGGGGCATTCTCGAAGCAGTTGATCGAACGTTATGGCTGCCGTAGCCATGCTTTCGAAGCGAATCCAGCATTGATTCATAGTATGGAAGGTGCTTCACAACTAACGGTCTACAATTACGCAGTCGCTCGGCAGGATGGGCGCCTACCTTTCCGAATTGCTGCTAATGACGAGGCGTCGACGATCCTTTGCGATGGTGCTGAACAGGCGACAGATATTATACATGTCCCGGCAATACAACTTGAACGCTTCCTCGGAAGCTTGTCGATCGACGCCATTGATGTCCTCAAGATGGATATCGAGGGGGCGG
>JBILTQ010000013.1:0-29695 GCA_044371435.1 Pirellulaceae bacterium | reverse complement strand
TGCTTCTTGTTGGTCCACCTGGGGAAGGGAAATCGCTCATCGCGAGTGCGATGGCCGGTATCCTTCCAAGGTTAACCGATGGTGAGAAAGTCGAGTTGACAAGGATTTATTCAGCGATGGGACTTTTGGGAGAGGACGGAATGGCCGTCACGCGACGGCCATTTAGGCCGGTCCATCATTCGGCCTCGATGCAGTCACTCGTTGGAGGAGGGAGCGGCATTCCCAACCCAGGTGAAGTTACACTTGCACATCATGGAATCCTTTTTCTGGACGAACTTCCTGAGTTTTCAAAGAACACGCTAGAGGCTTTACGACAACCACTTGAAAATGGCTATGTAAATATCACCAGAGTCGCTGCATCGTTGGAGTTCCCGGCAAGATTTTGTTTAGTGGCAGCGATGAATCCTTGTCCCTGCGGTTATGCTGGTGATCCGCGATGTCACTGCGATGCGAAAGCCATTGAAAACTACCAGCGAAAACTGAGTGGACCGTTTTTGGACCGAATTGACTTACAAGTCATCCTGAAGCCGCTGACGCACGAAGAGCGATTCACAGACGCATGCGAGGGCGAATCAGCTCAGATCAGATCGCGTGTCGAGAAAGCCAGAGCCTTGCAAATTAAGAGGTTTCAAGGCCTGGGCATTTCCTCTAATTCCGCTATTCCAGGTGGGAGGATTCCGGAATATTGCCGTATGTCGGAGGACGGACAGGAATCTTACCGCAGTACGGTCGAACGGGCATCGGTGTCGACGCGAACTTGCGATCGACTGGCGAAAGTTGCTCGTACAATCGCGGATTTGGAGGGTGATGAGCTAATACATGCACGACATGTCGAAGAGGCGGCAAAATTTGTTGCCGCTGGAATTCTACAACGATAAGCGCGTCAGAGGTTCGCCCAATGAATCTTGATCAAACGGCTAAGATATTTATCTGTTCCTACTGCGAACAACAGCTCAAGTTTCGGAGCGATCAAGAGGGAAAACGCATTCATTGTCCGAAATGCAAGAACATCGTATGGGTTTTTGATAACCGAACGACGTCGATCGCGTCGAGGCTTTCATCTCAGTGGATGTTTGAGCGTTCCAAGCTTCTCGGTTTACTTGGTAGTGAGATGGTTGGTCCGATTTCTGATATTGAGTTTCTGGGCCTTATCGCTCGCGGCGAACTCGATCGCGAATCCATTGTTCAGAGCCCTGAATTAACCAGCAACCAGGAGCTTTCAGCAAAGCAGGTCAATACCGCATTGATTCGAGCGATGTGTAATCAAAGAGAGGCAGAGTCCCAACGTCTGCAGAAGGTTAAAGCTAGAGAAAATCAACGAGACGCTAGAAATCGAGAGACGTTGCGTCAGGGCATTAAGAAAGCGATCTCCGACGGTAGTCTCAGTTTACGTGAGCGAACTCAGTTGCTTGACTTTGCATCGAAGGTGGGTATCGATGCGTTTGAAGTAGAGGAACTTTTAAGAAGTGAGTCGGTATCACTACTCGAGCAAGTCGTGGAGGATTCGCTGTCTGATGGTTTTTTTGATGATCAGGAGAATGAACGACTAAGCAGCATTGCTATCGGTCTTGGGTCAACATTGGCTTTTACTCCAGCTCAGCAGTTTCGAGTATCCCTTGCGCGAATTGCGTCGGATCTCCTTCAGAAATTGCGGTCTGGAAACCTTCCGATAGATGGAGATTTTAAGGAGGCAGAGGTGTTTGAGATCGTCGTGCTTAAGAGACCGTCTGGAATTCCGTTGGGAGATGATCACTACCTCAAGTCGGTGGGAAAAGGAGTGATAGGGCGGGATGGAAAAAATCTTTTGCTTGATGGTCGACTGACGGCAAAGAAATACGCGCTCACTTCTATGACGGATGCCAAGTGGTACGCTGATGGCTTGTTCTTGAAGCGGTCAAGCGGCAAGAGCCTTTTTATTCGTCCCGAGAAATTCGGAGTGGAATGGCATCAGTTCGCAATGTCCATGGAAGTCTTGATCACCGGTGAGCCAGTGATCGGAGTGTTGCCAGAGGAAAACTTCATCCCGGCAACGGAATTCGTGGTTGCTGAACCGAAGGGTAATCCGAGCGATGGGAGTGATGTATCGACGGACAGCGAAACCTCGACAGACGATTGGGGACCGTCCAAGCGAACGCCCCGATTTACTTTTCGCGTGGTCGGTGAATCCATCGGAAACCGACCCATGGATCTGAATAGACTTTTTATTGGTGAGCAAGTCTATTTCGTTCGCGAACGACAGAATCCCTATGATTCCAATGCGATATCCGTGACCGATCGCGAACATCGTCCGTTGGGGTACTTGAAACGCGAGGTAAGCCAGTGGTTTGCCCCGATACTTGATCGAGGACGAGTCTTCCAGTGCGTAGTCAAACAGCGGACATCAAGTGGTGGGATTGTTGTCGCGGTCTTCGATTAGAAGGCTCGTACTTGGTTCATGCTTGATGGATGATAGCCGACCGGGAGCGGTTCGACGTTTCTTGGCCGGTGGTGAGGCCGTAAGGATTGGTCCAACGTAATACGCTTAGCGGTTCGAAGGCTAGGGAGGCAAGCGGCGATTGGCTGCGTATAGTCGGGAGGGGGCTCGCGGGTTACACTTGCTGCCAGCGTTGCTCCAACGCAAGGACTACCGGCTTCTCATGGTGCCGGGAGGTCTTTCGTGTGCTGGTCATGTCTACACCCAAAGAAGAGTTCAAGCATGAAGAAGAAAGCGATCGGTGCGCTGGCACTAATTGTCCTGTTCCTCCATACGCTGGCGGCAAATCTGTCTGCCTGCTCGCGCGCGACCTGGCTGGGGAACGATGGAAGTGTCATCACGGGCCGTTCCATGGATTGGCCCTATGATTTCAATACTCATTTCTACGTGCTCCCCCGCGGCGGAAAGACTGAGGGGATTCGCGGCGGGCTGGTTTGGGAACACCGCTACGGGGCGGTGGTAGCTGCTGGAGCCATGACACCAGGTGGCCGAATCGATGGGGTATTCGATGGCTTAAACGAACGCGGCTTAGGCGCGAACCTGCTGTACCTGGCGGAGGCCGACTTCGGACCTGCGCCTGCCGGACCCAAGCCCAAAATCTCGATGGGTGCCTGGGTTACCTATGTTTTGACGAATTACTCCACGGTGGCTGAGGTTGTGAAGGCCTTCGAGTCCGACCCGATCTATATCGTCCCTTCGACATTTGGGCCCGGGGGCGCGGGGCATCCGACCGTGCATCTTTCCGTGACCGATGCGACCGGCGATTCGGCCGTTATCGAATACCTGGCAGGAAAACCGGTGATTCATCACCATCGCAGTTTCCAGGTGATGACCAACAGTCCGGTGTTCGACCAGCAATTGACGCTCAATAAGTATTGGGAGCGGCAGGATGGGGCGAAGATGCTTCCGGGATCGCATCAAAGCGAGGATCGCTTCGTTCGCGCCAGCTACTATCTCAAACGCTTGGGGGACGCGGAGACCGATCCGAGAAAGCAGATTGCCGGCGTGATGAGCGTCATGCGAAATGTATCCGTGCCTTGGGGAGCGCCGGATCCACTGCATCCGAACATCGCCCCCACGTATTGGCGCACGGTGATGGACCATGGCCGCCGGGTTTACTATTTCGAGAGTTCGCTCAGCCCCTACGTCGTTGCGGTGGATCTCAAGAAAATCGACTTCGCTTCCGCACCAGGGCTGCGAAGCTTGGCGCTGGAGGGGGAGAAAGCGTACACCATGGCCGGCGATGTCACGGCATCCTTTCAGCCGGCCGAGCCGATCTCTTACATCGAACCCTAGGCCGGCTCCTCGATTCAGAATGCAGCTTCGGCGGCGCTGGCAGCAAGGACCCCAGGGTTGCCAGCCACCCTGGCGGCGGTAGATATCCGGTATCGGTGAGGAAGCCGAGCGCCAGCGACTCAAACTGGACTCGGTTTCCAAGCCGTTGGGTCGGTCCTCCTCGGCAGCCCCCTCTTTGCCCGCTTGCCCAGCCCGCTTGCCCAGCCCCCCCCTCTGGCCGGGCGATTTTAGCTCTTGACAGTGCGTCTCAATATACCCACAATCCTTGTTGTAATTGAGTCTCAGTAATGACTGGAGCCAGCCATGTCGTTGAAGGTTTGTCGGTCTCGTCGGGTGCCTGCCGGATTTACGCTGGTGGAGTTGCTGGTGGTCATCGCCATCATCGGAATCCTGGCCTCCTTGCTGCTGCCCGCGGTTCAGCAGGCGCGCGAGGCGGCCCGCAAGATCCAGTGCGCCAGCAATCTCCGGCAGCTGGGGTTGGCCCTCCAAAACTATCACGACACCTTCCAAAAGCTTCCTGCCAGCTGGTCCAAGCCGCAGACCGTGAACGATGGATGGTCGGCCCAAGCTCGACTGCTCCCGCTGCTAGAGCAGTTTTCCTTGGCCAACGAAATCGATTATGGCAAGAGCTACAACCACGTTTTCATCGCGGTTCCCAACGGCAAGGTGCGTCTTAGCGCCTATCAAGTGAAGATCCTGAGCTGTCCGTCCGAACCGCGGACACGGGTCCGGGTCAGCAACACCGGCGTTCCCGAGCATTTCCCACTGAATTACGCGATGAACAGCGGTACCTGGTTCATCTGGAATCCGGTTTCGCAAGAGGTCGGGAACGGGATGTTTCATCCGGAGAGATGGTTCAACTTCAACGCGGCCCTGGATGGTACCAGCAACACCTTGGCGATGGCCGAAGTGAATGCTTACACCCCATACTACCGCAACCCTCGACTAGCCGGGGCTTTGACGATGCCGACCCTGCCCGGCGATATCTGCGGCTTGGGGGGGGATTTCAAGTCGGATTCGGGACATACCGAGTGGGTCGATGGCCGCATCCATCAGACAGCCTTCACGACGACCTTTGCTCCCAACGCCAAAAATGCCTGCGTCGTGTCGGGGCAGAAGTACCATGCGGACTGGACCAACTGTCAGGAGGGGACATCGACAACCATCGCTACCTATGCGGCCGTCACCAGCCGCAGCTATCATCCCGGCGGCGTGCACTCCCTGATGATGGATGGTGGGGTGCAGTTCATCGCCGAGCACATCGAGTTGGGCACCTGGCAGGCGTTATCGACGCGGGGTGAAGGCGAAGTGATCTCTGCCGATTCGTTCCAGTAGCCGGCGGGGAAGTTCGAGCGTCGCCGCCGACGGCGATTCAGCTTGCCGTTTCGAGCCAGGCAGCCACCGCGGTGGGGGCGGATTTTCATAGGCGGAGGGGCCGCGGGGAAGGTTCAAACGCGGGTTGACGGGGGGCGGTCGACGAGACGTTGCAGGGCGTCGTTCCAGTCGGTGGTCGCCCGCGCCGAACCGCACCAGGCTTCGAACTTTTCCAGCAAGCGGCGCTGCCACTGCCGCCGCCCTGCAGGATCGCGAGCGATAGCCGTAGCCTGCTCGACATATTCTTCAAGGCTGGCCACACTCAGCTCGGAGATTCCCAATTCGTGGTACAAGGCGTGGCTGATTCGCCCGCGCAACAACGAGCCTGGCCAGGTGAGGCAAGGGGCGCCGACGGCGACCGACTCGAGGGTACTGTTGCCGCCGCCGAAAGGGAAGGGATCGAGAACGACGTCGGCGATGGCTAGCAGTTCCAAGAAATCCTCTCGCGGCATTGGCTTGAGGAAGTGAACCTGTGCCTGCAACCCGCCAAGGGTCCGGCGCCAGCGACGCTTGAGTCGATGGGTCCATTCGGAATTGCGGCCTTCGATGGTCACCAGCAGGCCGTCCGGATCTTTCGCCAGGATCCGCCGCAGGGCTTCGTCGAAATCCGGGTGGAATTTGAAGAGGGTTTGCGGGCAGAGGTACAGACGTTTCGCCTCGGGTAAGCCAAAGGCAGCGCGGTTACTCCTTTCCACGCTTCGTGTGGGCGGGTCATAGAGGGTGGCTAGCGTCGGCAAACGCCACAGTTCCTCGGTGTAATGCGATGCGGCCTCGGCGACTTCAAGTTGCTGACTGCTCAGGAAAACATCGATGGCCGGGCTGCCGGAAGTATCCGGGTGTCCCCAGGTCAAAGCCTGGACGGGGGCGAAGCGAGAGAAGGCCAAGGTCGAGGTGAGGGCATCCATCCCGACGTCGGCGAAAATCAAGACATCCAACGCCAGTGCCTTCAAGGCTTGAATGGCTTGAGGCAGGCTGCGCGGCAGAATTACCGAAGTATCTGCGGCTTGCTGGAACGCTTGGGCGATCGGATCCTGGCCGGTGTTGGCCAAGATCGTGGTCACATGGAAGCGTCGGCGATCGATGCGGCGCAGCCGGGGGAGGTTGAGCCGGCCGATGGTGTGGTCGCGGAAGTAGGCCGAGAGGAAGCCGATGCGCGGCAAGGCCCCCGATGGACGGTGTTGCTGGACTCGGCCGGAGGTAAAGTCTGCACCGCGGATGATTGCTCCACGGCAACGCATTACTTCGCAGTCGTTGTATCCTTGATAGGCAGTCAGGAACGAGGTAGGGATCAAGGACTGGGTCGCATCGACAGTTATCCCCTCGTCGACCATGGCTTGGAGCAGACCTAGCTGCCGTTGACGCCAATGCTCGACTTCTGCGGCGGCATCGTAAACGATCGGCAGGACGGAAGCGTCGAGCAATCGATTGATCGGGCTGCGGTCGAAGGCGAGCAGGTGCTGGTAGGCCTCGACCGCCTTCTCGGTTTCACCGGCGTTGAACCAAAGGTAGCCGAGGTTCTGCCAGGCGGCCGAGCAAGCGGGAGCGATTTCCATCGCTCGCTGGTAACAAGTCGCTGCTTGGGATTGCCGATTCTGGTCTTGGCGGATGTTGCCGATCTCGACCAGCAAGGCCGCTTTCTGGAGGGCGTTGCTGCGCGGCAGCGCGGCTACCGCCTTTTCCAAGGCTTCGGCGGCAGCATCCCCATCCTGGGAAGCCCGCAGTCGCCGGCTTTCGGCGACATACTCTTCCACCGAAGGTCCGCGCTGCGCAGCGATCGATGCTGTAGGACCAGCGAACAACGGCCAGCTGGGGGCGAGTTGGGGACGCGGCGAATGCTCGGCAGGGACGATCCAGACTTCCTTTTCCTGCCGATCGACCGAGCTGCCGGCAATCATCGGATGGACCGATTGCGGCAGGACATCGACCGCGAAGATTTCGCTGACCCCCGATAGGAAGCGAAAGACCGCCACCGTCCGGCCCGAGATTAAATCGATCACCCCCAGCCCACACTGCAATTGGTCGCGTTGTTCCGCGATCGGAACGCCGCCAAAGACCGAGGTCTCGCGAATTTTCGATAAGCCGACGAAAGCGAATTGTCCATGCAAGGCCAAGCCGCGGGTATAGCCCGGCACCACCTCCACCTCTCGGTACTTGCCTTGATCGAGATCGACGTAACCGAAACTGCCGCAGCCCGAGTTCAACACCCATAACCGACCCTGATGCCATCGCGGCGAATGGGGCATCGAATAATCGCGGCTGACGATTTCGTTGCTGGGGACATCGATCACCAGACCGCTGGTGGCTTTGGTCGGTCGCCAACCGGCTGGCGTATCGCTTTCCGCCATGCAGGTGACAAAACGTGGCTGACCGTGCTCCATCGCCAGCCCGTTGAGGTGGCAGCGGTCCTGATCGATGAGTTGCGAGACGAAACGCGGCCGCCAGCGGGGGACGAAACTATATTGGTCGTGGAGGGTGGCCAGGCAAGAGAACAAAGTGTTGACGATCCATAAACCATCCTCACCCCAGGCCAGATCGTGACCATGGATGTTTCCGGTGTAGAAACTGGCGCGGGGTACAAAGCAGCCATCGTGCCGGCGATCGGGGCCGGGCGGTCCCAACGTCTCGTGGGCCGGGACGAGGAAATGCATTTGCCGGCGGGTGCCGATGGCGATGCGTTGGGGACTGACGGCCAATCCCATCGGTTGATCGTAATCTAAAAAAGAAATGGTCAGTTTGCCTTGGTGCGCACCCAGTACCAGCAGCTTACCTGCCTGGTAGGTGGTGATGAGGAGCGACGTCCGCAAACGTTCAAGGATGACCGGCAGCTGCGGCGTGTACTCATAACGGACTGCCTGGATGGAGGATTCCACTGCATTGGCCGTCGGCGAAGTCATGGGACTTTCGTCGACAACAGTATCCTTCGTCGATCGATGATCAGTCATCTCGATCCTGCTCGTTCCTGATGGGCTGCCTGAGGCCAGTCATCGAGCGATCCGGCCTTGAAGGGGAGGCGACCAGTCTACCAGCAAGCGAAATGTGACTAAATGGCCCACCGCATTTGTTCTAGGGCCCCCTTCACCAAAACTTCACCGGCCTTGGTTGCTCCTTCGCTTGGATTTGCTGGTCAACGTCTTCAAGGATCCCATGGCCAGGGGTAGGATAACTCCGTTTTCCACCGGGGCTCGAGCTTGCGCATCCTCGGGGGTGTTGCAGTTTTCTTCTTCCATCCTTCTTCCTTTGCCTACGAATAAAGTCAGCCTCTCATGAATCGACCCTTGCTTTCCGCGGCGTCCGCTTTTGCTACTCATCGACGCGATGTCATCCTGGGCGGGGCTTCCTTGGCCTTGCTTTCGTGGTTGCCGCGGGTGGTCACCGGAGCGGTGCAGCGGTCACCGCGTTTCGAGACCAACCCGTTTACCTTGGGGGTTGCCTCCGGTGATCCTGCCCCGGACGGGATGGTTTTGTGGACCCGTTTGGCTCCACGCCCGACCGAAGGTGGCGGTCTACCACCAGAGGTCTACGAGGTGCATTGGGAATTGGCGGCCGATGATCAGCTGCGGCAGGTTGTTCAGCGTGGGAGCGTCTTGGCAACGCCCCAACTCGGGCACTCGGTGCATATCGAAGTCCAGGGGTTATCGCCGGATCGCTGGTATTGGTTCCGCTTTCGCTGCGGCGATGCGGAGAGTGTCATCGGCCGAACGCGGACCATCCCGACCCTCGAGACGATGCCCGAGCGTTTGAGGTTGGCCTTCATCTCGTGCCAGCATTACGAGCAGGGGTTGTATACCGGTTACCAGCACATGAACCAGGAGGAACTAGACCTGATCTTCCATCTCGGGGATTACATCTACGAGAACGGGGGCCGCGATGGTTTGGTCCGCAAGCATACGCCGGGTGAAATCAAGAGTCTCGAGGATTATCGCAATCGCCATGCCCAGTACCGAACGGATGAATTCCTCCAGGGGGCTCATGCGCGTTGCCCGTGGTTGGTGGTCTGGGACGATCACGAGGTCGACAACAACTATGCGGGAGCGATTTCGGAAGAGGCGAGCGTGGATGCAGATACCTTGTTGCTGCGGCGCGCCAATGCCTATCAGGCCTACTACGAGCATATGCCGTTACGGCGTCGGTCGTTACCCTCTGGCCCCGACATGCAGCTTTATCGTCGTCTCCAGTACGGTCAATTAGCTAATTTCGCGATGCTGGATACTCGGCAGTATCGCAGCGACCAGCCCAATGGTGATGGCACCAAGCCGTTGTCGGAAGGGGTCTTTGATCCTCAGGCCACCGTCTTGGGGACGAAGCAGGAGCATTGGTTGATGAACGGTCTGTTGCAATCGACGGCTCAATGGAATGCCTTGGCTCAGCAGATCATGATAGCGCGGGTAGACCGCAAAGCCGGTGAAGAAGCGGCTTTCAGTATGGACCAATGGTCGGGCTACGACGTGCCGCGCAAGCGACTGCTGCGTTTCCTGGCCGATCGCCGCGTGCCAAATCCAGTGGTTTTGACCGGTGATATTCATTCCAATTGGGTCAACGATTTGAAGCTCGACTTCAACTATCCGGATGAGCCGACGATCGCGACCGAATTCGTCGGGACCTCGATCTCTTCGTCCGGCAATGGCACCCAGGAACCCAAAGGGCTGAAGGAACTGTTGGCGGAGAATCCCTTCGTCAAGTTCCACAACGCCGAGCGAGGGTATGTGAGTTGCGAGATTACCGCGAAGGTTTGGCGAAGCGACTACCAGGTGGTTGAGTACGTCGATCGCCCCGGCGCGCCTTTGGTGACCAGGGCTTCCTTTGTGGTCGAGAATGGTCGCCCCGGTGCTCAGCGTGTCTAGGCTGGCATTTTGACCGCGAGGTCAGCGCGGTTATTTGGCGGCCGGTACCTACCGACGAAACGGATAGTAGGTGCCAGGCTGCTCGGCCGCGGCGATATAGGCCTCCTTCAAGGGAAGGGGGAAGCCTCCAAGAAAAAAGCGGACTGCTTCTTTCACTTTTAGCTGGAGGAGTTGGTTGTTGCCAACGACCGCGGCTGTTTCTCAGGCGGGGGGAGGTGCCCGATAGATTTGCCGGGTTCGGATATAGGTTTCCACACTAGCCGGCAGGCGGTACCGCAAACTTTTTCCGGCGGCCGCGCGGCCGCGAAGTTCGCGGCTGCTGATTTCGATTTGAGGCATGGTGACCGTATGGGTAGCGACCAGGGCCAAACAGCTGGGGGGCATGAAGGGGGCAAGGTCATCCAGGCTGGGGAGGGGATGCCCGCCGCGGGCGACGATGATCGGCAAGGCCAGTTGGCAGATCGTTGTCGGCTCCTTCCACTTGCCGAGGTCGGTTAGCGAGTCCGCTCCCAGGATCAGGAACCACTCGACCTCAGGTTGTTCGGCATGCAGTTCGCGAAGGGTATCGACGGTGTAGCTGATCCCTGCCCGCCGCAACTCGCGGTCGTCGACGGTGAAATGGGGATGGTCGGCCACGGCCAATCGCAGCATCTCCAAGCGAGCGGTCGCGGACGTCGGCGGGGTTGCCTGCTTGAGCGGCGACTGGTAAGCAGGGATCCAACGGATGCTATCCAAGGCGAGTTGCTCGCGGACCGTCTCCGCGACCAAGAGGTGTCCGAGATGGATCGGATCGAAGGATCCGCCGTAGATTCCGATACGCACGCTGAGTTTTCCGTTGGTGGGAAGATACGAGTTTGCTTTCGTGGATGGCTGAGTATACTTGGCCGACCCGTAGTGGGGCGAAAGGATTGTTGTCTATTTCATGACTGATCGTCAGGGTCACTTGTTTCCCGAGGATATTCCGGCTTGGGAACTGGATGCGGCGGCCTCTACCCGAGCGGCGGCGGTGGTCCTGACGGAAGCTCCATGGGGGCCCTACCATTATCGGATCCCCGATGCATTCGCCGAGCAACTGCAGGTCGGGATGCGGGTCAAGGTCGGGTTGGGGAAGGCTCATCGCGACATGGTGGGCTACTGCGTGGCGATCGAAGTCGTACCGCAAGCCCCGGATCGCTTGAAGCCGATCGAGGCTGTGATCGATGCGCAGCCGATATGCAGTCTCCATCTTTTAAAACTGGTCCAGTGGATGTCGCAGTACTACCTGACACCGCTAGGCCAGGTCCTCGAGGCAGTCATTCCGGCGGGAGTGCGCAGCCAGGCGGGAACTCGGCAGCGTGTGCTGCTAGTCCCTTCGGCGACCGCCTCCGACAGTCTTCTGGTCGATCGCCTGCCGACGAGGCAACGGCAGATTTTGCAGCAGTTGATCCTTGCCGGACAGCCGCTCGAAGGGGAAGTCCTGCGGCAACTGACCGGCTGTTCGTCGGCTCCCATCCAGCGGTTGCGGGAGGCGGGTTTCATCGAAACCCGAACGGAACGCGTCTTCGAAGCGGGCCGGGCGGACCAAGAGTCGGTGCCGCTTGTCGCCCAGCCCGCCTTGACCGCTGACCAGCGGTTGGCCTTGGTAGCAATTCGGGATGCCTTGGACTCGTCGCAGCATCAAACCATCTTGCTTCACGGAGTGACAGGCAGCGGCAAAACCGAAGTCTACATGCAGGCCATCGAGCACGCCCTGACTTTCCGTCGCCAGTCCATCGTGCTCGTCCCGGAGATTTCCTTGACGCCGCAGACCCGCACCCGCTTCCAATCACGCTTCGGCCAGGTGGCGGTCATGCATAGCCATATGAGCGATGGTGAGCGTCACTATCAATGGCGACGGATCAGCGAAGGGGAAGCCCGCGTGGTGATCGGGGCCAGGAGCGCTGTGTTTGCGCCGGTACCCCACCTCGGGTTGATCATCCTCGATGAAGAGCATGAGAATTCCTTCAAACAGGACACCATTCCCCGTTATCATGCTCGGGATGTGGCTTTGCATCGAGCCGCCTTGGAGCATGTTCCGTTGGTCTTGGGATCGGCGACCCCTTCGATGGAATCGTTTCGCCGCGGCCTGCTGGGACAGTACCGCGTCGTGACTTTGCCGCGGCGGATTCATAATCGTCCGCTGCCGAACGTTACCACCATCGATTTGCGGACACGGAAGAGCGATCCGCATCAGGGAGCCATCTCGACGCCTTTGTTCGAGGCGATGCGCGATACATTGCGTGAGGAGGGGCAGATCATCCTACTGCTCAATCGCCGCGGTTTTGCAACTTCGATCCAATGCCCGGCCTGTGGGTATGTCGTGAGTTGTCCCGACTGCGATTTACCCTTGACGCATCATCATGAAGGAAGCAAAGCGGTCTGCCATTACTGCGATTACATGATTCCCACGCCGCCGGTCTGCCCGAAGTGCAAGTTTGACGGGATCCGTTATACCGGTTTAGGGACACAGCGTCTGGAAATGGAGGTCAAGCGTCGTTTCCCCCAGGCGACGGTTGCCAGGATGGATTCAGATACGATGCGCAAGCCCGGTAGCCATGAACGGACCTTGTCCGAGTTTCGCGGTGGGCGGATCCGCATCCTGTTGGGCACGCAGATGATCGCCAAAGGCTTGGATTTTCCGAATGTCTTGCTGGTCGGGGTGATCAATGCGGACACCGCCTTGCACTTTCCCGATTTTCGGGCCGCGGAAAAGACCTTCCAGCTGGTCACCCAAGTCGCTGGGCGAACCGGGCGCGGAGATCGGCCAGGACGAGTCCTGGTGCAGACATTCTCGCCGGAACATCCGGCGATCGCTTTCGCTTGCCACCATGATTACCAGGGCTTCATGGGGCAGGAATTGGCGATCCGCGAGAAATTTGGTTATCCGCCCTATGGTTCCTTGGCCCGGATCATTGTCCGCGGCCCGGAGTTGATGTCCACCGAAAGTTTTGCCGAGCAGGTCGGGAAGCAGATCGGCAAGCTGCGATCGCAGTTGGGGCTCGATCAGGTGAGGGTCTTGGGGCCAGCGGCCCCACCCATCGCCCGTTTGCGCGGCAACCATCGTTTTCATCTCTTGCTATTGGCCGAGGATCCAGGCCAACTCCATCGTTTATTGACGCGGCTGCAAAGCGAGTTGAAGCCGCCCAAGGAGGTGCTGTACGTGATCGACGTCGATGCCTTGGACATGCTATAAACCGGCGTCTTGAATCCTGACGCCGCCGGTGGGGCTGCTTACCGCCGGTTTTGCCGGCGACCATGCCGGAGAGGCTGTTCGGTCGCGATGGCTGGCGATACTTTGGTGCGTGTCGTCGAACCGAAGGGGTCGAACAGGACCGGCGGCGGTTGGCGTTTCGCCGATGCAAAATACCATGGGACGAGTTGCTCATCCCGAGAAAAAATTTCCTTGGAAGGGGCGGTGAAGCCGCCAGGATACTACCCATGACGGGTCGATTGATCGAGTTGGAAAATGTTTCTCTTCGCCGTCAGGCGGTGACCATCCTGGATCGTCTATCGCTCCAGATCGAACTCGGCCAGCATACCGTCGTGCTAGGCCC
Source organism: Pirellulaceae bacterium (assembly GCA_044371435.1). Taxonomy (GTDB): domain Bacteria; phylum Planctomycetota; class Planctomycetia; order Pirellulales; family Pirellulaceae; genus JAIYDQ01. The sequence goes on along the minus strand of JBILTQ010000013.1, from coordinate 16,139 downwards.
CAACGGGGCGGGGAAGACATCCTTCCTGAAGCTGCTGATGAGGTTCTTCTATCCTTCGGTTATCGCTGAGAATAGTGGACGGGTTTCCATTTTGGGGCGCGAGCAGTGGAATGTTTGGGAACTGCGTCAGCGCTTGGGTTATATCAATTCCGAAATCGATTTTCATTTTAGCCATGGTCGCTCGGGGCGGTTGACCGCCTATGAAACCGTCTTGACCGGATTTAGCGCTACCGAACTGGAAGTCGACGAACAACGCTTGGAGCCAGCCATGCATGCGGCCGCCGACGCGGCTTTGATCGATCGCGAGGTGGCTCACCTGCGCGATCGACCGGTCGCCCAACTGTCGACCGGGGAACGCCGCCGTGTGCTGCTCGCTCGAGCTTTGGTGCATCGGCCCCAAGCCTTGATTTTGGATGAACCGACCACCGGTTTGGATATCGGGGCTCGGCATCAACTGTTGATGCAATTACAAACCGTGGCTGAAGGTGGGACGACCTTGGTATTGGTAACCCACCACATCGAAGAGGTGGTGCCCGCCATCTGTCGAGCCATCCTGTTGCAGTCTGGGCGAGCGGTTTATCAAGGATCGCGTCAGGAGGCCTTTACGGCCGACCGCCTCAGCCAACTTTTTGGCGTGGCCATCGAGTTGGATCATCATCCGAATGGTTGGTTGTCGGGGCGGTTGGCGAACCATGGGGGGTAGCCGGGTTGGCAAACGCTCCTAGAAGTTGCGATTTTCGGCGTTCTTGGGTGCTCCTCATCGCTGCGGGTTGTGAGACAACTCTGGAAAAATTCGAATTTCGACCGCGATCCACCCCAAAATCACAACTTCCAAATAAACGCTCCGGGTTACGTCCGAGGATCGCGGGCGGGGGCGGAGGAAGGCGGCCAAGCGATCGCCGCTGTCAAAGCCGTCGCCCGGTGCGAGACGCCGGTAAGCGTGAGGGGCGACGAATTTCGCGGGAGGGCGGCGGGCAGCAAGCCCTGGCTGACGGCGTCGGCCCGGCCGTCGGTGGCCGGCGACTCCCTTCGACTCTATACTTGATGCGTCCTGCTTCAGGACCGATGTTTCCAGCCGAAGGTAAAGAGCTATGGTCAGCGCCGCCAGGATTGAACGTTTGCTGCGTCAACGCGATTTGAAATTCTTTCGAGCCACCGACGGCGAATCACGCTGGATCATCCCCTTCCAGGAAGGGCACCTTTCGCTGTTGCTCGATGGCGACGGCGAGAATTTGTTGTTTCGCACCAGTGCCATCGTCAGCCTGGAGCATCAGCGGTTGGAACAGAAAGCAGCCTGGTGGCAGGCGGCCATGGCCTTCAACGATCAGATTCGCTTGGGACGCTGGGTCGGCCATGAAGCGATCCACTTCGAACTGCCGATTTGCCTCGAAGGAAAAGCGCGGATGACCGACGCCCAGTTTTATCACGCGCTGGCGGTAACCACGGCTTCCTTGGCGACCGGTCGCGAACGCTTGGAAGAGATGATGGCCGAACTGCCTTCTACCCAAATGTCCGATGATCCCTTGGCGATTTTTTCGCTGCGCGGGCGACCTTCGGAGAACAACTGAGCGGCACGCCTCGATGGTGGCTTACGCTTTGTCGGCTGGTGGTTGATGCCGGGGGTGGGCGGCTTGGGGGAACTCAGGCTTCCCGGTAGAACCAGGCAAGCCTTGCAGCGGGGCTGCCGTCGTAAGGCGATGTATTCCATTCATTCGAGGCGGGGAAGCGGGACTGGTCTATTCACCCCTGGCGTGGGCGTGAAGGATTGCTTCACCAAGCGAAAGTCGGCCCTCATAAAGGGTCTTGCCAAGGATGGCGCCAGCCGTCTTGAGTTGCACCAGTCGATCGATATCTTCCAGGGTGGTGACCCCGCCCGAAGCGATGACCGGAAAAGGGCTCGCTTGCTGCATGGCGATCAGCTGTTCAAAGTTGGGACCGATCATCATCCCATCACGGGCGATATCGGTATAGACGACAGCTACACAACCTCGGGTAAAGCTCCCGACTCGCCGCACCAAGTCGGTCGCCAAGGTCGAGCTTGTTTCTAGCCAACCCTCGGTGGCGACTTTGCCGTCACGGGCATCCAAGCCCAAAACCAGGTGTCCGGGATACCGGTCGCACATCGCCGCAAACCACTCCGGCTTTTTCAGGGCTGCGGTGCCCACCACCAGCCGCGACAAGCCTAACCCCAGGAGACGCTCGATGGTTGCTTCGTCGCGGACCCCCCCTCCCAACTGCACGGGTTTGCCAGCAGCTGCAGCGACGATCGCCCGTATAGCCATCTCGTTGATGATCGAGCCGCTGCGGGCTCCATCGAGATCGACGCAGTGCAGGCAGGCGGCGCCTTGGTCGAACCATTGTCGGGCCATCTCGCCGGGCGCGGTCGAGTAGACGGTCTCACGATCGTAGTCACCCTGTTGCAGGCGGACACAATTGCCGTTGAAGAGGTCGATAGCTGGCCAAATTTCCATGGGCGGTACTGATAGCTTTCCCGAGGACGTCAAAAATTACCCAGACGCTATTCGAGACATCCCGGCTCGAAAGCCGGACTTCCCTCGAAAATTCCGGGAAGATTCTGTCATCAAGCGATGCGATAACTGTCTCAGCAACCAGGTCGTGAGTCTCTAGAGTACAACGCCGCTGCGGGAGCGTCGAGGTGACAGCATTCCGACGGCATCGACCCCGGTTGCAAGTCGTCGCCAGGGATGGTTGCATCATGGCGACTTCGTTCCCAGGCACCGACCGACGATTCCTGGATCGAATTTTCGGCGGACTCGCCGGAGACGGACGGGCTATCCCGCGATAACCTCATTCCTTCCGCAAGGATGCGACGATGCTGCAAAGTTTGATTGGAAGCCGGCGATACCTTGCCTGGGGTGGATGGTTGGTAGTTTTTTCGCTCGAGGCCCGGCTGTCGGCGGAGACGATCATTCCATCGGTGGCAGCCAAGTCGGCGGGGCGGGGGGGAGCCAATCTGGCTTTCTCGGACAACGGGTTCCTGTTGCACGATAACCCCGCTGGTCTGCTCGGCGCCTGCCAGGCTTGCCCGGATGGTTCGACAGGTTTGTTCGATGCGAATGTGGCTGGATTGTTTCCCGACATCGAGTATTCGGATCCAGAGAATCCTGGGGTATCGGCCTCCAATGATCCATTTGGGATGGGGGCCTTTACCATCGCCAGAAAGATCGATGAAGATTGGGCCTTCGGTTTCGGCGTCTATTCGCCGGCGGGGTTCGGAACTCGTTGGAATCTGGAGGGGCCACCCGGACCACTGGCTGGCCCGCAATTCTACAAATCGCTCGGGATGCTGGTTCGCATTCTTCCCGGGGTAGCGTACCAGGCCACCGATCGCTTGCGACTGGGAGCTAATTTGGGAGTTGCGTTGAGTCACGTCGAGTTGGAAGGGCCCTACTTCCTCAATTCGTTGCCGTTGGCAGGTACCCCCACCCAGATCGATCTCCAGACGACTGGGGCGGCTTTGACGTGGGCGGCCGGATTGCAATATCAGGCTACCGAATCGTTGGTCCTCGCAGCTCGCTACCAAAGTCAGAACCGCTTCCAGAACGATGGCAATGGGCGAGTGGCGATCCCGGGGCTGGGGACCTCGGCCTACGACTTGCAGATGGATATCGTTTGGCCGCGGTCAGCCGGTGTTGGTTGCCAATACGCGTTGAGTCCGTCGCGGCGGGTTGGCATCGATGTGGATTGGCAGCAATGGTCGACCGCCAAGGATGAGATCGGCCTACGTTTTCGCGATCCGGACAATCCACTCTTCCTGGCGGTAGCCGGCCCGGAAATCCGCGAGTCGGTTCCGTTGCGGTGGCGCGACAACGTGGTGATCCGCAGCGGCTTCGAGCAGGACCTTTCGCCGGTTCACACGCTTCGCGTCGGTTATGGTTTCAACAGCGATGCCATTCGCAGCCAGACAAGTTCGGTTTACTTGCCGACGAATCTAATGCACTACCTGAGCACGGGGCTTACCTGGCGGCGATGCCGCTGGGAGTACAACCTCGGCTACCAGTATTCCTTCCGGCCGACACTTCACTTGGGTGACAGTAGTCTGGCTGGCGATGATTTTTCTAACGCCTCGCTGCGGACCCAAGCCCATTGGCTGTTTCTCGGTGCCTCCAAATCGTTCTAGTCGAGAGCTGCCGCTGGCAAGGGGGGAATCATCTCGCCCCCTGTAGCATTGGCTGCCTGTCGGACGGTGGGTTACCTCACGCCTTCCCGGCGAAGGGGCGAACACGGGCTCTATCGGCAGGGTTCGGGGCGAGCCGCGGTATGCGTAAGGTAAGTATCTCGCAATGGCGTTGGCCTGCAACGCGTCGGTTACCTACGATCGACGCGGAAGGAATTCGCGTTCGACCCATTTGGTATCGACGCTTCCTTCCACGAATTCGGGTTGGCTCAGGACTTCATCCAGGAAGCTCGCCGTCGTTTTAATCCCGCTGATACGCAGTTCGCGCAGACAGCGTCTCATGGTCGCGATGGCTTCAGCTCGGGTCGCTCGATGGACGATCAACTTGCCGATCATCGAATCGTAATGAGGTGGGACCAGGTAGCCTGGATGGGCGTGGGAATCAAAACGTACCCCCAAGCCACCCGGCACATACATCGTTTGGATTTTTCCAGGGCAGGGCTGGAAGTTTCGATCCGGATCCTCGGCGTTGATTCGGCACTCGATCGAAGCGCCGCGAGGTACGATATCGGCCTGGGTGAAGGGGAGCTTCTCGCCCGCGGCCACCCGGATCTGGGTTTGGATCAAGTCGACCCCGGTGACCATCTCCGAAACCGGATGCTCGACCTGGATCCGGGCATTGACCTCGATGAAATAGAAGCGATTTTGTTGGTCGACGATAAACTCGACGGTAGCCGCATTGTAATAATCGGCAGCTCGGATCAGCCGAACCGCCGCCTCACAGATGGCTTTGCGGGTTTCGCTGGGCAGGCTGGGTGAAGGGCTTTCCTCGACCAGCTTTTGATGACGCCGCTGGACCGAACAATCGCGCTCGCCCAAGTGAACGACATGACCATGCTTGTCGGCGATGACCTGCACCTCGACGTGCCGCGGTCGGTCGATGAACCGTTCCAGGTACACACCGCCATTCCCGAAGGCGGCTTGGGCTTCGGTCTGGGCTTGGACGACCGAAGTCTGGAGGGTCGACTCATCCATGGCCACCCGCATCCCTTTGCCGCCTCCGCCGGCGGTTGCTTTGATCAGCACCGGGTAGCCAATCTTCCGCGCGGCTTCGAGCGCCGCCTGTTCCGACTCCACCAGGCCATCGCTGCCAGGAACCACCGGCACTCCAGCGGCGATCGCCATCGCCCGGGCCGACGCCTTGTCGCCCAGTTTTTCCATGGCTTCCGGCGATGGGCCGATGAAGGTGAGATCACAGGCGCGGCAGACCTCGTTGAAGTGGGAGTTTTCTGCCAGAAAACCATAGCCTGGATGGATGGCTTCCGCCCCGCTGACTTCGGCGGCGGCGATGATTTGTTCGATCTTCAGGTAACTGTCAAAGCTCTTGGCTTTGCCGATGCACAGGACGTGGTCAGCCAACTCGAGGTACTGCGAGCCGCGGTCCGCTTCGCTGCAGACGGCGACGCTTTCGATACCCAGTTCCCGGCAGGCTCGGATGACCCGCAAGGCTATTTCGCCGCGATTGGCGATGAGGATTCTTTCAAACATGCTTAGCCACGAGTATCTACTTTGAAGAGCGGTTTTCCGAAATCGACAGCTTCCTCGTTCTTGGCCAAAACCGCGACGACCTTGCCGCGGACTTCCGCCGGAATCTCGTTGAAGACCTTCATCGCTTCGATGATACAAACCGTCGTGTCATGGCTGATATCCGCCCCCGCTTCGACAAAGTTTTTGGCGTTAGGGTTGGGTCTGGTGTAGAACGTTCCGACCATCGGTGAGCGGATGATCGCGATATGCGCTTCGTCTTCGGTGGCGACCGACAGCGGAGCCGCAGGAGTTGCCGCCGCGGGAGCTGCGGCTTGGGGGGCGGCGACCATCGGCGCCGGGGCCATCATCAGCGGTGCCTGGACTCCGCGACAAATCCGGATCCGTTGCTGGCTTTGTCGCAGATCGACTTCCGCCAACTCATGTTCCTTCATGAGCTCGATCAGCTTCCGGATCCGCTCTACATCGAACACATCGTCGTTTTTTATTCTTGGCTCAGGCATGCGCCGCGTACCTTTCAAGGTATCAAACAAGTTCCACGCGATTGGCCTCAAGTTCCCGCGGCAGGGTGCTCAGCACCCGGCAACCGCGACTTGTCACCAAACAGTCATCCTCAATCCGTACTCCGCCCCACCCGGGGAGGTAGACTCCGGGTTCAACGGTCACCACCATTCCACGTTCCAATTTCCGATCCTGGCCGCGGGCCAAGCGTATCGACTCGTGGACCTGCAAGCCGAACCCATGACCCAAGCCATGGGTAAAGCGTTTGCCGAAGCCTGCCTGCTCGATGGTGGAGCGGGCAGCCGCATCGACTTGGCTCATCAACACACCGGGACGGATGGCCCGGATTGCAGCCTCCTGGGCTGCCAGCACTACATGATAAATCCGCTCAAATTTTGGCGGTAGGGTACCAGTGGCCAGGACGCGAGTTAAATCGCTAACGTACAGATTCTCTCTGGCTCCCCAGTCAACCAGCACGAAGGGGGCTTCCTGGAGGCAAAGCTGGGACGGAATTCCATGGGGAAGGGCGGCTCGAGCCCCGACGCCGACGATCGTGCGAAAGGCGGTCCCCACCCCACCGGCCCGCCGCACGGCGTACTCCAGGTCATCCGCCAATTCTTTCTCGCTGGTGTCTCCGCGAAGTCGAGAACGGACAGTCTGGAAGGCGGTTTCCGCGATATCGATGGCGCGTTGGATCGCTGCCAGCTCCTCTTGATCTTTTTTCTCGCGCAAACCCTCGACCAGGCCGTGCGAAGTTATCACGGAAAGGTTCGCCAGGCCGCTGCTGAGATCATCAAAGCTGGCTTTTGTCAAAGCTTGGCCTTCGATGGTTACCTGTCCCGGTTTGCTCTGCTTGATCACCTTCATCGCCGCTTGCAACACCGAGACGGTAGAGGGCCGGATGTAGGTGTCGAGCTCCGGGCATTCTTCCTGGATCTGCTCTTCAAAACGGGCATCGCTGATCAAACGGGCTCGACCATCGTGCAGCCAGAGGAAGCTGGAATCGCCGCTGAAACCGCTGAGGTAGGTCACGTTGGCCGGATCGGTTACCAGCATCGACCGCGAGGACTGACGCTGGAGCACCCGCCCCAAGCGTTGACGGCGACCTTCAAAATCGGGCATGGCAACTAAAGCTCTCTAGATCTTTCTGGCTATCGCAAGCGATGCATCAGGGCAAAATATCTCGGCAGCGATCTGTCGGTATCAAGCATCGTGCGTCGCGGGTTTGGTCATCTTCCCATCGCTGAGATCGGTATCGGCCTAGTGTAACGCAACCCGCCCCTCCCGACCAAGGATGGTTAGATCATGAAACTCGGCGGTCTCCCAGGCCAGCATGGCGTTGAACCCCACAGGTTGCGGGATAGCGATGATTTTTGGGATGCAGGCGTCGACTTCGATTGGGTGGGGAAAGTGGCCAGCCCAAGCTTTCCGTGGGCAAGCTCGTGGTTGGAATAGGATTCATCGGCTGTTTGGAAAATCGTTTGCAGCAATCCCGGGGATGGGGTGGCTGACCAAGCGATTGCCGATTGATGTCCGAGGAGTGTTACCTTTTCCCCGCGATCCGTGGAAACGGCTACAATCCTTGAACGGTGTCGGCCGGGTGATGCTCGGCGGCGGTTGGGGCGAGGCCGCACCCAACCGATGGGAGAATAGTCGATGGAATGCGGAGTCGCGATGCGCCTGTTTTTACCCCTGTGGACGGTTTGTTCGGTAATCGGTTTCTCGGTCTTCATCGGGCCTATGCAAGGCTTGCTGGCCGAAGAAGGCACGCGGCGGGTGCAGTTGCTGGACTATCAGGAATGTATCGAGCTCTCGAACCCGACGACCCGCGTCGTCTTGGGGCATCATGTCGGTGGTCGCGTCCTGGTCTATGAACGGGGGGGCAACAACGTCCTTTACTTGTCTCCCCGTGAAGCGGATTGGAAGGCAGCGCCGAACCGAAACAAACCCGAGGTAACCGCCGGGCGTTTGGATGTCGGTCCTGAGCTGCTTTCGCGCCGCGGTCCGGCGCTATGGAGTGGGCAATGGGAAAGCGAGATCATTGGCCCGAGGGCGGCGCGGTTGACCAGTGCTATCGACCCGGAGTCCGGGTTGCAGATCGTCCGAGACTTTCGTTTGGCGGCTGATTCATCGCGGCTGACCATTCAGCAACAGGTGATCAATCGCGGTTCGACCACCTCGCGGCATGCTTTCTGGAGCCGCGCCTTCGCCGTTCATGGCGGGATCGGCATTGTGCCGGTAACACCCGACAGCAGTCGCTATCCCAACCTGTATACCATGCACGCCGACCGCGCTTCGATTCAGCTTCGGCCTGTCGATGGGCATGTCCGCCGCCAAGGGGATTTCCTGGTGATCGATGGCCCACCGGCTTTCCCCAAGTTGGGCTTTGATTCTTCGGCGGGATGGGTTGCCTATCAAACACCCACCGATCTCCTCTTTGTACACCACTTTCCCGTGTATCCCGAGCGAATCTATGCGGAAGCTACTGGGATGACGCTTTCCCTGTGGTATCCCGAACGCGAACGGATTGCTGCCTGCGAGATCGAACCGATCGGTCCCTTGGAAGTTGTCCCACCCGGGCAGTCTTCGAGTTTCTCTGTCGACTGGTGGTTGCTGGAGCATCCCTACCCTGATGCGGGAGCGATCGATCCGGAGGCCATCGCCGCGTTGGTCACGCAGCAGTGCTTGACGCCACCCGCCGCCCGCTAAAATCCGTAGCGGATTGCCAGCCGTCGCGGCCCCTCGATGGACGGACGGCTTGGCAACGACCGAACTCTTCCCCTGCCAGGTCCAGATGGATTGCGGATCGGTTATATTCAGGGGAGCCTGGATGGCGGGTCCTATTGCTTTGCCCGACAGCTGGACGATTTTCAAAGCCCTCGCCGAGACATCGGCTTGGGCGGAGTGCGGCGACTCGGTAGTGCAGCAAGTGTCCGTCGAGTCAGGTTGCTTGCTGGATAACACCCAAGCATCGCGGCGCAGTCTCCGTGTTTGGAGATCGAGTCCGCGTTGAAGCATAGGGTCTGGGTTTCTTCGTTGTCGAACTGACTTTGAGCGGTGGCTCGCCCAACGGCCATGCCTGTCGATGGCGAAGGGATAACGGAGCGCAGGTACTGCAAGAAAGGTGGAAAATTTTATGTGGCGAATTCGTCCTCACCGCCCGCGAGGCCCGGTATGGGGCTATGTTGTTTGCTTTTGGGGGGGCCTTCAAGGTCTTTCGGGAATGAGCTCATCCCTTCCACTCCATGCTCAGGAAGCTGCGCGTCCAGCGGTGGTCCAAGTGGACGATAACCTGCTAGCGTTGTACGAACCGCGTGAATTCGCTGATGAGCAAGGGCAGGTCTTGCGGTATCGCTTGCTGAAGCCGATCGATTATCGGCCGAGCAAACGCTATCCGTTAATCGTGTTTTTGCATGGTGCCGGCGAACGTGGCGACGATAATATTTCCCAGCTCAAGCATGGGGCTGGGGAAATGGCCCGGGAGGAGCGTCGGCGACAGTACCCGGCTTACGTGCTCGTACCGCAGTGTCCCAAGGATCAGCGCTGGGTCGATGTCGATTGGTCGCTGCCTCAAAGCAGTATCCCGGCGGAAGCCAGCCAGTCGATGAGCCTGGTCAAGAAGTTGATCGATACGATGTGCCAGACCGCTGGAATCGACGAGCAGCGTATCTACCTTACGGGGCTCTCGATGGGTGGTTATGGCACCTGGGATGCGATTGCCCGCTACGAGCATTTTTTTGCCGCGGCCGCCCCGGTCTGCGGGGGAGGTGATCCGAAGACCGTTTCACACTTCGCTCAATTGCCGATTTGGTGCTTTCATGGCGCCCTGGACAAGACGGTGAAACCGACTCGATCTCGCGAAATGGTAGCCGCCCTGAAGGCGGTCGGCAGCGATATTCGCTACACTGAATATCCGGAGGCCGCCCACGACAGTTGGACGGCCACCTATGCCAACCCTGAATTTTATGATTGGTTGTTTCAACAACAGAAACCCTAAGACCCACCCTTGAACGAGACCCAACCATGTTGCAATCAAAATTTCCAAATCGGCGTAATTTCCACAAGGCTTTGTCGCTGGGGATCGCGGCGGGGGCAGCTGCCGGGGGCACGGCGTGGACCGTGGCCAGCGAGGTTGAGCCACGCAGCCTGGGGCTGGCTGTGGTCGGTTTGGGCGAGTTAGCGACGAAGCACTTGGTACCGGCGATACGACAAAGTCGCGCCTGCCATCTGGCGGCTATTGTTAGCGGTAGTCGCGACAAGGCGGATTCTTGGGGACAACGCTGGCAAGTCGCGCGTTCGCATCGCTATGACTACGACGGTTTCGATGCGATCATCGACGACGCTACGGTCGACGCGGTATACTTGGCCTTGCCGACGCGGCTGCAAGAGGAATTCACCCTGCGGGCGGCTCGGGCTGGCAAACACGTCCTGTGCGGGACGCCGATGGCCCATTCCTCCGAGTCCGCTGCGCGGATGCTGGAGGCTTGTCGCCAGGCTGGGCGGCAACTGGTCGTCCTCCCTTGGGAGGGGGCGCGGACGGAAACGCTCGAGGCAATCCAGCGACTTCGCCAGCAGTCAGCCGGAGCCACGCAATCGCTGACCGCCGCTTTGAGTTTCACGCTGGGCCACGAAGGCGCATGGCGGCTGCGCCGGTCCATGGCTGGCGGGGGAGCTCTGATGAGCCTTGGTATCCCTTTCCTGCGGGCCGCCCGCGCCGTGGCTGGCGAAGAGCCGATCAGCGTCACAGCGCAGGAGACGAAACGTCACCCGCGAACCTTCGCCGAGGTGGACGAAACGATGACTTGGGCTTTGAATTTCCCGAGCGGCCTGGTCGCTCGCGGTATCGTTTCCCTGAGTGTGGAACGGTTGAATTGTTTGCATTGGACATCGGATCGCGCCCACGCCCATTTCTCCGACGCTTTTGAGCTGCGTAGTCGCGGGGCGTTACCGGAGGTGGCGGACCACGCGGCGGTTGCCCTACGCGGCTTGGCGGCAGAGTTTGATCGTTGGTCACGGCAACTGCAAACCGGTGAAGCTGGCTGGCAGTCGGCCGAAGCAGGACTGCGCGACCTCCGGATCATCGAAGCTATTTACGCTTCGGCTGAACAAGGCCGGACGCTAGCCATCGCCTCATAGTGGCTTGGCACACTCGCTGTTCGAAGGTTTTCGGCGGGGTGGGAGACAGCTACCGCGCGGATGGGAATGGAGGCTGCCGATTCGGCTGGCATCGCAAACTTCCGCGCAGGCATCTTTAGCGCAGTCCTTCCCCCTGGGTGCTCCTCGAGCGGTATGGTCATTCCCGTCCCATGGCGGCTACCGGCAAAGGCCATGGTATTCCCCCCATTTTATGCATGAGTTACCCGTGATGAAGTCATTTCTGCTGTGGTTTGGCTCGACGATGCTCCTGTTGAATTGGCCAGCGGGATACGCGGCGGCGCCTCGACCCCATTTCATCGTTATCTTCACCGATGACCAGGGCTATGGCGATGTTTCGGCTTATCATCCGTCGGATGTCCGCACTCCTCACATCGATCGCATCGGTCAGGAAGGGATCCTTTTCACCTCGATGCGGTCTAATTGCACTGTCTGTTCACCGTCGCGAGCGGCCTTGCTGACGGGACGTTATCCCGATCGCGTCGGAGTCCCTGGGGTCATTCGTACCAAGCTCAAGGACTCGTGGGGTTACTTCGATCCGAGCGTGGCGACCTTGCCCGGTGAATTGAAGAAAGCTGGTTATCAAACAGCCATCATCGGCAAATGGCATTTGGGTTTGGAGTCCCCCAATTTGCCGACGGAACGCGGCTTCGACTTCTTCCACGGATTTCTCGGCGACATGATGGACAGCTTCATCCATCATCGCCGCGAAGGCCAGAATTACATGCGTCGTAACACCGAAGTCATCGATCCGCCGGGACATGCTACCGATATCTTTACCGAGTGGGCATCCGAGTACCTGCGGGAGCGGGCCCGAACTCCCGACCAACCTTTCTTCCTCTACTTGGCGTACAACGCCCCGCATGCACCCATCGAGCCGCCGGCCGAGTGGTTGGCCAAGGTCAAACAGCGAGCGCCGGAGTTGGATGACAAGCGGGCCATGAATGTGGCCTTCGTCGAACATCTCGACGACCGTATTGGGCAGGTGTTGCGGGTCTTGAAGGAAACCGGCCTAGAGGAAAATACGGTCCTGGTTTTTTCGGCCGACAACGGCGGTTCGCTGCCGCATGCACAGAACAACGATCCATGGCGGAATGGAAAGCAAAGCCATTACGACGGGGGGTTGCGGGTGCCGTTCATGATGCGTTGGCCGGCGGTGATCAAGCCTGGTTCACGCTCCGCTTATGCCGGGTTGAACTTCGATCTCTTTCCAACCTTTCTCGAATTGGCGGGAGTTCCGCTGGCGGAAGACCTGGATGCGGTCAGCCTTGTGCCGCTGATCTATGGCCAGCCGTTCGACCAGCCCCGCGAACTATACTTCGTGCGTCGCGAGGGGGGCTCGGCCTACGGCGGCAAGAGTTACGAGGCCATCATCCGCGGTTCGTGGAAGTTGATGCAAAACGATCCCTACCACCCCTTGGAACTCTACAACCTGGAGGAAGATCCCTACGAGCAGCACAATGTGGCGGCCAACCACAAGGCGGTGGTCGCGGAATTATCCGAGGCCCTTCGCCGCCACATCCAGCGCGGCGGGGCAACTCCTTGGCAAAAACCGCAGCCTTAAGGGGACGCCCCCAGGCTGACGGCGGCCAGGGCGGATCGCCAGGCGTTAAACCTCCAAAAAGAGGCGCGTCGGATCCTCGATGACTTCCTTGATCGTCTTGAGGAAGCTGACCGCTTCACGACCGTCGATGATGCGATGATCGTAGGTCAAAGCCACGTACATCATCGGGCGGATGACTACTTCCCCATGGAGCGCGATCGGGCGGTCCTGGATGGCGTGTAAGCCAAGGATGCCGCTTTGCGGTGGATTGACAATCGGGGTGGAGAGGAGCGACCCGTAAACACCGCCGTTGCTGATGGTAAAGGTTCCCCCTTCCAGGTCCTCCGGCACCAAGCGATTCTCCATCGCCTTGCGTGAAAAATCGCCGATCGTTCGCTCGATCTCGGCGAAACCCATCCTCTCCACATTGCGGAGGATCGGAACCACCAACCCCTTGCCGCCACCGATCGCGATCCCGATATCGCAATAGTGACGCATTACGATGTTGTTGCCTCGCAATTCGGCATTCACCAACGGGTAACGCTTCAGACCCTCGGTGGCCGCTTTAGCAAAAAAGGACATGAAGCCAAGCTTCACCCCATGCTTTTCCTGAAAGGCGTCGCGATATTTGGTCCTCAACGTCATCACCGGTTGCATATCGATCTCGTTGAAGGTGGTGAGCAAAGCCGCCGTGTGCTGGGCTTGCACCAATCGGGTCGCGATCGTCCGACGAATCATGCTCATCGGTTTCACTTCCTCGACGCGATGACCACCAGCCGAGGGACTGCCGGTATCGGAGGGGACGCTCATTTCGAGGATCGGCGCTTGTTTGGGGATGACGGCGGTCGGTGGGGCTGGCGGCGTCTTGGATTGGGCCGCCACGTAATTCGCCACGTCTTCTTTGAGCAGGCGTCCCCCTGGACCGGTGGCGGGGACTTGGCCGGCGGAGAGTTGGTGGTCGCCCAAGGCGCGGGCCGCGGCCGGCATCACCCGCGCAGCGGCAGCGGGCTGGCTGGCGGAGGCGGGAGTATTGGATGGAGCTGGTGAGACCGGCCCACCGCTGGTCGAGGGGGTAGACGTTGCTCCCTTCTCGGCCGGTACCATAATACAGATGACTTCACCGACCGAGGCAAATTCCTCTTTGGCTTTGACGATCCTCTGGAGCACGCCGCTGATTGGAGCTGGGACTTGGACCGAAGCTTTCTCTGTTTCGAGATCGACCAGATCGGTGCCTGCCTCCACGAAGTCACCTTCTTTTTTCAGCCACTGGCTGATCTGAACTTCGGAAATACTTTCGCCGACCGAGGGAACCTTTACTTCAACCATAATTCCTGCGATTTACCCCAACACCCGGTTGGGCAAGAGAACTTGTCTGAAAATCTTACCACCCCATCAGGATACCGCTGAAGGCCGGCCTTGTCAGGACGTCTGGGCTGGTGGCGCGAGCTAACGACCGAGGTACGCGGCCTAGCGTCGGCGGCTTGGGCGGGTGGGGCTGAGGGATGGGATGAGCCGGCGGGGACGGGTTAGAAAGGAATTTCGAGCGAACGAAAAGGGACGCGGCTGGTTCGTCAGCGGAATTGCATGGCCTGGGCTACCGGGAGGCGGGCGGCCCGTTCGGCGGGAATCAGCGAAGCCAGCAGCACGACCAGCAATTCGAAAAAGAAACTACCGGCGATCAAGCCGGGACGAAAAGCGAAATCGATGGCGTGTCCGGTGGTTGGCAGGATCGACAGGTTGAGGAGGTAGGCGATCATCAAGCCGGCGGCCACCCCTGGGATCAAACCGATGAGCCCCATGAAAATCGCCTGGGAGAGGATCATCTTCCTCACCTGGCTACGTGTCATGGCCACCGCGCGCAAGACCCCGATTTCAGCCGTCTGCTCCAAAATATTCATGGTCAGCGTATTGATCAGCCCGAAGGCGGCGATCACCGAGCACAAGGCCAGCACCGCCCACAAACCACCGACGATGCCGTCGACCTTGGCACGGACGATTTTGAGGATTTCCGTCTGGGAATGGAGCATCAAGCCTTGGCGGTCGCAGATTTCCTTGAGGGCGGCGGCCACTTCCGGACTCCGGCCGGGCTTGGCATCGATGATCGCCAGGTTGGCACCTTCGATGTCCAGAAATTTTTCCGCATACCGGCGATCCATGTAAATCGTCAGACCGGCCGCGATGTAGTCGTTGGCGATGCCAGCCACCTTGAGCCGTTGGGGGCCGGCTGGCGTCTCCAAGCGGATTTCCTCACCCAGCCGAACCTTGGCGCGCTCGGCGAACACCGAGCCCAAGACGACCTCGCCGCGTTTGAGGCCCGCGAAGAGTTGCTGTTCATCCCCCTGGGTAATATGGAAGACACGGCGACTTGGATCGGAAAAATCGCGGGCCACCACAATTACCCCGAGTTCATTGGCGCGGGCCGAGGCATAGCGAGCCGTATCGACGACCTTGACCCCCGGGATTTGGTAGAACTGCTTGAGGCTGTCGCTGGGCAAATCCGCGGCTTCGCCGGTGGTCATGCTGGGCATAGTCGCGCGGACGAAAAAATCGCCGACCAGGACCTGGGCTGACCAGACGCGAAAGTTGCGAATGTTGTCGAGAATAGCGCTGGCCATCCCCAGCCCGGTGCTCAGAGCGATGAACAGGATGCCAATAGTCAACGCCGAGCGTACGCGGCTGCGCAGCAACTGCCGCTCGGCCAAGCGGCCTTCTACCCCTAACCACCCCCCCAACGCATGGAGGATCCAACGGGTAAAACTGGGTAGCAAGCGAGGCAGCATCAGGATGTAACCCAGCAGGAACAGGACCGAGCCGAGGATAGCGTGATCGATGTGGATTTTTCCCAGCACGCACAGGATAAGGATGGTGAGGCCGAGGGGGGAGAGGATCAGGCCGATGACCATCAACAGCCGATGGTCGGGTTCCATATCGCCGCTGGCGACCACCCGCATGGCTTCTGCTGGCGAAAGCCATGACGCTCGCCTGGCGGGAAAGAAGGCTCCCAGCAACGCGACACCGATGCCGCAAGCAGCGGACAGCGTCAGCGGGTACCAATTCATGGCGGCGGTCTTGGGGATATCCATCTCCATGAGATTGGCGGTGGCTTGAGTCAGCCAGCGGGTCGCGATCAAGCCAGCCCCCCAGCCGACCAGTGTCCCTAACACGCCGAGCATCCAGCCTTCGCGGACAATCATCCAAATGATTTGCGAACGGGTGGTGCCGAGCGCTCTCAGGATTCCCAGTTGGCGACGGCGTTCC
>JBILTQ010000227.1:0-8715 GCA_044371435.1 Pirellulaceae bacterium | reverse complement strand
TCAGGTTCGACCAAGGGATGTTCCGGGGTGCCGCGGGCGATGGCTACGATCATTCCGAAGCGTGTGGCAACCGAGCAATCATAGAGGCCGCAACCGATCAGACCACGGTCGGTATGGATGGCGCAGTACTGACCGCCGGGCCAACGGTAACTCGTCCCGAGAACTTGACCGTAAGGCGTATACAAAACATGCTGCCGAGCCGCCAACCGTTCCACACTCATCGCGAACTCTCGGCATCGACCAGTAACACCTCCAGCTTCTCAGCCCAATGGTCAACCTCGGATGCTCGCTTGCAGACCGAGACAAGGACAACCCACC
Organism: Pirellulaceae bacterium; assembly: GCA_044371435.1. Classification (GTDB taxonomy): domain Bacteria; phylum Planctomycetota; class Planctomycetia; order Pirellulales; family Pirellulaceae; genus JAIYDQ01. Next base: position 8,397 of record JBILTQ010000227.1, on the reverse strand, counting down.
AGCCCGGGACCTGTGGACGCAGACGACGCTCGATCGGCAAGTGATGACCGGAGCCCCAACGCTCGAGGGGTGACACCGCGTCCATCCCCCAGACCGCGAATCGAAAGCTCATGGTTGCTTTTTCCGCGAAGCAACTTCTTCCTTCGCCTTGGCCAGGATCTCGGCCAGCATGACCGGTCGGCCCCCTTGCCGCAAACTCTCATCGGCAGCTTCCATAAAGGTGAAGATCTCGAGCGTCTCCTCAGGACTGACCGGGGGCTGACCGGTGCGAAAGAACCGCCCGATCTGTCGACAAAGCGGTTCGTAGCTTCCCTTGGTACCGCCGTGCAAGATGGCTCGACTACCAAAGAGCACCGCCCCTGTCTCCGACTTGCCGCTAACCAACCCGCGATAAGTTCCGAGACGTCCGTCTTTCCACTGGCCAGTGACCTGATCGTGCGGTGTGCCTTGGACGCGCGAGACGCTGACGCAACCGGTTCCCATCAACGTGAATAAAGCTTCAATTCCATGCACGCCGTAGAAGAACATGTCGGGGGTTCCCGGCTGGTAGGAGAGGGGCCCCCACGTCAAGGCTCCCAACGTTTCGCCGGCGGTGGAGTCATCGACAAGTTTTTCCAAGTCGGGATTGAAACGCGAAGAAGAGCTGGAAAAGCAGGGAACATGATGGGCCGCCGCCAATTCGTAAATCATCAAGGCATCGGCCAGCGAGCCAGCCACCGGCTTGTCGATGAAGACTGGCTTCCCTGCCTGAAAGATCTGTTGGGCTTCCTGCAAATGGATACGGCCATCGACACTCTCCAATAAGACCACATCGACCTTCGCCATCAACTCGGGGATGGAAGCGACAATTTCAACCCCCATCTGCCGCACTTGCTCGGTAAACTTCGCCACGCGATCGCGACTGGCAGGCATCTCGGTCCCTCCGGGATAACCAGCCACCACCCGAATTCCAGCCAAATCCCCCTCGGACTTGGGATCATTGAATAACTTGGTAAAGGCCGGGACATGCGAAGTATCCAAACCGACAATGCCAGCGCGGAGAGCTTTCCGTGTCTCCTCGGCATAGCCGAGGCTTACACCACCGAGGACTACCAGCAGCAGGAAAACCTTGTTGATCATCGAACCACCTGCGATCGTAGGAAAGGTTGGGGAGGAAGGGTCCTTCCAAGCTGAAGATCAGCCAGGAGACGATAGGACTTCGAGGCGAGTATGGCTCACGGCTGGCGCACCCCAGCTCGCAACGCGATCGTTATAATAGCCGAAAGTTCGGGCGGCCGGGAACATCGCCGCCACACCACCGACCAACTTCAGGGAAGCAGCCTTCGGCGCGGAGAGAAACACGATGCGATCATCCACACGGCGAAAATTCTTCGAGGAAACCATGCTGGCAACGGCGGCCGCCTGCGCCCTCCGAAGCCAGCCCTGCGTGGCAGCCGAGGAGACCAAGGCGACGCCAGCGGATGGTTGGCCACATGCGGTGATCGGTTGTCGGATACGCGGTCGAGTGCATGCCAAGGAATTTGGGCGGATCCCTGGAGTGCGGGTTGCTTACGTCTGCGATCCTGACCGTGATTTGGCTGAGGAATTGGCGGGGCAGGTCGAGAAGGAGCATGGCTATCGGCCACAAACCGTCCAGGACATGCGGCGGATCTTTGACGACAAAACGGTCAAGACGGTCTCCATCGCCGCCCCCAATCATTGGCATGCGCTGGCAGCCATCTGGGCAATGCAGAGCGGCAAGGACGTCTACGTAGAAAAGCCGGTAAGCAACACCATCGAGGAAGGGGAGCGGATGGTGCAGGCGGCGAGGAAACTGGGACGGATCTGCCAAGCCGGTACCCAGAATCGCAGCGTCGGTGCCCACGCCGCCATCGTCGATTACCTCCGGGCAGGCAAACTCGGGGAAGTCTCCCTTGCCCGCACCATCATCTACGGGAAACGCGGGGCGATCGGCCAACGCGGTACGTACCCGATCCCCTCCAACATCGACTACAACCTATGGCTTGGTCCCGCCAGCCAACTCAGCTTGACACGACCGCAACTGCACTACGATTGGCATTGGGTCTGGGATACGGGGAATGGGGAGTTGGGCAATAATAACATCCACTACGTCGATCTGGTGCGGTGGATGCTGGGCTTGAATGGCATGGGCGACAGTGTCTGGAGTATCGGGGGACGCCTGGGCTACGAAGATGCCGGTGAAACCCCGAACACCCAGATGGTAGTCCATACCTTCGGCAAGCAAACGATCGTTCAGGAAGTCCGCGGCTTGAAGTCGGGGCCTTTCAGTGAGAAATTCAAAGCTGGCTGGATCCTGTACGGTACCGAAGGTTTCATCGCCGGGACCTCGCTCTTCGACCCTGCCGGTAATCTGGTCCAGACTTTTAACGGTCCTTCGGAAAATCATTTCGCCAATTTCATCCAAGCCGCCCGCTCAGGACGGCCCGAAGAGTTGAAGGCGGAGATTGTCGAGGGGCACCAGTCGACCGCTCTCTGCCATGTCGGCAACATCTCGCATCGGCTCGGGGAAACCGCCAGTCCGGCTGAGATCGAAAAAGCCCTCGAGCAAGCTGCCCTGCACCCGGAAGTCAAGGCGACCTACACCAAGATGGTTTCTCACCTGCAGGAGAATGCTGTCGATCTTCAGCAGCAGCGGTTGACGATCGGCCGACGTTTGTCCATCCGTCCCGACCAACCAGCATTCCTCGACCCGATGGCGAATGCCTTGCTCGGACGCGAATATCGAACTCCGTTCGTCTTACCGAGCGAAGCTAGCCTTTGAGCGGGCCTTCGACGGGCCCAACGTCGATACCAACCATCACCACCCACCATGCCGGCGCGGTGATCCTGGCGATCCGGGCTTGCGCGAAGATCATCGCGGGCCGAAGACCCAGACGTGTACCTAGCCCAGCCCAACCGGCTGGGTAAGGGAGCGAGCGAAGCGTCTGGCGCGCTCCAGGTCGTCTTCGTTGGGTCGATGTCGATGAATCCCACCGATCCAGGCCATCGGTCCATAGGTATCCCAGCCCGGACACTGGAACTCCCCCACAATCCGGCAACCGCGAGCTTTCAACCGGCGGCGCAAGGCCCCATGGAAGAAGCGGCCGAAAAGCATACTGCCGGCGGTCGAAAAAATGAAAACACGCTGCTGGTCGGGCACGAGCGAGTCGGCTAGTTTCAACAGTCCCGGATCGTGACGGCCGTAGTAGATCCCCGATCCCAACCCGATAAGATCGTAAGCTGTCAACTGATTGCTCGAAACTGCCGTCGGTTCGACGATGGTCGCCCCCAGTTCTTCGGCCATCACCTGGGCGACACGCCGCGTATTACCGTGGTGCTTGGAATGACAGACGAGAATAACCCTTCGATGAAGCATCGGCATCTCCTTGGACTCTCCAGCCTGATTGCTAGGTACGATGCAGTAGGCCGACCGCAGCGGAGTCGGCAACTGTCGGTCGGCCGTGGGACCACCGCCCCGAAGCGGTATCACTTACTGTCACCGCCCCCCGCACACCACGACTAGCCTCCCTTAGCAAAGGCCGGACCAGACTTGCCTTTTTCGCAGCAAGCCGACGCGGCGGCGGTTCCACAACGAAGCGCACGATGGCGGCGATCAGCGGAATATGGTCGCTTCCACCCCAGTAAGTGAAACCGGCGGGCTGAATTTCCGAGCACAGCGGAGCCAGGCGCTGGCAGGACGAGTTCCCCGCGCCGCGCCGCTGTGACTCAGCCTAGCGTGCGATCGCGACACGCTCAGTCCCCAGACTCATTCAACGCAGAGCTAACGACGGAGTGGCTTTCCCGCAAATTGAGTTCGGAGACTGTAGAGAGTTCCCCCAGCGGTGATGAAAAGGGTTTTGCCGTCATCGCCACCGAAGGCGCAGTTGGTGACTTCATCGGTAGGGACTGGCATGAAGTCGAGCAAACGACCGTCGATGTCCAGGACGTAGATCCCTGCGCGAACACCTGCATCGGGCTCATAGGGGGGATGGCTGCGATTCAATCCCGCCGCGACGTAGAGATTTCCAGCCACATCCTGTTTCAGGCCATCGGGGCCGCGTCCCTGTCCCCAATCGTAGAGCAAGCGTTGGGTCGACAGATCGACATTTCCTTCACGATCGATTTCAAACCGCCATAGCTTGCGGGCCCCACCTATGGAATTGTTATTGTTATCGGCCACCACCAGAAAACGATCCCCGGCCGTCACCAACACGCCATTCGCCCGTTCGACCTCGCGACCGATCACCCGAACCACGCCTCCGTTCAGGTCGATCCGGTAAACGCCCTCGACGGTTCGGCCTTGCTCATCGCGGATCTCCATCGTCGCCCGGTCACCATAGCGAGGATCGGAAAAGTAAATCCGCCCGAGAGAATCCATGCTCAGGTCGTTCGGCTGGTTGTATTTTTTCCCCTCGAATTGCTCGGTCAAGACGGACCATTGCCCGTCTCGCGACATCCGGGAAACCCGTCGCTGCTTGGGTTCGCAGGCGATCAAGCGGCCTTGAGGGTCGATGAGCAACCCGTTGGTGCCTGCCCCCGGGCGAAAGATGCTCGACTGCCGCTCCAAGGACCAGCGATGGATGTTTCCATTGCCGCTCGCGAGGACGCCCCACTCCGCATCCCAAACCGGACCTTCGCCCCCGGTGCCGCCCGCGACCTCGACACGCAGCTCGGCTCCCTCTTCGAACATGCTCCCAGGCGGAAGGCTAGGGATAGTCAACAGGGCTTCGGCGAAACGTTGCCCCAGCTGCAAGTAACCTTGGGAATCATAGTGCGCCCGATCCGCATAGCGGTACTCGTCGGTCTCGGTGACTAATCGTGCCGAACGATCGTCGCCCACCACCTCGGCCTGCGCTTGCCGGACGGTCTCCCCATATTTCCAAACCGCATCCCCCTGTCCGCGACGCGAATCCGAGATTCGTCCCACCACCAACGGCAGGTCATCAGCCCGCAGGGCAGCCCGCATCAAATCGGTCAAGCGTTTCAAGTGATGGCGGTATTGTTCGGCGATCTCCTGGGAATGCATGGCGTCGCTTTCCCCTTGCATCCAGACAATCCCGGCTGGGATCAAGCGATCCTTGGTCCCATCGCCGTCGATATCCGAAACCAGGCTCGCTTCACGAACGGTGGCCAGGAAATGATCGTACTGGTTGAGGTCGCGATGATTGCCAGCCTTAGCCTCGAAATCAGGCTCCCAACATCCCCAATGGGCAGCCGCCCGCGCATCGATCGATGAGCCGTTCCGCGCGTACTTGATGATGGCCAGTTTCCGTCCCGGTCGACGCGACAACAGGGTCCTGGCAAAACTGAGCTCGACCCCGAAACGGTCCGACAGTCGATTTTGCCTCCCATCAAAAACAAAACCGGTACCATGACCGGGTTGCAGGGGTGACCAGCAGCCAGCCCCGGTCGCCGGTTGTTGGTCGGCCGCGGGGGTCGCTTGATAAATCCAAGCGTCGGCGACAGTTTGACGCTGAGCCGCATCCAACTCCTCGACCCGTCCGAAACCTTCCATGTTCGACTGACCGCCAAGGTAGTAGAGATCGAAGTCATCCCCCTGGACGCTGGTGGAGGACCCCCAGGGAAACGTCAGCAGGAGGAAAACGATGGGTAAGCGGATAGTCATCACGATCGCCACGGCAACAAGAACCAAGGATGGACCACGGCATTGTAGCCTCATCGCCTAACCCTTGGAGCGGGGATCGGGCCCTGGGGCCTCCTGCATTCGGATATCACCGTGGGCCGAAGGCCCGCGTATCCCTCACCCAGCCCAACGGATGGAGTAAGGGAATGGACGGGATCAGCGGCAGGAGTAACGCGAGATAAGCCACCGTTGCTGCCCGAGGATAACAGGGCAGGTGATCAGTGGCTTGAAAGTGACAATAATCTCCGTCGGGGTACTGCGATGGAACGAGATCCGGGTCGAATACTCGGTCCCATCGGGGAAAGTGAGGGTGGCCGGCGTATCGAAGTCGACTCGAGGTTTGAGCAGTTTCCCGACGAGGATCCGCCCACCGCCTTCGGATATCTCACTGCAATAACAAGTGAAACCGTTGAAAGTGATCTGCGGTCGAGCTTGGGGTGGAAAGACAATTCGGTAGAACTGCCGTTTATTGAGACCGTTAATGACAACAGGATCTTTCGCAACCATAACACACCTTCAGCCTGCGTCGACGATACCGTTAGCTGCCGAAGGCAGCGGTATGCGACCGTAATTTTTCGAATGAGTTTCCATCCCAATCCATCTCCCCCGAAGCGTGGGCCTGAGGATCGGGTGTGAACTAGCCATCGGACCGCCTGGGAATGGGGCGTCCGACCCGTTCAGGCCACGGCGGTCCTCAAGTGCAACAAAAAACCATAGGTCACAATCCCGTACCCGACGGTTCGGGGGGGAAATTTTCCTAGCCGGAACCTTCGGCGGGGGTCGTTCCAAGCCGATTTTTCTAGGGTTCGGAGCCTGCGGCCGGCGGTTCCCGCCCCCTCAACCGACGAAGCGGCGGAAAACTCTGGAGAAACTTCCCTTCCAGACGCCGGCCAACTGCGGTTCGCCGCAGGTGGCGGCGTGGGAGGCCGAACGGACAATCGCCATGGGATCATGCTTGGAACCTTGCCGCCAAGCCCTGGCCTCACCTACCCAGGTTTGCCCCCCCAACCAGGCGGAAGGGGTGTAAGAAGAGCAACGCCACGCAGCGATGGAGCTTGCCGCGTTGGTCAGGCCACCGAGGGCAAGGATCCGGTGGGACTTCAAGCGCTGCTCGCCGATAGCTGGTCGAGGAGTCTCAAGGTTCGCTCATCGGGCTGCCCATCGAAGAAGCGATCCAGCGCTTGATAGGAAACCGATCCGGGTAAGGCTATCGCTGCGAACAGGGTAAGCGATGAATGCCGTTTCAGGTCGTCCGGTCTCCCGAAAATGTCGCGGGCGGTTCCCGACAGCAAGGCCAGTAAGGCTTGGATGCATGCACCCCTTCGTCTGCCCAGGACCGGGTGCCGGAGATAGGCCAGCGCCTCATCTCGGCTTTGAATCGCGTCACGAATAGCCATCGCACGATGACCCAACCCGTGCAACTGTGGGAAGATATACCACATCCAATGGTTATGTTTTCGCCCGGCATGAAGTTCGCTCAAAGCGTCCGCGTAAGTCGCTGCTTGGCTTGCCACAAAACGTTGCAATCGGAAAGGATCGCCGTCCAGAGACAATTTGCTTTCTTGTGTCATCAAGACTCATGGCACGGGTGAGAACGATCGAACGCTGCCGCGAAACGGCCAGCCCCTTCCCTTGGGATCGCTAGGGCTGATCGCTTCCGATCCATTACCCAGGATGCCGCTCCACATAGATCGCGTAGAGGCGGATGCGGTGACGCTGTTGGCCTTCGAAGGTCAACCGCAATCGGTAGCGTTCCGGCAGAACCAGCCGATCGTTGTCAGCCGGCCACGGCAACGGCTCCTGGAAGCCGCTGCGACGGACGACGGCGGCCTGTCCAGCGGCGTACTGCGGAAGCGGTCGTTCGTGCGCATCCAAGATTTCGACGCGGAGCCTAGCCTCATCGCCTAGTCCATCGGCGTTGAGATAGAAGCGGTAGCGGCTATCGCTTGCCGAAGACAGCGGGGCCGTCACCATTTCGCTGTCTATTTTGGGCTGTTGGTAATCGCCCGGACCTTCAGCCGTCGGATCGAAGGTCAAGGCGGCAAAGCGATCGCGCGGCAAGGTCGCCAGGCCGACTCCGCCTCGCGGGGCGCCGCGTTGGCGAGGATCCCAAGCTCCATAGTAGATGAAGGTCTGCTGGCCGACATTTTCGAAGCCTTGGCCTTGCAGCAGTCCCCCTTGATCCCAGGTACCATCCTGACCTCGCGGCAACCACGTCCACTCGTGGACGGGCTCACGGAAATTCAAGCCATCGTTGCTGACGAGAAATCCGAGGTCGACCGTGATATCCTCCCAGGCGCGAGCACCATGCCAGCGTCCGTAGATCCCCAGCAGCACGTTGTTTCGATTCCAGACGCTGATCCCTTCATGGGTTTGCTCCCCCTCCAAGCTGCGGCCGGGACCGAGATAGTCGTGCTGGGCTGCGCGGAGGAAGCCGATGTGGTTCGTCGATGACCATCGAGCAAAATCGGAGGAACGATACATGCGGATCACTCGGCCTTGGTACGGTCGAATGGCACTCATCGCGTTCTGCCCGCAAAGATAGTACATCCCATCCCAACGGTAGAGACCGCCGCTCGGTTCGAAATGAAACGGCGGTAGGAAGAGGTCGGACATCTTCAATTCGTTTTTCACCGGCTGCGCTTCGCCGAGCATCCTCCAACGCAGGCCATCGCCGCTGACAAACGGGGCCAGGGAGCCAAGGCGCGTATGGTGCCGAAAGTAGATGTGCGTCGAGATTTTATAACGCCGAT
>JBILTQ010000306.1:0-6929 GCA_044371435.1 Pirellulaceae bacterium | reverse complement strand
AGCGGGGCCCATCGCCGAATCACCGCTGGATCGCTGGAAAACTCCATCGTCTTGAAAAAATGATGGGCCGCCATCGCCTCGTAGCGCCGGCGGAGGAACTCAACCTGCTTGGCCCCATGGACGAAGCTGATATGCGGCACCGGGTTGATAAAGTCGCGAGGCTGCTGGATCATTCCGGTCCGGATGGCATAGCCCCAAAAGAGCTTGGACTGCTCGAATTGCTCGAAGATCTCGATGGCTTTGGTGACATCGACCGAACCATCAGCATTCTGGAAGGGGGTATAGCTCAGTTCGCAGATCCCCGCATGACCGGTCCCGGCATTGTTCCAGGCGTTGGAGCTCTCCTGGGCCAACTCGTCGGAAACTTCATACAGTTGGATCTTCAATTCGGGCTGAATTTTCTTCAGCATCGCCCCCAAATTCGAGGACATGATTCCGCTACCGATGAGGATGACGTCGGGATTCTGAATATGGGTGCTATAGGGCATAGTGGCTAGGGAAACCAGGAAAGACGGACTCGCAAGTGGAGAAAAATTTCAACGAACCAATAGGTGGATGACCGGTTGTCGGGCAGCTTCACGAAATACCAAAGGCAGTCCTCAACTCATCGATGACGGCCTCCGGCATCGGGGTGATCTCGCCTATCGCTTTGGCATTGATAATGGCTTCCGCCGTCGATTCCAGAACCTCCAAACGATCGAAAGCATCGAGGATGCTGGAACCCAAGACGACCACTCCATCATTATCGACCATCGCCGCCGGATGCGTCGACGAAAGCGAAGCGGCCAGGGAATCGCCCGGCTGGTATTGCATGCCGTAGGGAATGCGCTGGACATCGCGTAAAAACAGATAACTCTCGGGAATGGTACGGGCATCAAAGGGGGCGTCGGTGATACTGAAGGCGGTCGCGTTCACCGGATGTGCAAAAACGATCGATTGGACCCACGGATGCCGCCGATAGATAGCGCGGTGCAAGGGGGTGGCCCGGCTGGGAAGCTTCTCGGGCTCATGATGGTCTCGGTGCACCAACACCAAATCGTCGATCCGCAAACGCTCGCGATCTTTCTGGGATGGGGTGATGAGGAATCGTTCTTCATCCAGCCGCGCGGAGTAACTCCCCTCGGTGCTGATCAGCAACCGCTGGCGGCAACCTCGGCGTAAAAAATCGATCAGCTGCTTCCGCAATTCCTGCTCGGCGGGCGTCGCCTCCGACACCGGTGCCGGCCGAGTGACGATCGAGCGTTGCTGGGCCAGTTCCAACTGAGCTTCGGTCAAGTAACGAATAGGCCCCAAGCGGGCGGCTTTGATCACGGTCTTACCGGCAAATTCCAACGCCTCAAACCGCTGGAAGGCGTGCGACAGCGAACCTCCGCCGACCACGACCCCGTGGTTTTCGAGAATGACGCTCTCGCAACCTTCCGCGAATTGAGTCGCAATATTCGCCCCCAACTGCTCGCTTCCGGGCAAGGCATACGGGGCAAAGCCGACCTTTCCGGAAACAAAATGGGCTTGATGGAACAAGCGTGTGTCGGGAACCTGCCGACAAATGCTGAAGGCGACCAGGGCGACCGGATGGGCATGCACGATCGCCCGGATATCGGGGCGAGCCGCATAGATGGCTCGATGGAAGGGGTATTCCGAAGACGGTCGATGGCGTCCTTCGGTCGAACCATCGGAACGCACGCATACGATGTCTTCCCGGGTCAGACTCCCTTTATCGACGCGGGCCGGAGAAATCCAGACGTGGTTCTGGCCATCGCGGATCGAAAGGTTCCCGCCGGAAGTCGTGGTCATGCGATAACGATAGATCCGCTCCATCGTTTGCATGATCTCATCGCGAGGATGAAGCAGCGCTCGGTTGGAACTCATAAATAATTCATCTCATCAATAATTCATCTCATCCAGCTCAACGCAATCAAACCGCCACGTACCTGGCTGACGTCCGTTCCATACCACCGCGCGGGTCGCAGGGCCCGGCCATGGTCGTAGCCAAGCCGGATCGGTGGAGCTCCGCTTCCCGATCTCTGGATGGCGTGGCCCGCGACAGGTTTCCTTCGGGACCGCATTCCCCGAGCCGTCGCCTTCCACCATCCCTTCCCACTCGACCGCCGCTGAAGTCTAACACAACTTCCCATTTTCCTGAATGACCCGCCACGACTTGCTTCTCCCCAGGAAAACTTGACAATCAGCAACCGCGAGGTTGTCCTCGAAGCCCTCCCTCCTACCCCTTAGAAAGTCCTACCGATGCATCACCGCAACGTGGCTAGCCTGCTGGCCTCAATCCTCCTCTCTTGCGCCAGCTTCGCACCGACCGCCTCGGCAGCCGAAGCGCCCCCCAACGTCATCCTATTTTTGGCCGACGACCTGGGCTATGGGGATCTGGGATGCTACGGCCACCCCTTGATGCATACCCCGCACCTGGACGCCTTCGCCAAGGAAGGGGTGCGTTTCACCCAGTGCTACTCGGCTAGTGCCGTCTGCTCGCCTTCCCGCTCCGCCATCCAGACCGGCCGAACCCCATACCGCAACGGGGTCTTCACCTGGATTCCGGAAAACCAGGAACTCCACCTGCGGACCTCGGAAATCGCATTGCCTAAGCTGCTAAAAACCCGAGGTTACAGCACAGCCCACTTCGGCAAGTGGCACCTAAATTCCTATTTCAATCAGCCGAAGCAGCCGCAACCCAACGACCACGGCTACGATTGGTGGCTAGCCACCCAAAATAACGCCGCCCCGTCGCACGAGCATCCGACCAACTTCGTACGCAACGGCCAACCGGTCGGACCGGTCGATGACTACTCGGCCCCATTCCTGGCTAAGGAGGCCGCCACTTGGCTCAAGGAGCAACGCGATCCGAACAAACCTTTCTTCATCACCCTGTGGACACACGAACCGCACTATCCGATCAAGTCGGCCGCGGAATTCAAAGCCCGTTATCCGACCCTGACCGATGAAGTCCAACGCGAACACCATGGCAACGTCACCCAGATGGACCACGCCTTCGGCCTGCTGATGAAAGCGTTGGACGAGCAGAAGATTCGAGACAATACCTTGGTCATTTTCACCTCGGATAACGGACCCGAAGGTGACGGCATCCAGTCTCCCGGTCGCGGCTCGACCGGTGGGCTCCGCGGCAGAAAACGCTCGGTGTATGAGGGAGGAATCCGCGTCCCCGGGCTGGTTCGTTGGCCCGGTAAAATTACCCCCAATTCGATCAGCACCACGCCCGTCATCGGCTCAGACCTGTTCGTCACCGTCGCCATCGTCGCGGGGGCTCCGGTCCCCAGCGACCGGATCGTCGATGGTGGTAACTTGATCCCAGCCACCCAAGGGCAACCGGTGGAGCGGTCCCGGCCTCTTTATTGGCGATGCTACCTCGCGCCCGAAACCTTCAAGACGGCCATGCGGATCGGCGACTGGAAGATCCTGGCCGATGAAGCCCTGACTACCTTCGAACTCTACAATATCGCTACGGACCCCAACGAAACCAAGGAAATGAGCCTGCAGGATCCGGCCAGGTTTGCCCAGATGAAGGCCGAATTGATCAAGCTCAACCAGGAGATTGAGGCCGAAGGCCCCGATTGGTGGAAGAACTACGGCAAAGGGGCGACCAAAGCCAAGAACCCCAAGGCACCTGGAAAGAAGGGGGCGAAAGCTACCACCAAGTGAGCCTAGGACGATTCCTCGCTTTAGGAACCATGCCCTGAATGCCGACAGCGGGCCACGCCGACGGCTACCACGGACCGAGCGGAACGAGGTGACCGCGTCGAGGCTGGAAAGCCAACATGACCGGGTGGCGAAAGCCGATCGAGACTGGCGGGGAGTGCTGAGTGGACGCGGAGCCTCGGCCCCCACCTTGCTCGGCGACTCCGACTTTCAAGCTGTTCGAGCCCGACAGGCCTCCAGGGCTAACACCGCCCTAGCAAGCGACGAGTCGCCGCTTCGATGTCGGGCTGACGCATCAACGACTCACCGACCAACATCGCCTGAACACCGCCGGCAAACAATTTCCGGGCATCGTCGGCGGTGAAAATCCCGCTCTCGCCGACCAAACAGCGATCGGCCGGTATCTGTTCGCGCATCCGCAGGGTATGGTTCAAATCGACCTCGAAGGTTCGCAGATCTCGGTTATTGACACCGACCAGCGGACAACCGGTCGCCAAGACGGCAGGCAGATGCGCCGGGTCGTAGAGCTCGATCAAGGCGTGCATGCCCAGTTGCCGGGTTCGCTGATAAAGCTGCAGCAGTTCCTCGGGGGTGAGGCACTCCGCGATCAACAGGACCGCATCCGCCCCAGCCAACCGGGCTTCCACCAACTGATACTCATCGATGATGAAGTCTTTACGCAAGATCGGTAGGGTCACCGCGGCTCGCACCGCCGCCAGGTATTCCAAAGAGCCCTGGAAGTACGGCTCATCGGTCAGGACGCTCAAACATGCCGCCCCGCCCGCCTGATAGGCCCTGGCGATGGCCACCGGCTGAAAGTCTGGCCGGATAACCCCCTTGGAGGGACTGGCTTTCTTGACCTCGGCGATCAAGCGGATTTCGGAAAAGCCGGTCAACTGCTGATGAAAGTCGCGACAGGCAGGCGCCGACGCTAGCTGGCCAAGCAATTCCGCCATCGGTCGTCTGGCCTTGGCCGCAGCCACCTCCGCCCGCTTGGTGTCGACGATTCGATCGAGTATGTTCGGCATAGGACGCCATCTTGAGGATTCGGCCAAACTCTTCTCGATCGATGCTTCGCCTGGCCGGTCAACGTTGCCTTCGTGTGGCCGCCCCCTGCGAGCGGTCCACACCAAGACCTGGTCATCGATCGGCGCTTCAGTGTACCCGACTCCTCAGATACGCCTAGCTGGGGACCATACCAGGCCCGGATTGATCCGGCGACGAACGTTGGATCAGTCGACGTTCATCCGGCGATAGGCATCGGCTAGATTTTCATCCAAGCCAACCGTCCAACGCTTGCCTTCGGTTTCCAGTTCCATGTAATTCGCCCCGACCGAAACTACGGTCCCTTCGACCGTTCCCAAGGTCAGCTTGCTACCGATCTTCAAATACAAGGTCTTTCCTTCCAGCATCGACCGCACCCAGGCTTCCGGCCCATCTTTACCGGTCACCAAGCCGCTTAGCTTGGCCTGCGAGGCGATATCGAATTGCGGCGGGGGCTTGGGGGGATCCACCGGCGGGGGAGGATCGATGACCTCAACCGTCAACTTGTGCGCGATCTTTTGCTGGGGAATCCCCGAATCGATCGCCATCAACTCGACGTCGTACCTTCCATTGGCCTCCGGCATCCAATCGATCTCACCGCTGGTCGACAAACGCATCCCGGGCACCATGTCGCCGACGACTTCATAGCGGACCCGTTGGCCGGGATCGATATCCTTGGCTTCCGGGGTAAAAGAAAACCTCGAGCCGCGGACGGCTTGGGTACTGGCCACCGACGTCCACTGCGGCGGATGATTGGCTGGTGAGAAAAGATTCCGGCCAAGGATGATATCGGAGTAGTCATCCAACGAGCGCTGGACGCGATGCGAGGTCCAACTGGGGGGCGCTTGCTTGGAGGAAGCCGCCTCCAAAGCCAGGACCTCACCGCTCAACTGGATATTCAACTGGTAAGGCGCATTGGCTACCGGCGAAATCTTGAGCGAGGTCACGCGATGCAAATAGTCCTTCGCATAGAACTGATAGAGTAGCTTGGTAGCGTTCTCGATGGTGCCGCCACCGGAAACCTGGAATTTGAAAAGCTTGTAAACGCCGCGTTCCTGCAGCTCGCGATTGATGAAACTCCACTTGGGCGAGGTCAATCCGGACTCCTCGACCAGCCCGATCAGCCATTGGGTGTAGTCGGCCTGAGCGCGTTGATTTTCGGTGGGCAGCGAACGCAACGCCAAGGCCATCAGCTTCTGTCGATCGATCAGGCCGTCGGTGATCTGGGTGTCCCGCTGAATCAACTCGGACTGCAGCTGATCGATACGGTTGTTCTTGGTCTGAAAACCTTTGCGTATCGAGGTCATCAGGTAGCTACCAGCGGCAACCGCGATCGCCACCCCGACGCCAATCGATAACACTTTTTCACGGGGAGTCATGTGCGTGGTGCCTCCTCAGCAGCGGCAGGTGTCGGTGGGGTAGGTGGTTGAGGCGGATCCGCCGGAGTCTCGAGCCGATCCCCTGCCGGTGCCTCCGGCGCAACCGTCGATGCAGCCTCACTCGATGCAGCCTCACTCGATGCAGCCTCACTCGATGCAGCCTCACTCGATGCAGCCTCACTCGATGCAGCCTCACTCGATGCAGCCTCGCTCGATGCAGCCGAGGCCGCCTCGACCGAACCAGCCGGAGACGGAGCGGCCGGGGCTGGAGGTGTCGGCAGTTTGGTCGGATCGACGACCTGGGCAGGACTAATCACGATCTCGGGATCGAGTGTCCACCCATAAGCATTGTTGCGATCGGCGGCCGGCCGCACTTCCTTGGCCCCGATCTTGTGCTGCTCATCCCGCAAACGCTTCTCTAACTCGGGCTCGAGCTCCTGCCGGGTTATCCCCACCTGGGCGATGATTTTTCCTTCATTCGTCCGTCCATCCAACGCGAGGGAGGTTTCGCGCAGAATCATTTCCTCCGCCGGCAAAGCCTTCTGCGATAGGTAGGCCAGCTCTTCCAGCCACTGGATGTCCCCCTTGAGATAGTTTTCCACCTTCCGCCAATGCTCGCTATTTTGCTTAGCCAGTTTCAGGTTCGGTTCCAAACCGGATAGCTTGGCCTGAAGAGCCTCAATTTCCGCATCCAGTCGGCGATGACTGCTGTAATACCACCACCAGGCACCGCCGAGCAGGGCCAGCACCGCCGTCGCCGCCAGCAGGTACTGGCGAATCGGCTTCTTCTTCTCGGGCCGCTGCCGCGGGTGAAGGAAATCGACTGCCGTCGCCCGCAAC
>JBILTQ010000226.1:0-8742 GCA_044371435.1 Pirellulaceae bacterium | reverse complement strand
CTCGGCTTCAGGCTTTTCCTTGCGAATCAACTCCGGTTCCACCGCTCCGCTGGCTGCTTCCTCGGACTGGTCGGTCGGCGAAACCACCTGAACCACGACCACCGAACCGGGAGTAACCGCTACCGCCCCATCGGGCAGCTTCATTTCGCTGACATGAATTGCCTGACCCAACTGCAGGTGGCTAATATCCACCGTCAGGAATTCGGGCAACGCCACTGCCGGGCAACGGATGGTCACTTCATGGGTGACAAACCGCAGCTGGCCGGAACCGACAGCTCCGGGAGCCTCTCCGTGGAGATGGACTGGCAAACTTACCTCGACCGATTCGGACTGGGATACGCGAGCAAAGTCCAAGTGGACGACGCTGGTTCCCAGCGAATCCCACTGGACTTCGCGGAGCAGCGCGGTATCGGTCACGTCACCCGTGAGCGCTACCAGCTTGCTTCCGTGCTTGAGGAGTTTGGCCACCGTTTCCCGGGCTACCGACAGCGGGATATTGGCCTCGCCATGTCCGTAGAGAATCGCCGGAATCTGGCCAGCTGCGCGGAGCTTACGAACCTTCCAGGAACCGAGCACATCCCGGTTTTTGACTTCAATGGTCTCAATCATCTTGGCCCAGAGCCTTGGGTCGGGGAACTAAAATAAGGAGGGAAGAGTATGGCGATTTCAGGGAAACCCGCAAGAGCAAAAATCCTTCAAAGAGCTCTCGGATCGCCTTCCTTTCCCGGGGGCTTGTCGTCACAATCGGAGAGTCTGTCCGTCGTCGACGGTGCGGTGACCGGCGGGGAACCTTCGCCCGCGACCATCGTTCGGTACTCGTTTTCCTCCTTTTTGAGACTTACATGCCTAAAAAAGCGCCGCAGTTTGACTACGTCGAGCCGGTTGGAGCGAGGGTTCTGGTGCGCAAGGACGAGCCCAAGCGAGAGACGAAGGGGGGGATCGCTCTGCCCGATAACGCGGAAATCCCGACGATCACCGGGCGGATTGTGACCATCAGCCAGCAGGTCGAGCACGACGATGACTTCCCGCTGAAGCAATACGATAAAGTCCTTTTCCATCCGAAAAACGCGATCCCGGTCGACTTCGAGTCCGACAATCAGTTGTTCGTGGTGCCGGTCGAGGATGTGGTGGCGGTTTTTCGGCGTCGTCCACCGGATCCCGAGGAGTGATTTTGGGCGAGGCCTGTCGCGCACGGAAGGGATCCGCTGGGTACTAGGCCATTCGGCGACAACCGGTGGGTGTGGGGGATTGCGCTTCCCGAGGAGCGATTGGCGGAGTTGGAAATGGTTGCGGGCGGGGGTACATTGAAGGACAGTCGTTCCCTCCGTCTTCGGGAGAGTCTTCGGGATGGCAGGTCCACCCTGGCATTTTGGAGCCAGTGAGCGGCTAGCCAGTCCTTCGGCCTGAGCCTGCCTCGGCGGCTTGACTTTCTCGCTGGCCGGCTGGGTGTGGCTGGTGAGCATCCCTCCTCCTTGCGTTCCCTCCGCAGAAAGCCCTCTCCTATGGCTGACTCGAAATTGATATCCCGTTTACTGGCATCCCGGGGATTGGCGAAACCCAAGCGATTCATCCGCCGAATCTGCGGTCGATTACAGCTCGGTTGGCGGGCGATGGTTTGCGCTGGCGTTCTCGGGGCCGCGAACTCGCCGGTTTTCGCCCAGGCCACCCCCGGCCCGACCGACGCGGTGGCTGCAGAGGAGACCGCGGCCAATCCCGAGGTGCGGCGATTCATGGAGAACTTTCAAGGACGGGGGGCGTTGGCGGATGAGAGTCAGCCGACGCCACCGGAGCAGGCGGTCGAGCGGTTTGAGTTGGCACCAGGCTTGCGGATGGAACTGGTGGCCAGCGAGCCGCGGGTCGTGCAACCGCTGTCGTTGAGCTTTGATGAGCGGGGCCGTCTGTGGGTCGTGCAGTATCGGCAGTATCCCTTCCCGGCCGGTCTGAAGGTGGTTCGCTATGACCAATACCTCCGAGCCGTCTTCGATAAGGTCCCTTTGCCGCCGCCGCATCACGAGCCGGGCAAGGACTGCATTACGGTCTTGGAGGACCGCGATGCCGACGGCCGTTACGAAACCAGCCGCGATGTCATCGACGGCTTGAATATCGCGACCAGCGTGGTGGTCGGGGGTGGCGGGATGTGGGTGTTGAATCCACCCTACCTCCTGTTTTATCCCGATGCCGACGGCGATGCCCAACCCGATGGACCGCCGGTGGTCCATCTGTCAGGGTTCGGTTTGGAAGATACACACTCGGTGGCCAATAGCCTCAAGTGGGGGCCGGACGGTTGGTTGTACGGGGCCAACGGCAGCACGACCACCGGCGACGTCGAAACGCGTCGCGGCCAGCGGACCTCCTTCCTGGGGCAATGCATTTGGCGATACCATCCGAAACGGGAAGTCTTCGAAATCTACGCCGAAGGTGGCGGCAATACCTTCAGCTTGGAGATCGACGGGGTGGGGCGAGTCTTTTCCGGGACGAACAATGGCGATACGCGGGGCATGTACTACCCGCAGGGAAGTTACGGGATCAAGAACTGGGGCAAGCATGGTCCGTTGACGAATCCCTTCGCCTTCGGCTTCTTCGAACACATGCGTTTCGAGGGGGATGGCGATCGGTTTGCCCAGGCCTTCAGCATCTATGAAGGGGGGACACTCCCCGAGGAATATCGAGGAAACATCATCGCGGCCAACGCCCTGCACAATCGCGTTTGGGCCAGCCGGCTGTATCCCGACACCAGCACCTTCCGCACGGTGGATAGTCCGCCGCTGGCGGTGAGCGATGATCGGTGGTTTCGTCCGGTGGATGTCGAGGTCGGGCCGGACGGGGCGGTCTACCTGGCCGATTGGTACGATAGTCGGCTCAGTCACGTCGACCCTCGCGACAACTGGCACAAGAGCTCGGGACGCATCTATCGCGTGCAAGGGTCGGCTGCTCCCCGCCCGGAGAAGGAGCAGGGCTGGTCGACGGCTTTGGCTTGTCCGACCCACTTCGATTTGACCACGTGGACGACGCCACAGTTGATCGAGCTCTTCCAGCATCCCAACAGGTTTTTCCGTCAGACGGCGGTCCGCGTCCTGGTCGAGCGTGAGGATCGTCAGAGCCTGCCGCTGCTGTTGGCTGCGCTGGCCGGTCGCGAGAAGTGGCCGAGCCTGCATGCCTTGTGGACCCTCTACCAGTTGCAAGCCATCGATGACGGGTTATGGAAGCGAGCCTTGCAGCACGAAGATCCCGATGTACGGCGATGGGCGGTGCGGTTGCTTGGGGATGATGGGCAGGCCGGGGCGGAAGTCTTGCAAGCGATTGTCGAGCGGGCGGCGGACGAACCCGCGTTGGCAGTCCGTACCCAGTTGGCCTCGTCCGCCAAACGCTTACCGGCTGCCACCGGCTTGGCAATCGTCGAAAAGCTGACCGCTTATGATCAGGACCTCGCCGACCTGCATCAAGGATTGCTGGTGTGGTGGGCGATGGAGGCTCATTGCGCCCACGCTCGGCCCCAGGTCCTGGCCTTGTTTGAGCAGCCGAGTTTCTGGGGACGGCCGATGGTGCAGCAATACTTGTTGGAACGAGTCATCCAGCGCTGTGTCTTGGATAGCGCGAAGCCGGATTGGGCAAGCGTCGATCGCTTGCTGGCGTCGGCCCCGGGCCTCGAACCGCAGCGGGCTTTGGTGCCAGGGTTGCGGCAGGCGGTGGCGGGGCAGACTTCGATCAGCATGCCAGCGGCGATCCAGGAGCATTTGGCCCGCTACCGGGCTGCGGCCAACGAGAGCGACTTGCCGATGCAGATCAGGGCCGGCGATCTCCCGGCGATTCAGGCCGCCGTCGCCGCTATCGGCAAGGCCGAGACCGCGATGGGCGAACGGTTGGAGTATGTCGAATTGCTGGGGAGGGGGCGGGTCCAAGCCGCCGTCCCCGGGATGCTGAAGCTGTTGTCGGAGACCAAGGCCCCGGCTTTGCAACGGGTCGCCTTGCAGGCCCTCGGTAATTTCGAGGATCCCAAGATCGGTCAGACCATCTGCAACCAGTTGCATCGGACGTTGAATATGGAGCCTGGGATGCGCGACACCGCTTTGCGGGTTCTCGCCAGTCGTTCGGCCTGGGCGCACCAGCTGCTGAAGGAGATCGAAGAGTCGCGTCTCCCTGCAGCTTGGGTCCCCACCGAGGTGTTGCAGCAATTGCGGCTGCACGCTGATGAGTCGTTGCAGCAGCGACTCCAGCGGATTTGGGGGCAGACCCGCGAGAGTTCGGCGGAGCTCGCGGAAAAGATCGAAGCGGTGACGCAGACCGTTCGCGCCGGGGGCGGCGATGTGCATGCGGGGCGCGAGCTGTTCACCAGGAAGTGTGGGACCTGCCACACCCTCTTCCAGCAAGGGGGCAAGACTGGGCCGAATCTGACTGGCTATGAACGTTCCAACCTGGCCTTCATGGTTCCTTCGATCGTCGATCCTTCCTCGGCCATCCGCGAAGAGTTCACCCAGTTCCAGATCTTGACCAGCGATGGGCGGGTGGTGATGGGCTTGATCGAGCAGCAGGATGGGCGCGCCGTTACCTTGCGGACGGCCGACAATCAAACGCAGCTCATCAGCCGCGACCAGATCGAGCAGCTGCAAGCCTCCAAGCTATCGATCATGCCGGAAGGGTTGCTCGACGATCTAGCCGAGGGACAGCTCCGCGACCTCTTCGCCTACCTGACGGCGAGGACTTATTTGGAGACTGGTTCCGGGAAATAACCCAAGTCGCCGAGGAAGCGATCCATGGCGACCAGGGTCGCCTGATAGCCGGCATTGCCATCCCGCTGGAAGTTGAAGAAGCCGTGGTCCTTGCCCTCGAAGCCGACCAATTCGCAGCGGTTCCCTGCCCGGACCATGGCTTCGGTGAAAAGTTCAGCGGTGCGGTAGGGGACCGTCGCATCGGCTCGTCCATGGAAGATGATCGTCGGTGGCTGGCCGCTGCGGACGTGGTGGTAGGGGGAGAGCCGGATTGGTTCATCGCCGAGCCGCGCGGCCAGGTCGGCCATCCGATCGCGGGATATCGTCGGTTCGGACGGGACGGGGGCCAAGACCAAAGCCGGATTGAAGAGGACCAAGGCGTTGGGGATAGTCAAGGCGGGAGGGATGGACGCTTCCTGGTAGCCGGCAAGAGTGGCGGTAGCCGCGGCCAGGTGCCCGCCGGCTGAGCCGCCGGCGGCGGCAACCCGCAGGGGATCGATCCCAAGACGGTCAGCGTGGCTCCGGATCCAGGCCACAGCGGCCTTGGCGTCTTCGACGCAGGCCACAGCCTTGACCCCGTGCCGTGAAGCGACGCGGTAGTCGGCGACCATCGCCACCATCCCACGTTTGGCCAGATGGGCCGCATGCGGGGCGAATTGTGCGGGGCTGCCGCTGTTCCAGCCACCGCCAAAGAAGAACACGATGGCGGCGCGGCGAGCGGTGGGCGCAGGTGGCGATGGTTGGAAGATGTACATCTTCAAATCCACCTCGCCGATTTGCCGATAGCTCTCGACCTGGGCTTGTTGCAGCTCGGCTTCCCCCGTTCTTTTCGCGGCGGAGCGGGCAGGGGAAGGTTCAGCTCCAAGCCCGAGTCCGTGAGGTACCAGCATCAACAGCCCAATCATCATGGTTCGCATGGAAGTATCTCGACGAGAAAAAAGTCGCGGAAGGATGCTGCGGTCCTCGATATCGGAACCGCTCGATCGTCGGTAAGATGGTAGGATACCATGACGGTTGGTCGCCGACGCGGGTTCCGAGTCTGAGGTTCGGTTTTTTCCGGACGAGGCCGACACGCGCGGCGGCCGGCGGGGGCGGGCCGGGCCCCGTGCCTCCCGACCGTCCTGGCATTTGTTCCTGGCTCTTAGTTTGAGGAAACGCTTGGTCATGGCCATGCAGCACTTGGATCGTCTCAAGAATCTCGTCATCATGGCCTCGGCCGATGGTTCGCTGACCGAACGCGAAATCGCCTTGTTGGTCGATCGTTGCGCCGAGCTGGGGATGGGGGAGCTGGAGCTGGAGAAGGCGGTCAATTTCGCCTTGAGCGACGAAGCGGCCCTGAAACTACCGACCCAGCATGCCGACAAGATCGCCATGCTCTCCGACCTGATGAGGGTCATGGCAGCCGATGGTCAGTTGAGCGAAGTCGAAAAACGTTTGTTCGCCTTGGCCGCCGCCAAGATGAACATCGATCGGGACGAAATCGACAAGCTCATCGATCGCCTGGTCGGTAAGTCGTCGGCTCGCTCCAAGCCTTCGGTTTAAGATCGCTGTATGGAATCCTTGGAAAGCTCGGTAGCCCCGCCAACCAGGTTGCCTGCGCGGCTCGAAGAACAACGCCTGCTCGACGTAGCCCTCCACCTCCCCGGCGACAGGATCGGGGTTTACAGCCCCGGTCGAGCCCAGGCGGCCGAGGAGCTAGCGCGTCAGCGGCCGACCGGCTCGGCCTTTGCCTGGTACCTCGACGGTTACCAGGCTAGCCTGGCGCGACGCCATGCTGCCGAACTGCCGAACCTGAGTATCCGTTGCCAGGCAGACTGGCCGGAGGAAGCCATCGAGCTGGCGCTGGTGGCCGCCAGCAAGGGGGCGGAGTCCGAGTTGACTCGCGATGTCGTGCAGTCGGCCTATCATCGGCTGGTCGTCGGTGGGCAGTTGGCGGTAAGCGTCGACAACCCTGAAGATCATTGGGTTCATGAGTTGCTCAAGGGGTACAGCAAGCATGTTCGGGTGCGGCCCAGTCCCGATGCGGTCGTCTACATCCTCGAAAAATCAGCTCCCCTGAAAAAGCTCAAGGACTATCGATGTGAACTGAGCTTTCGCGATTGCGATGCGATGATCCGCACCGTCACCCGCCCCGGCGTCTTCTCGCATCGCCGGCTCGACAATGGAGCGCGGCAGATCCTCGATGCGGTCGATGTCTTTCCCGAGGCCCGGTTGCTGGATATCGGTTGCGGTTCGGGAGCCATCGCCTTGGGGTTGGCCATGCGCGACTCGTCGGCGGTCGTCGAAGCCTTGGATTCCAATGCCCGCGCCGTCGACTGCACCCGTGCCGGGGTGGTCTTGAACGGGCTGGAGAACGTGGTGGTCGGCCAGCATTGGGAGGGGGACTATGGTGAACCGCAACGCTTCGACATGGCCCTGGCGAATCCTCCCTACTATGCCGACATGCGGATCGCCGAGTGGTTCATGCAGCTAGCCCACCATGCTTTGCGGGTCGGCGGACGCTTGGTTTTGGTCACCAAGCAACCGGCCTGGTACGAGGCGAACATGCCCAAGCTTTTTCAGGATGTCGAGACCTATGAATCGGGGCGTTATCACATCGCCTCGGGAGTGAAGGGGTAAGTCGCATTGGCTGGCAGCTGGCAAGCGATCGCGCGGTCCGCCGGCCGCCGCGCCCCCGGCTTATGGTAGCCCCTTCATCTCGCGGCGATATTGGCTCGGGGGCCGACCCAGCTCACGCTTGAAGGCCGCCGAAAGGTACTCGGCGTGTTCAAAACCGGTATGCTGGGCGATGTCGCCGATCGACCAGTTGGTTTCTCGAAGCAGTTGCTGGACGCGATTGAGCCGCAGGCGGAGGATCTCCTCGTGGGGAGTTCGCCCGAGCAGCTTCTGGAAACGGCTTTCGAGGATTCGCCGCGAGATCGGGACGCGGGCCAGGATATCGCTGACGCGAATGTTCAAGCAGGCATGTTCGCGGATGTAGCGCAGGGCGGCGACCACGTCGCGGTCTTCGATAGCCAGGATATCGGTCGACTGCCGGACGCAGATACCCAAGGGCTTGGTCAGTAGCCGGCGTTCGGGCACCTGTTCGCCGAGCATCCAGCGGTCGAGGCACTCGGCCGCCTCGTAGCCTGTCTGTCGCGTATTGGGGATGATGCTCGACAACGGCGGGGCTGCGAACTCGCAGAGCATCCGATCGTTATCCACCCCGAGCACGGCGACTTCTTCGGGGACCGCGATCCGCAGCGCGCGGCAGACATCCAGCAACTGGTGGGCTTTGAAGTCGTAGCAGGCCATGATGGCTACGGGGCGAGGCAGCAGCCGTAGCCAGCGTCCCAACTGCTTCTTTTCGCGGTCCAGTTGGAAATCGGGGGAGTACCGAGGCAGGCCGTCATAATGAAAGCAACGGCGGCCCGCGCGCTCCGCCAGGCGAGCGAACTGGGCGGCGCGGGCCTGCGACCAGGCGAAGGCGGGGTCACCGCAGAAGGCCAGGTTCATGAAACCCCGTTCGACGAAATGCTCGACCGCCAGTTGCGCAATGGCCTCGTCATCGGTATCGGCCCACGGGATGTGGGGAACGCGCCGAGCCGCGCTGAGGTCGACCGTCGGGAGCTTCATCCGCATCACCGTCCGAGCGATGGCATCGGTTTCGATGCGGGCGATGATCCCATCGCCCTTCCAGCGGGCTAGCCAACTCGGCGGCGCCGCCCCCCGTTCCTGTTCGGTGAGGAAGACCGACCAGCGTCCATGCTGTTTGACGTACTCGATCACTCCATCCAGCAGGCCCCGCGAATACGCATTGGAGGTCTCGACGAGCAAGGCGACAGAAAAGGTATGGTGGCGACCCATCGGGGAAAATTTCTTTGCTAGGATCCAGCCGGTCCTCCGCGAGTCGGCGGCAGGTCCCATCAAAAGCCAGTGATTCTGCCGTATTGTAGCTCGATCAGCCTCCGCCGGGCGGTGAAAAATCTATGACAGGCTGCGCAACTTCTCCTGGATTTTAGGGGCTACCGGCGGGAACATAGGGGAAGCGTGGTCG